>JBCCRH010000089.1:0-16003 GCA_039208045.1 Bacteroidota bacterium
AAGTTGTGCAACAGAGCTAGTGACGGTGATTCCACCTGCGACTTGCTCTGATGTATGCGCAATTGAAGCTGCTGTAAGCAATATCGTCTGTGATCCAAATGGAACGTTGACCGATCCATCTGATGATCAGTTTACCTTCACCGTTTTGGTGAGCGGTGCAAATACGGGCTCTAACGGCTGGCAGGCGTTCATTGGTGGTCAAGCGATTAGCGGAAGCTACAATACTCCGGTACAAGTAGGGCCATTCCCAATTGCTGATGGAGCCTTGAGCTTCACGATTAGGGACGTGGATGACCAAAGCTGTGCAACAGGCTTAGTGACAGTGACGCCACCTGCGACCTGCTCTAGTGTGTGCGAAATTGTAGCTACAGTGAGTGATGTCATTTGTGATCCAAATAGCACGGATTCGGATGCTTCAGACGATACCTTCACCTTCCTACTTACTGTAAGTGGAATGAATACAGGTTCGAATGGCTGGCAGACCATCATCGATGGACAGACATTTAGCGGAAGCTACAACATAGCGACTGAAGTAGGGCCATTCCCAATCGCAGGTGGCACCTTGAACTTCACGATCCAAGATGCAGATGATCCAGGTTGTGCAACAAGTGTCGTGACGGTTAGTCCGCCAATGACTTGCTCTGATATTTGTGAGATTGAAGCGTTCGTCGATCCGACAAGCATTGTAGTGAATGATAATGGTACACCAGCAAATCCATTTGATGATACCTTCTTGTTCATCGTCAATGTAACTGGTAATAACACAGGTGGAACATGGACCGCAAATGATCCAAACAATACCACGGGCAATTACGATGAGCCAGTAGTATTTGGGCCATACGATGTTTGTGATCCTGACCTAGAAGATGGAATAGCATTACTCGTATCTATTGTAGATGGTGACGATCCAGACTGTGTGGCGAGCTTCCGAGTAGAACTAGATGAGTCTTGCTTCGATGCTTGTGTGATCGCGATAGATGTTGATCCAAATACGATAGTATGTGATAATAATGGTACAGCTGATCCTTCAGATGATACCTTCACCTTCCAGGCACTAGTGACTGGTTCGAATACAAGTGGAATATGGGTAGCCAATGATCCGAATAACAGTACGGGTAACTATGGACTGAGAAGCTTTGGGCCATACCCAATTGCTGCTGGTGCAGTGAGCTTCCAAGTATTTGATGGAACAATCGGTTCTAATTGTGTGACGGAGGTAGTAACGGTGCAGCCACCAGCTACTTGCTCTGTACCTGATTGCGCCATTACAGCTACGATCGTGAGTGATCCAATCTGTGATCCAAATGGAACAACTTTTGATTCCTCCGATGATACCTTCAGCTTTATTGTGAATGTATCAGGTACTGAAACCGGTACAGGATGGATTGCAACGATCAATGGCCAAGAGGTTAGCGGAAGCTACGATACAGAGGTGGAGCTTGGACCATATGATATAGCGGCTGGCGACTTGACCATTACATTCAGAGATAATGCTGATGCTGACTGTACATTTACACTTGACGTGCCAGCACCACAAACTTGCTCTGATTTGTGTGATGTAGGAGTACAGATAGTAAACGTAAAATGTAATGACGAAGGAACGACTGATCCATCTGATGATACCTTCACGTTCCAAGTATTGGCAAATGGGGAAGGATTGGATGGATTATCATGGACAGCAACTGATCCTGATAATACAACAGGAACGTTCGGTACACTTGCAGACTTTGGGCCATACTTGATTTCGGATGGTGATGTAACCTTCACGATTATGGGCGATGATAATAGCCTATGTATCGTTGGGGTATACGTAACACCTCCGCCATCGTGCTCAGAGCCACCATGTACCATCGAGTTGGAAGCAAATGATATTGTATGTTTCGACAACAATACACCATTTGACTCTACAGATGATACCTATACCTTCAACTTGACGGTGACGGCTGAAAACGCAAGTGCAGGATGGTTTGCTGAATCGGGTGAACTCGGATTCTACGGTCAAACAATAGCATTTGGGCCATTCCCAATTGCAGGTGGTGATCAAACGATCGTAATTACGGACTTTGCAGATGAGTTGTGTAGCGCACAAATTACAGTGCCTGCACCGCCAACTTGCTCAGACGATCCGCCACCAGTCTGTGAGATTAACGCGAACATTCTGAACATCGAATGCGCCGATAATGGCACGCCATTTGACGCAAGCGATGATACCTATACTGTAGAGGTAGTAGTAACCGGTACGGATATTGGGCCTAACTGGACAGCAACTGATTCGAATGGTGGACAGCTAAGTGGTGACTACAATGTGCCGACTACATTTGGGCCATACCCAATCGCAGGTGGTAATGTAAGCATCAGCTTTACGGATGCGAACGATTCAGATTGCACAGCAAGTGTAGATGCAACAGCACCACCAACTTGCTCGGATGATTGTGAGATCGATGCAGTAGTAACAAATGTACTTTGTGATGATAATGGTACACCAAACGACGCTACTGACGATACGTTCACCTTCGATGTGACCGTAACGGGCAATGGTACCGGCAGCGGCTGGACGGCTAACGATCTAGCATCAACTAGTGGCCAATACGGCGTGCCAGTGAGCTTCGGCCCATACTTGATAGCAGACGGCATGGTGAATATCACCATTACAGATAATGATAAAGCAGACTGTGTAGCAACCGTATCGGTAGATGGTGCTTCTACGCTCGATCAAATTGAGTGCCCAGAAGATACCGATGAAGCGACCTTTACTGAAGAGCCTGTACAAATCATCCCAGGAGCCATCACTACTGATGACCTTGTGTTCGAAGCAACAGACTCTCTATGCTGGTGGTCAGAAGATCAGCAGTTAGGTGATCGCTACTATGATGCTATACAGTTTAAGACAACGGAGAATATTGCCTCTGGAACGGTATACACCTTCACGCTCTACACTGATATGGATGCACCACCAATTATTGATGGTAGTGGTGCGATCTTCAAGGGTGAGCTTGACTTGGCTGACTTGTGCTGCGGATTGTTAGCTGGTGGTAACGCACCATACCAAATCGATGGAGCGCCAATTGGCAACCCAATGATTCCAAATGGTATCGGTACGAATGTGACTCCAGTGCTCCAATTGAATGTACGCTTAGAGCCAGGTGCAGTATATACGCTACTAACAACTACATGGTTGCCAGAACAAACTGGAAGCTATGCTTGGGTAGTATTCAGCCAGAGCGATGAGCCAATCTTAGATAGCAATGATACCGCCTTCGATCAGGGTACTGCCACGGTAACCTACGATATGATCTGCGATGATGTAGATAGTATATTAGATAACCCAATGAGCACAGACTGGACCGGTACGGTAGATGTAAGTGGTATTTGTGGATTCGATAACTTAACATTCGATGATGAGTTGTTAGCTGCCGAAGATTGCGACGATGTGACCATTGTGCGCACCTTCACGGTAACTGATGTTGTTGGTAATACAGCGACCTGTGATCAGCAGATCACGATTCGCAAGCCCGTCTTGGAAGATGTAAATGCACCAGCTTTCGCAGCAATGTTTGATTGTGGTGATAACTTCCAGACAGATGCCAATGGCAATCCGCACCCAGCAGTCACCGGTTATCCATTTGTACTCTCCGCCTTTGGAGCTACTGATTTAGCGGAAGCGTACTGCAACTTGCAGGCGACCTATGATGACGAGCGCATGGAAATGTGCCCAGACTCCTACGAGCTACACCGTACATGGACTGTGACAGACATCTGTAATACGGATGAGGTAGTTACCTTCAAGCAGCTCATTAAAGTAGGTGACTTTGAAGCACCAGTAGTAGAGTGCCCAACCAGCAACCACTACTGCCCAATTGTAGAGGGTGATATTATGCTCTTCTCTACTGACCCATGGGATTGTACAGGTACGGTAGAAGTACCGCTACCAGATGTAACAGATAACTGCTCTGACTGGACAGTAGTGACGCAAATTGTCACACTAGATGACGTAGTACTACAGACGATCAACGAAGATGATCCACGTATTGTCACTGGATTAGAACTTGGAGATTACTTCTTCCGCTACATCGTAACGGATGAGTGTGGTAACGAAACCATCCAGGATTGCCGCTTCCGCATCGCGGACTTGGTAGAGCCTACGGCAGTATGCTTCGGTAGCATGAACGTGTCTATCGGTGGCTTTGGACTAGCTCGACTATTTACGTACCATATCAACAACAACAGCTACGACAACTGCGGTATTGATTCCGTACAAATACGTAGACTATACACTGTTGATCCAGAAACCTGTGAGCCAGTAACACCATACTACTCTGATTGGGGACCATTCGTAGAATTCACTTGCTGCGATGTAAACCAGTTTGTGACGGTAGAGTTGCGAGTAGTGGATGAAGCAGGCAATGCAAATATGTGCTGGTTAGAGGTACTAGTAGAAGACAAGACCGCGCCACAGTGCTACGGCTTAGAAGACCTCACTGCGGATTGTAATGATCTTCCTGCTGGATTCGATCCATTCAACTTAGGTCAGCTAGACACCTTGTTTGGATATGTGAAAGTATTCGATAACTGCGCAGCTGAAACGATTGCCTTCGATCCTATCGTCGAATTTGACGAATGCGGACTTGGTACCATTACTCGTCGCTTCTTAGCAGTGGATGGATATGGAAACTACACGGTGGATACCTTCCGTCAGGTAGTGACCATTCAAGGCGTACAGAATTATGAGATCATGTTCCCACGCGATGCGCAGCTATTTGCTGAAGATTGCGAAGTACTAGACACGATCATTTTCAACGAAATTGGTTGTGATCTGTTAGCAGTGAGTATTAATGATACCATAGTTGATCCATTAGGTGACGAGTGCTACCGTATTGAGCGGGTCTTCAATGTGATCAACTGGTGTGAATACGATGGAGTAGCTGACCCAGTAGTGATTAGCCGCGACGAAGACTGTGATGGTATCGAAGGTGATGAAAACGTCTGGGTACTCAGACGTCCAACAAACACCTTCATTGATCGCGACAGTGCTGAGTTCAACTTGATACCACTAGCTGGTACAAAAGATACGATCTGTGATATGATGACGAACCCGGATGGATACTGGAAGGATACTACTTCTACCGGATTCTGGAGATATACGCAATACATTGACGTATTCGATGATATGGCACCAATAATCAATTTCACCGTTCCTGAACCAATCTGTATTGATGAAGAGAACTGTGAAGGTTATGTAGAATATCCATTTAGCATCGAAGAATTATGCATGCGTGATACCATTATCCGCCTGGAAGTATTCCTAGACGCCTTTGCAAATGATACTCTAGATGTAGACCTTGTTGAGGCTGGAGCTGTACAGTTTGGGTATCCAAACTTCCGAGTAGTTGGTGAATTCCCAATTGGTTCGCACGAAATAGTAGTTATTGCGGAAGATCAGTGTGGTAATGAAGCCCGAGCAGAGCTGCCGTTCGAAGTAGTTGACTGTGCAGTAGCAGCGCCAGATTGTTACAATGGCTTTGTGTTAGATTTATTACGTACGGATGGCGTAGATGTAGATGGTGATGGTGATATCGATCGGGGTATGGCAATGATCATGGCGGATATGTTAGTAGAGTCTATGGCTGACGACTGCTCTGGACCGCTTACCTTCTCGATTAACAGAGTGGGAGAGCTACCATCAATCAACCAGAATTCATTGATACTAACGTGTGACGATCTTTCAGAAGTTCAGGTTGAAGTCTTTGTGTGGGATAGTGCATTTAACCCATATGCGATGCAACCAGATAGTACAATGGGAGGACCAAACTTCAACCATTGTATAAGTACTATCACGCTTCAAGATGGAAATGACGTTTGCCAAGAATTCCCGGATGGAGACCTTACAGGAGAGATCGATCCAGAAAATAGTTTGACGATTGGTGACGAAGAAGTATATTTGATCAACAAAGACCAGAAAGAAGGTGATCAACGTACAGAAAGCACGCAATTATTTGATGATGAACGTACTCAGGATGGAAGAATTAGCAAGTCTGAAATGCCGTTTGAGCTGTTCCAGAATAAGCCTAATCCATTCAGAGAGCGTACAGTGATCAGCTTCAATTTACCTGAGGCAGAGGATGTAACGGTAGTGATCAGAGATGCGGCAGGCCGCACCCTGATGACGATAGAAGATCAAATGAGTGCAGGTTATCAAGAGGTAGCTATTGATAACGGCAAATTACCTCAGGGTCTGCTCTACTACACGGTAATAGCTGGTGATCATTTCGCAACTAAGCGAATGGTGCACCTTGAATAAACACTTGACAATACTGGATTATTCCAAGGATTATAACGCGTAAATTTGTTTCATGTGAAGGGGCTGAGGCGCATAAGTGCTTCGGCCCACTTTTTTGTTAACAAATTATAAGTACATTACATACTCAAGTTGAGTAAAATGATGTATATTCGCAATGGAAGATTACACTATGACAACCCCCCTTTTTTAACAGGATTTTTCTTTATTATTCACTTGTCCCTCGTTAGTGTTTAGAGTTGGTAAACTGCTAAGCACCCTGTTATTTACAGCTTAATTTTTAATAATAAGATATACCATAGCTCTACAGCAGGAGACTTTCACTGCTGTGGCCCGTTTAGAACGACATTGGTTTCTCTGGAGGCATTGGTATAGTTTGATTTTGGTAACTATCTAGCCTTTGTTACTAGCATTCAGAGAGAACAGTACAAACACTACGACAATGAACAAAATTTACACTGCCATACGAGGCCGGCAGTTAATTCGGCACACGTACTGGTACCCTCTTATTCTCACCCTTAGTATACTATTGCTCCCAAATATGGGTTTAGCAGAAGGAACCAAACAACTGGCTCCAACCGATTCCGACCTTGTAATGCTCATGATAGGTCGAGCTGATTTTGGCAGCTTTGCTTCTTTTGATGGGCCTGAATCCAGTAGGCTCTACATAACTATTAATAATCCCAACGAAATTGTATATCTGGGATTAGGTAGAGCACTTAATAATAATGGAGAACTTGACAATAGCAGTACACCATCTTATCAATTTCAAATAAAAAGAGCTATTGATGGAGCTATAGTACACGGGCCTTTCAATATTAACACACTTAATAGCAACACAACGAGTTGGGAAGATGCTGTTTTAGGCCCGAGGGCTATCACAGGAGAGGGATATGAAACAAATCATTCTAGATTTATATTCGAGCCAACAGAAGCAGGAGACTACTATATTGAATTTCGTGATATACAGTACCTTGGTAATTGGGATATTACAGTTGCTATGGATGATACCCCCATTCCTGGCCGTATCTGGTCTAGAAACTGGGCTTTTCGAACGCCACCTAGTCAGAATATACAACCAGAGTGTATCTGGGAAAGAGAATTTAATGGTCAATTATATTCTTATACCAAAGATGGATTTGTTACTAAAATTGATTTTAGTAACTCTGGTTTCCAGGGCTTATCCTTCAACGTGGCCTTCAATGAAACGGGCCCTGGCACGAGTGGCGACTTTGCTCTAGATCGCCAATCTGTTCTTAATGCTAATCTAACTGACAATGTTGCACAGCACAGAATTTTCCTGCAAGAACCTGATATTGTTGTCTTTCCAGACGGTTTATGTGGTGGGGTAACAGCTGTAGGAGATTTACAATGTAGTGTAGAGGGCTCAGGGCTATGCCTACCACTAACAGTTGAGCGCGCGGGTACCATAGAGATTTTACTGGATTTCAATGGAAATGGCCAGTTTGATCCAGGAGGGCAAGATGTGCTGCTAGTTCAAAATTTTGAAGAAGGAGATTTGGAGAAGTGCATTCCGTGGGATGGCCTAAAAGCAGATGGTACTAGCATTGGATTTACTGAGCAAGTTGATTTGGTCTTACAATATGCCCAAGGAGCACAACATTGGGCAGTATATGATGGTGAATTTTTAAAGAATGGTTTCTGTATTGAAACGATTCGACCCATCTGTGCCAATAGCGTAAATGCAGATCGACTTTACTGGGATGATCGCAATATTCAAATGGAGCCTGGGACTGGACAATTGTTGGATGGTCGTGCGGGCTGTAGTTGCGAAGACGACTGCCGAACCTGGACTAATTTTAATACCAACGTAGATGATTGCCTACAAACACAAGATGTACTTACTACGGGTTATGGGGATAAGAATACCCTAAATACTTGGTGGTTTGCCAATATCGTATTATCCGCTCGCGTAAACGTTCCTATTTTTAGTGTAGGCCTGAGTGGGCCAGATCTTTTCTGTGAGAACACGCCTTCTACTATTGAGCTAATCACCTCAGGAGATGAAATACTGACTAGTGTGGTTTGGTCGGGGCCAAATGGTGCTATTGATGCAGGCTCGCCTAACGCTACCAGCATTTTGGTCAGTGAAGAAGGAACGTATACCGCAGTTGTTCAAGATCAAGAAGGTTGTGATGCCTCCGCTTCTATCACCCTCGAGTCTGGTGCATGCGATGTAGATATTGAACTTTCGAAAACCTCTATTATTACTGAGGCTTACCCCGGAGAAGTCATTCCTTTTGTTATTTCAGTAACAAATACAGGAACGGATCCCGCTACAGGGGTAGTGGTTAGAGACAGTTTGCCGGGCGGCTTTAGTCAAATAGGCGGAATCTCTAATGGAGGAATACTGGAAGCTACTGGACCCACATCGTCTCAGCGTACCATCACTTGGCCCCCACTTGATTTGGCACCAGGGCAGACACAGCTTTTCACCTATTCAGCGGTGCTTAGTATTCAAACTAGTACCCTGCCAGAGCCCTACTATCTCACTAATCTTGCAGAAGTAATCGCTATCAATGAAGAGGATAATGACTCCACTCCAAATAATGGAGTAGATACCAATGGGAATGGAATCGTCGATAATGATAGTTCGGATGAAGATGATGGCGATGCCCATAGCATTAATCTGTTACCTTGCAATATTCTTGCATCTATTTCAGATTTGACGTGCTTAGATAATGGTACCCCTTCTGATGCTTCTGATGACCAGTTTACTTTCAACTTATTGGTAGAGCGCGACGGGCCAGGCACTTCTTGGACGGCTAACGATGGCACTACAAGCACTTACGGTACTACCGTAAGCATGGGGCCTTATGCCATAATCGATGGTGCGATTAACCTCCAGATCGCTGATGCTTTACCTGAATATTGTAGTACTTCAATTACCATTGAGCCACCTCCAACTTGCTCCAACCTCTGTGTAATCGAAGCTAGTTTGGTAAATGTTAATTGCTTGGACAACGATACGCCTTCTGATCCATCTGATGATGTATTTACATTTGAAGTAATGGTAACCGGACTCAATACCGCAGATACTTGGACAAGTACCCTCGGTCAATCGGGGAATTATGAGGAGTCTGTCATCTTAGGCCCACTGCCTATCAATGATGAAGTATTGACGGTGACCCTTACAGATGAAAGCGACAATGCTTGTACTACGACACTTGAAGTAAGCCCGCCTGAGACCTGCTCCAAACTATGTGCTATCGAAGCAACAGTAGTAGAAGTGGTCTGTGACGCCAATGGTACTCCATCTGATGACTCAGACGATCTTTTCACTATCGACATTATAGTAGATGGTTTAAATACAGGTAATGGCTATTCTATAAATATAGGTAATGATGGTATATATGGTGAGCTGACTACTGTTGGCCCATTTGCTATCGCAGCTGGTGGCATAGTGCTAACTGTTACAGATGAGCTTTCATCAGAATGCGTAGCTTCTGTAGAGGTGAGTCCACCAGCTGCTTGCTCAGATGCTTGCGCTATTCAGGCTACTGTTCAACAGGTGTTATGTGATGATAATAATACCCCCAGCTTGGCAGATGATGATGTCTTTACTTTCCAGTTAGTTGTTGAAGGTTCCAATACTGGATTAAATTGGATAACAGATAGTGGGGCAACGGGTAATTACGGCACACCCACTACTTTTGACCCATTTGATATAGCAGCGGGAGCGGTTAATTTAACCATTACCGATGGAGATGATTCTAATTGCCAGACAACAGTAGAGGTGGTACCACCAAATACTTGCTCCGACTTATGTGCTATAGAAGCCAGCTTACTGGACGTATTTTGTGATGATAATGGCACCTCCACGGAACCCGAAGATGATTTATTTTTTGCTGATGTAATAATAGCAGGCCAGAATGTCGGTGATAGCTGGATAGCCAGCAATGGCAATACAGGTGCATATAACGAAGCAACACGTATTGGGCCATTTTCTATTGCTCAGGGAGCTGTAGCCCTTTCTTTTACCGATATAGATGACATGACCTGCGAAGCTACACTCACCTTGGCTCCTCCAATGACTTGCTCCGACGAATGCCTCATAGAAGTACAGTCGAGTCTTCTAGTATGTGGCGATAATGGAACGCCAGAGGATATCAGAGATGATGCTTATATAATGGAAGTTCTAGTGAATGGTGCCGGTATAGGGACAACGTGGACAACTGGCGATGGTAGGACGTGGGCCTACGGGGAAATGGTAGAAATCGATCAGCTATCAATCGTCAATGGATTTTTTGAGCTGAGCATTACCGACACTGATGATCCGATGTGTAGCACTATGGTGCAAATGGAGACGCCTAGCTTTGAAGTTATTTGCCCAGAAGACACCAGTAGTGTTCGAATAGATCGCGCAGCTAATATCATTGCGGCGGCACTAGATGATAATGATCCTATTAGAATGGAAACCGATACGTTCTGCTGGATTGATAGCATTCCGCTTCCAACGGGTCTTCGGTATTTTGATACCATTCATATTCGCACTAGTAATCTTCTTCCTCCCAATACGCCTTATACTTTTGCGCTATACAGCAGCATGGAGGTGTCTAATCCTCCTCCATTCTATCCAGTACCCTTTGTAGATGGCTTAGGCGCTATTTTCAGAGATCATATCAATCCACTAGATCCTTGTTGTACCATCATGCGCGGAGATACTTCGCTCGAAGCAGCAATGCTGAGACAGCCATTGCCCCGACTCGACGCTGACTTGGAGGTAGAAGGAACTATTGTATGGATGACCAGTTTACCACTTCAGCCCAATGAGCATTATGTATTGCTAACAAGTACTTGGTTACCCGAGACTACAGGTTCCTACACTTGGGTAGTATTTAGCGAAAGCGAAGACATTCCCTACCTGATAGTTGAACCTGAAGAAGTAGCACTAGCGATTGAAGATAGCATCAATTTGGAGTACGATCTACTGTGCGAAGACTACACTCAGCTATTGGATACTACTTACCTAACGGGAATGGCCACTGTGGCTGACAGTTGTGGATTAAATAATTTCTTTTTTACAGATGCATGGATAGCAGAAGACTGCACTAGCGGAGTGATCGAACGTACCTTTATTGCTGAAAATAATAATGGGATGATCGATAATTGTGTCCAAATGATTGATTTCAAGTCTGCTGAGTTTGACGATATCGACTTCCCTGCATGGTACTATGTACTCAACTGCTTTGAAGATTTTGAAGTAGATATGGATGGCAATCCACATCCCAATGTGACAGGTTATCCATTTGTAAAAACAGCATTTGGCGCAGCGCTACTTGATAGTGCATTCTGCAACTTATCTGCAGTATACGAAGACTCTTTACTTCAGGTATGTGGTCTGGAGCGAGAGGTAGAGCGTACCTGGTTAGTATTAGATCAATGCTTGCCCGAAGATACGCTCGAAATGGTGCAAATCATTAAAGTGAAGGGAGAACGCCCTCGCATAGAGTGCCCTATCAGTAATCACTACTGTCCAATCGTCGAAGACGATATTATGCTTTGGTCGGTAGATCCATTTTCTACTACGGCTACTGTTGAAATTCCACTACCTGATGTGTATGGAGGATGCCAAGAGGGATGGGATGTTTTGACGCAAGTCTACCGCAATAATGCAGATGGTACCCTGACGCTAGTATATACCATTCAGCCGGATGAAGAGCGCTTTCTATTCGATGTAGCTATTGGCGATTATACGGTGCGCTACTCACTGCTAGGAGGTTGTGAATTTGCTGCTGCTCAAGACTGCATCATTCGAGTGGCTGACTTAGTAGAGCCAGTAGCCATATGTTACAGTCCTATACAAATCGCCATTGGTAATTTGGGGGTACGCTATGTCAACGTACAACAGATCAATAACAATAGCTATGATAATACCGAGATTGCTTCGATTGAAATTAGCAGAGAATACACCTACGATATTGATGGCTGCGAGCCATTGGCTGAGCCTACCTTCTCAGATTGGGGACAATTTGTGGTGATGGAATGCTGTGATGTTGGCACTACTGTGAAGGTAATGCTTCGAGTAACCGATATTTATGGCAATGAAAACTTTTGTTGGTCAGAGGTTCGAGTAGTAGATACGACACTGCCTATTTGTTTCGGTATTCCTAATGCAGAGACGGAGTGTAGCGAGTTGCCTGATAGTTTTGATCCTTTTGACACCGCACTGCTACAATCGATTTGGGGCTTGCCAGAAGCGTACGATAACTGTACGCCTGAAGTGATTGAGTTAGCACCACAGGTGAATTTCGATCAGTGTAGTTCGGGTACGATTATTCGTAGCTTTTATGCAGAAGATACCTATGGTAATGTGTCGTTGGAAACAGTAACACAGGTGATTACGATCACCGGAGAACGCAATTATGAAATTCGGTTCCCAAAAGATGGGCAGATGAGCTGTGGCGAGCAGATGCTAAGCGACTCTATATTTACGAATGAAATTGGTTGTGAACTGCTAGCGGCTACTTTTGAGGATGAACTCCTTCCTGATGGTGAGGGCTGCTACCAGTTGGAGCGGACCCACTATGTAATCAATTGGTGCGAATATGATGGAGAAGCAGATCCGGTGGTGATTAGCCGCGACGAAGATTGTGATGGTCAGGAAGGAGAAGAAGCGGTGTGGGTACTTCGCCGTACGACTACCTCATTTATTGATCGTGATTCGGTTAGCCAAAATGCGGTGCCCTTCGCTACAGAAAAAGGAATAAGCTGTACAGGAACGACTAATCCGCAGGGCTACTGGCGCACGGTAGAAAGCAATGGCTACTGGCAATACACGCAGATTATCAGCGTGATTGATACGATAGCACCTGAAATTATGCTCAGCGGTGACACTAATCTCTGTATTGATAGTTTGGGCTGCGAGGCGGCCGTTAGCTTCAGTTTAGCATTGTCACAAGGCTGTGTATTGGATAGTATTGCTGATCTATCTATTGAGTTCGATGCCTTTGCCGATGGCGAAGCGGATGATTTTCCAGCAGGGACAGGAGAAGTACTTACAGGTACTTTCCCTAACTATCAAGTAAACTTCAACTATACCTCGGGCACTCACTTATTGTTAGTGCGTGCAGTAGATTTGTGTGGTAATGTGGCAACGCAAACTCTAGAATTTGTGATTGAAAACTGTTCTCCTATTACACAAGACTGCGACGGAGGACTCTACAATTATGAGATTCGTTTTCCCGCAGATAAACAAGTCACTTGTTTTGATGAAAGTGTTGTGCCCGATATTGATTTATTCCAACTAGGATGTGGAGATTTAGAAGTACAAGTACGCGACGCTATTTTACCGAGTACCGGTTTGATATGTATGCGCGTAGCACGTACCTATCTAGTGAAAAATGACTGTGCGTACGATGGTATTTCTGAACCAGTCGTGATCGGTCGCGATGAAGACTGTAATGAAATAAGTGGAGAAGCAGATGTGTGGGTGTTACGCAAAGCACACCTTACGCGCGTAGATATTGATCGAGATCCTTTCAACAATACTCCACTTGCAAATACAAGAGGCACCAGCTGCAATGGTAACTCCAACCCCGCAGGCTATTGGAGAAATATCGACTCTAAAGGCTATTGGTCATATACTCAAATTATCACGGTGGTGGACGAAACGCCACCTAGCTTGAATCTAACTATGCAGGCGGATACGCTATGTGCTGATGCCACTACTTGTGATGCGTTCTTTGAAACGTCTTTTACCATAGAGGATGGTTGTCCGATGGAAGGAAGTGCCAGAATATCAGTTTGGTTAGATCTCGATACGGATGGCATCTTAGATTTGGATTTGATGGAAGAAGGGGCGGTTAGCGGTGATTTTCCTGACTTTACCATAGCAGATGACTTTCCAATTGGAGAGCATGAAATCATTATAACCGCTGTTGATGGATGTGGAAATGATATTATGCAAAGTATACAGCTGGTGGTGCTAGATTGTACCATAGAGCCGATTGAGTGCCATGAAGACTTGGTGTTCACCGTCGAGCAGGTGAATCCTCCCCAAGATGTGAACGGCGACGGAACGATTGATCGAGGAATGGTAGAAATCGTAGTAGAGGACATCCTGGCTGAGCAAATAGCTGACTGTTCAGTAGTAACCTACTCGATCAATCTGGCTGGCGAAATGCCAGACATCAATCAGCAAAGTATTATCCTTACCTGTGATGGCGGGACTTCTAGAGGGATTGAGGTTTATGCTTGGGATGATGCCTTCAACCCTATGCAAATAATGCCAGACGGAACCATGGGAGGACGTAACTTTACAGGTTGTAGCACTACTGTCATTCTAGCTGCTCCCAACGGAGTCTGTAAACCGGCTAAAGGGGACGAAGAAGTTGGAATACCTCTGGATCAAGAGCCCACATTAGGGGAAGATGTAGGGGTTGGCCCGATTACAGTACCAGGGAGTCCTGATGATATTGTAAAATCAGAAACAGTTAAGCTCTTCCATAATATGCCTAACCCATTTAATGAGCAAACGACTATATCTTTTTATTTGTCAACAGAGAAACATGTTTCTCTCTACATTCACACTGCTACAGGAGAGCGCCTCTGGCAATTGCAAGGCCGATATGATGCAGGAGAGCATCGCGTAATTGTCTACAGTAAGGATCTACCCAAGACAGGCATTCTATTTTATTCTCTACAAACTGGCACCTTTTTTGAAACTAAAAAGATGTTAGTACTAGATAAATAGTCTGGAATAGTAGCAAAAGAATGTTTAATGTCCCCCTAGTAAGCACATTTGTTGATGTGTAGCAGAAGGGCCGGCGAAAAGTCGGCCCCTTTTTTTTGCAGCTATCCGAAGGATTTTAGCGCAAAAGCGAAAATGATTCGGTTTTTATAGTTCAACAATGCTAGATTTGTGAAAATATGGCGACGGCATTTTCTTGGCTTGCAAGGCGAAAAACGTAGGCATAGCCTTAGCTACGCCGAGGCTTTTCAACGTGGCAAGCCGGGAAAAGGGCTAGTCAGAATTCACAAATCTAGGGTTATTGAACTATATTTAAAATTTAGCAAAATATGAAAGCACATACAGCGAGTTTAATCAATGCAATCCTGCTGATTGCGATGTCAGGTTGGGGGTATATCTCCTCTGAAACGCCTTCTTTTACGGCGCTTATTCCAACGGCAGTAGGGGTGGCCCTATTAGCGATGAATGGTGGGGTAAAGCGAGAAAATAAAGTAATTGCTCATATTGCGGTGCTGCTCACCTTGGTGATTCTGTTCGGTTTGTTTAAGCCATTGATGGGTGCGATGGAAAGAGGCGATACGATGGCCATTGTTCGGGTAGCGGTGATGCTGGTAAGTACGGTGGTAGCGATGGTCTACTTTGTCAAAAGCTTTATTGATGCGCGCAAGAAGCGGCAAGCAGAAGCTTCCTAAGTAGCCTTGGCTACTTTAAGTCATACGAGATGGGGAGGCACCATAATGATGGGTGTGCTCCCCTTGCTTTTTCTGAGTGTTGCGCTACCGGCGCAGGATTTCATCTACCGGCACTACACGATCGATGATGGTCTTCCTAGTTCGGAAGTCTTTGATATACTACAAGATCGGCAGGGGTATATCTGGTTGTCTACCGATAATGGGATTAGTCGTTTTGATGGGTACGCTTTTCGCAATTTTAACAGTGCAGAAGGGCTGGGCGATCCGGTCGTTTTTAATATAAAAGAAGACCAGGAAGGACGT
>JBCCRH010000090.1:0-15935 GCA_039208045.1 Bacteroidota bacterium
CCCAGCCCGCACCAGCACCCGATTCCCTTCATCCGAATGATGGAAGCCAGCGCTAATCGTAAGCGCATCCAAGGTGCTCAGCCAAATACCGCCACCGTACGAGTTGTGCCAGCGACTCGAATCTTCTCCATCAATCCACACACGGCCATAATCTCCACTGGCGAATAGGCCAAAGGTGAGCGGGGCCACATAGGTACGGGCCTCATTGATTAAGCGCAAGCGCAAGTCATTAGAGTTGTAAAAAGAAGATTTACCGGCGAAGCGTTCCTGGCGAAAACCACGCAGGGCTTCTCGGCCACCAATGGTAGCCGCTTGGTAAAACTCGAATTGCCCCCAAATATGCTTGGCTCCAAACTGGGTGGCCCATACTAAGCTTCCATTGTTCGTGAGGCGTTGGTAAAAGGTGAGCTCCGATGCTACGAAACCAAAATTTCGACCGCTGCGCTCCGCATTTTGCTGCCAGCCACCATCTAGCAAAAAGCGAAAGCCATGGGTAGGCGCCACTCTAACATCCATATTCTCGAATAAATAACGCGCACCGATTCCCCAGAAGCGTTGTTCATCAAAGGAAGCTTCGGAGAGGCCGGTATCATCGGTAGAAACAAAGCGACCACTCGTACGCTCGACTTCATGCGATTCGAATAGTGGGGCGATTTGAAATTGCGCACCATTACGAAAGCGATAACGGAGCGGGATATTCACAAAATAGGCTCCCTTACGTACTCGGTTGAACGATAGCTCGTCGTTTCTCGGATTTTCGGTATTGTTTCCAAAACCAAAAAAGTTGATGACGAACTGCTCGCCATTCCACTCTAGGTTGGTAAGAATATCCCACTTTCCAAGTGCATCAATATACTCTGCCTGATACGCCACATCTATCGCCCCTGTTGCAAAGGAATAGCCTGCACTGATGTGGTGCTTTTGAGCATACGGCTTCTTCTTAAAGCCATAACGGAAAAAATTGGCAAAAGCCCCTAGCTGAAAGCCATCATCTGGGTTAAAGCCCATTTGCGGCAGAATCATACCATAGTTGATATCGTTATCTTTATGGTCGTACTCATTGAAGGTATAGCGCTTGCTCCGCTTATCGCGAATCTCATTATCATTCTTTATTTTGCTCCCACTGGGTTCATCATAAACGAGCGTTTTTTTACCCCAGCCTCCTACTTCGGATACATCGTCAAATACATCTTTATCAAACCCTCCAATAAGGCGTAGCTTTATCGCACGCGGAACTTTACCTTTTACATTGAACTCATCATCACCATCCAAGCCGTAGATATGGATTTCATCGGTTTCTTCATTAAAGAAAGTGCGCTCGAAGTGGAGTTCTCTTCCCCCTTTTTTCTTAGGGTTAAATACCTGTACTTTCGTAAAACCTTTTCCGCGTTCCACCTCGAATATATCATCCTTATTGGTGCCCACAATATCCACTGTTTTGGCTAAGCGTTCGTAGTAGCCTCGCGCTACATTAAGTAGGTTGTCGCGTCGGCCTTTTATCTTAGCAATGATTTCTTCCCCATTGGCTTCATAGACCGTGGGGGGCCATTCTTGGATAGCCGCTTCAATGATTTCGTCGGTCAGCTGTTGCTGAATGTGCTGTACTTCGCGTTCCCAGGTAGCCCAATCGGCACCCACTAGCCATACCCGATCAAAGTGACGCGCGTAGTTATTGTACCACTTGATGCGTGGAATTTCGGGGCCAAATGATTGGAACTGCCGCATCAGAGGAACGGTTTTGTTGATAATCTGCATCAGCACCCCATCAAACTTGGAGAAGGGCTGGTCGCGGTCGCGCGGGATAGGGCGGTAGCGCGTATATTTCTCTCCATCTTCTTTTATCTTTTCAGTCGCCCAGCGCCACTGATCGCCATGGCGATCCCAATCGCCAATCGTCATATCGAACAATCGCGAACGAACAATAAAGTCATAATCAGGCTTATTGTCGTGGTCTTTTTGCACGTCCTGCATCGCGTCGGGAGTGCTTACAATATCCTCAGAGTTGCCGAAGCTATCCACATCACGGCGGTCATTGGCAGGGCGCTCTTCAAAGAGATAAAGCCCTCCTCCAAAGATGTCGTTATACTTACCCAGGGCAGGCTGTTTTGCCAGGTAGTACAGTTTTGGATTGGTGTGATAAATGCCAGCAGCTTCGGCCATAGAGGGCACCACAAAGGCGGCATAAGGGTGGGAATAGGTAAATACATCACGCATCATTTCCACTACGAATGTCCCTCGGAGTACACCACCTAAGATACGCCCTGCATCTTTCTGCATAGAGCGCAGCACATACTGTTTACCATCTTTATCTGCTAATCGGAGAGAGTTGGTTTGGTTACCTCCTCCTTTACGAATCGGTTGGAGTCCTCCCTTATGCTCAGCGAGGTCTAAGACAGGCACTTTGACTGTTAGGCCATACACATCGCGATACAGCTCGCCCCACAAAAAGCGATGGAAACCGCTTTTCTCAGTGTCATCGTATAAGGTAAGAGCAATAGAATCCTGCTTTTGATTATACTCCGTGAAGTCAAAGTCGGTTTTTGGCTCTGGGGCCTGCATAATTTTCTTGCGAAAAAGCAGGCGTGGACTTTCATCTTCCTCTCCCGCTCCCCAAAACTGTGCCCAGGTGGAGCCATCTTCATAGAAATCGAGTTGGGCATAGCCATGCCCGCCATAGGTAAACTGGGCAAAGCCACTGGCGCGGGCAGGGGTTTCTTTAGAACCAGCACCACTCACGATGAAGGGATGTCCTTCTGCTTCGAGGTATTGTAGGTTGTGATCGTGCCCAGATACGAAGATAACATTATCAAAATCAGAGGCACGACTCATCAATTCATCGCGTAATTCTGCTAGAGGTGGGTAGTTGGCATCTTGGCGAATACCCAGAGTAGCGCGTATTTGCATGAGCAACGAGCCCAGGCCTGGCAGTGGGATGTAGAGATTTTTGTTAGCAAGTGTAAGTGGGAAAAGATGGTCTTTCCAGGAATATTGCCCACCATGCGATCCACTAGTGAAGGGAGGGTGATGAATGGCTACTACTACGGTACGCTCGCGATTCTTCTTCAAAAGGTTTTGAAATTCATCTAAAAAAGCTGTTTTACTTTTGGCGGGGCAGCCTTCATTCATTTCTTCGTTTTCGTCCCAGTCGGCAATCCACCATTGAGAATCGATAAATACAGTGAGGATATCAGGGTGTACCTTTTCTTTTTCTGGGCCTGAGCAGCCATTTTTTGGGCGAAAAACATCCTTTTTATCCAGATAATCTTCCACAAATTCTTCCTGCCACTTCACCGATTCAATTCCAGCAGCGACATACTCGTGGTTACCAGGAATGATGAAAGACTGTCCTTTAAAATCCTTGATAATATCGAGTTGTACCTTCAAGCGATGAGCAATAATGGGGTAAGTGGGATCATCTTCAGGGACTAAACCATCGGGGTAGATATTATCTCCAAGTACCACTAGTGAGCTATTCTCATCGGCGGTTTTGAGCACTTCCCCCAGATGGCGAACAGGCGGAGCTGTCTTTTCGAAAGTAGAATATCCAGCATCCCCTAATAAATACATCGTGTGAATACGTTGCGCTTCAGGAGGTGGAAGTGTCTGTTCCCAATCGCGTTCAGCTTTTCTTACTTGTGAATGATGTGTCGCACAGGCTTGTAGCATCAAGATGCACAATAGCAATAAGGGTAATCGTTTGTTAGCCATAATATGATGGTTTATAAAAAGTCGCTACACTAAAGGTAATACTTGTGGGGCAAAATCTTCTTGTATTGCTGCTTTTTGAAAAAGAGCTGACGTAGCGGAAAGCGTTTCTTCCAGTGGAAGATACTCAAAGTCAAATACTGCTTGTGATTTACTATTATCGTAGAAAAAGGGGCGAGCAGAGTGCGCCGCTGTTTCCCTAGTTATTAGGGGGCTTGCGCCAAAAAGGCGGGCACGAATCCACTCGATTCGCCATGCAATTTGCTGTATCCACGGCGTTACCTTAATCCAGGGTTGTTTTTTATCGCAGAAGGTAGCAATCCTATTCATCACCTCTTGGATGGGGCTGTCTTGACTGCTTAGCAGGTAGCGTTGGCCATCGATATCACTTTCCATGAGTTGGATCATGAATCGTGCTACGTCACGAACATCTACAAACCCAGAGCTACCGGCGGGGTAGAATGGGAATTCGTTCCAGACGAGCTTAAATAACTTAAGCGGGCCTTCATCCCAGCGGCCACCACCAAGGATAATGGCTGGATTAACAACACCAACATTTAGGCCTTCTGCCCAGCCCCGCCACACTTCTTGCTCTGCCAGGTACTTGCTGATGGCATAATTACTATTGTATTTACTGCGCTCCCATTTGGTGGTTTCAGAAATGGTGGCACCTACCTTGGGTCGGCCAATGGCAGCAATAGAGCTAGCATGTATTAATTTTTCGATATTGGCATCAAGCGCAGCATTTACTACATTACTAGTCCCCTCACTATTGACGGTCAGCATTTTTTTTCGATCCTTGGGGTCAAAGGAAATTAAAGCCGCACAATGATAAACCTGTTGGATACCTTGGAATGCATCTTCAAGCGCGGGGACATCCAAAATATCAGCTTCTATCCACTCGATCTGATCAGCTACTGGAGCCACTAAATCCATGTTGCTAGTAGCCCGTTTGGTTGCACGAATATTGGTGTAGCCTTGGTGAATTAAATACCGAAGGAGGTAAGAACCGAGCATGCCGGTTCCGCCTGTGACGAGGATGTTTTTTGTTTTGTTCAAGTTGTCTTAATCAAACACATTTAGCTTATTCTTTTTTGCCTTTTTGGGTCAATTTCATCGTGTATTCTGCTACTGCTTTTATCTTTTCTTCGTTGAGTAGCGACTTGAACGAGGCCATGGTATTTCGGCCATTGGTTACTACTGCTATGCGTTCTTCTACGGTCAGCTCGGAGGTCACTAAATTAAAGGCGCCACTGGCTCCCATATCTCCTCGCGTTCCATGGCAAGTTACACAATTGGTTTTGTATATTTTTTCGCCATCGACTTTTGCTACTTTTTTGGCTACTGCGGCGCTCTTGCTTTGCTTTTTTTCTGCTTCGCTGCATGCAATGATACATCCGCCAATTAGTGCGATAACAATTATTTTTTTCATATCGATTATACCTTTCTTTTGCTGCTTTGCTGGCGTGCGCGGTTATTGCTTGGCTTTTTTGAACCACTTAAGGCACATTAGAGGCACCTCAGGGTTTGGGCTGGGTTATTCGTTCTTCGTCCTCCTGCTCTTCTCCGTCCCTCATCCTCCATCCTTCCTTCCTCCTCCTGGCGTGCGCGCTTGTTGCTTGGCTTTTTAACAATTGTACGCAATACCGTTAACAAAATCAAATGGAGGCGGGTTTGAAAAAGTACGGTAGAAATGTCCATAGAAAGTAAAACCTACGGATAAATGTCGAGCTTTTATTAGGATTAATCGAAGGGGCAAACCTAGGGCTGGGTGGTTTTGTTAACTTTGCAAAAAAGATAAAAATTATGAGTGAATCAAAAAGAAAACCAACTAATCAGGGGCGATTGATCACGACCGGACTTATCGCTTTTGTGGTGTTGATATTGATCTTAACGTTTTCGAATGCTACGTTTTTAACTATTGAGGCAGGAGAGCGTGGGGTGTTGTTCCAGCGCTTTGGTGGAGGCTTGGATAAGGCCAATATTTATGAGCCTGGTTTCCATGTGATTGCTCCTTGGAACATTATGTATGTGTATGATGTACGGGAGAAGCAGTTGGAAGAGGAGATGGAAGTACTATCGAGTAATGGTCTGAATATTAAGGTGGATGTAACGGCGCGGGTAAATCCTTCTTACAATAAGATTGGGGATTTGCACGAAAAATTCGGTACAGAATATATTACCTCCTTAGTACGTCCAGAATTGCGCTCTTCGGTGCGTAAGATTATTGGTCGATTTACGCCAGAGGAGTTGTACTCTACTCGTAGAGATGAGGTGCAGCAGCTGATTCAGGAGGACTTAGCGCAAACTTTGGTGGCTAACTATATTGAGTTGCGGGCTTCCTTGATTCGTGATATTGAGTTGCCTCAAAAGGTGAGAACGGCCATTGAAGATAAGATTGAAGCGGAGCAGCAGGCGTTGAAGTATAAGTTCATTCTCGATCAGGAGCGCCAAGAAGCGCAACGTAAGACGATTGAAGCGCAAGCTAAGGCGGATGCGAACCGTATTCTTTCGGCTAGTTTGTCCGATAAAATTTTGCAGGATAAAGGGATTGAAGCGACTTTGAAGTTGGCGGAATCTCCGAATTCGAAAGTGATTGTTGTTGGGGGTGAGGGCGATGGGCTGCCGTTAATTTTGGGTGGTGGAAAGTAGGGGAGCTTAGCCGCAGGCCCGATAGAAGCGGTATGAAGTGTGCCCAAAAGCGTATACTGCCCCTTTGCTAGATGGCTGAGTGAATACTTGGAACGAAGACACCTAGCAAAGGAATGGCAGTATAGCTTTTGGGCACGCTGAATTTTAGCGGATAGCGCCCCGATAGAGATCGGGACTGCCCTCTAATCATTTTATCCTACCTGCTTCGTTTTCTAAACCGACCTTTCTTTTTCTTGCCGCTTTCGTTTCTAAGTTTCCGAAACTGTATGTAAAAGCCATCCGCAGCTGGCGACTTTCCCATCCTCCATTGGCTTCGATGAATAGACCGCCGAATTGGCTGACGCCTCCCCATCTTGAGCTTAAGAACAGATCACTAACACTTACTTGTAGGCTGCCTGCGCCTTGGAATAGCTTCTTTTTCAAGCCAGCGGTAGTGCTCCAAATGGCGACGCTTTCGTAGGTGCCGCCCCAGATACCAGGGGAGTTGTACCAGCCAGAGAGCTCTAGGCTCATGCCCCAAGGGAGGGCGAAGTTATTTTGGGCGTAGAAGGATACGGCGGTGGCATTCAGATCAATGAATTTGCCTTCTTCGAAGGTGGCACTGTATTGGGTGTTGTAGATGTTGATATTGGCGTAGCCGCTCCACCAAGGGGTGATGGTGAAAGGGGCGCCGACGGATAAACTAATGTTCTTACGATCGGCTAGATTGCGCTGGCTGATAAAGCTTCGAGTTACCTCGGTGGTATCGGATACTTGGGCGAAAAAGTCTTGCGTGTGGCTGTAGCTGAGCGTAGTGACGAGGGCGTAGCGGTAGGTGTGACTTAGCTGTATGCTGTTGGTGTATTGTGGGTTTAGAAAGGGGTTGCCTCTCGAAAAGCTCAGCTCGTCTAGTTTGTACTCAAAGGGGTTTAGATCACGGTAATTGGGCCGATCAATGCGGCGGCTGTAGGACAGGCGGAAGCTGTGGAGGTAGTGGGGATTCCAAGATAAGGACGCATTGGGGAAGAAGTCGATATATTGGCGATCCACTGCGCTATTGCTATTTTGTTGGGCGCTGGTAAGGATGCCTTCAGAGTTAGTTTGCTCTATGCGTAGTCCTGCATTGGCCGTCCAGGCACCCCACTTTTTGGTGAAGCTGGCATAAAGGGCATTGACGTTTTCGGTATATACGAAATGGTTGCTTCGACTGGGATCATTGATTTCTACTTGATCTTCAATATTGAGGAATTGAAAATTGTTGTCGGTTCGTACGATCGCAACTTTGGCTCCGGCGCTGAACGTACCTCCGGCCATTGACTGCTCGTAATCGGCCTTGACGCTATATAAGTCGATCTGGGTAGGGGTGATGATGCGGAAAATACTTTCAGATAGAATGCTTTCGCCCTGTGCATCGAGGTACTGGTTGGGCTGGAAGGAGCGGCCAAAGCTTTCGTAGCGGCCATAATCGGCATCGAAGGACAGGCGCGTGCCCAGGGTATCTTGGAAAACATAATTGAGGTTGAAGCTGAGGTTATCTCTATCTGAGTCGTTTTGATTATTGGCTATCAGAATTTGTTCAGGGACACTTCCTATGTTGCCCAGCGGGGTGGAGCTGAAGGTACGGCGATCGCTATTGGCGATGTTACCATTCACAAGGATACCTATAGTCTGGGTAGGGGAGATGAAATAGTCGGCGCCAGCTTTGAAATTGTGGCTATTTGAAGCATTATTGGTTACTGATTGTTGATCGAAAAATAGGCCTGCTTGTTCCCGATATAGGTTTATAAAGTCCTGATTTTTAGCGTTATTAAAGCCATAAGTTCCAAATAGGTTATAGTTTTTCTCGCGAAAATTGAGGGTGATGCCGGTATTGTATTTTGGGAATACGCCGTAGGCGAAGCCTGTATTGATCTGCGCATTAGTGCCCAAGCGCTTGTCTTTTTTGAAGCGGATATTGATGATGCCCGCATTGCCTTCTGCATCATAGCGGGCCGATGGATTGGTAATGATTTCGATGGCTTCTATTTCGGAAGACTGCACGCTGTTAAGGTATTGTGCTAGGTCAGCTGGAGCGAGCGGAGAGGGCTTGCCGTCGATGTAGATGCGTACGCCTGTTTTACCTAAGAGCAGGATATTATCATTGCCATCCACTACTACTCCTGGCGATTTGCGTAGCAGCTCTAAGGCAGTATTGCCAGTGGCATTGATGGTGCCTTCTACATTGAAAACGGTTTTTTCTGGAAGAACTTCTACCAATGGCTTTTGGCCGGTGACTACTATTGTTTCCAGCTCTTCACTTGCTGGCGCCAGCTGGATAGGTGATAATTGATAGTCCTTTTGGTCGGCCTCCCAGTCGATAGGCTCAGAGGTGTAGGACTGGAAGCCAACGAATGTAATCTGAACTACATACTGGCCAACGGGCATGCCTTCGAAGGAAAACTGGCCTTGTTCATCGGAGTAGCCTGCTTTAATGAGGGTGCTTGTTTCTGCTTGGAGTAGGGCGGTAGTGGCAAAGGCCACGGGGGTGTTGTCTTGATCGAGTAGGGTGCCGCTTAGTTTTTGCGCGAAAGCGCAGAACATGAGTAAGTTAAATAAACAAGTGAGCAATAGCTTTTTCATAAAGTGGGTAATTTTTTTGTTTCAGAAAAAGGTCAAGTGATTTCTTTGCTTCAAAAATGAGAGAAAAGGAGAGGGTATTCTAGCGATATACGTTGAGCGGCGAAATAGGCCGCTGAATGGTACAGTGTGCAGCTTATCAGCCTATATTGCAATTCATCGATTGGTACTTTTTTGTGGAAGCTGCTACTTTTATATTTGGCCTAAAATTGAAGACGTATATGCCACCAACTTTTTTGTATCGTACTACTTGGGGGATTCGCCATTTGGAGCTCGTGATCGTGCTGCTGTTATATGTATTTTTTGCGAGTCTGTATTATATCACATTAGTGCTGACAGGGGCAGGTTGGGACATCGGCTGGCAGGTAGGTATCAATTATAGTTTAATGTTGGTGTTTACCTTACCCGTGTGTTGGTTCTTTTTTAAAGTGGTACAGCACTGGCCTTTGGCGCGCAAGCTATCCATACATCTGGTTATTTTACCATTTTTCATATTTGCTTGGCGGGAGTGCTTTTATGCGATTTGCGATGCTTTAGGTATTGGTCATTTGGGAGGCCCTGGTAGCTTTTGGGATTTGTATATACCTAGCCTTTTTTATGTGTTGCAGTTCGGGATTTTCCATCTATATGAGTTTTACACTAAGCTTCAACAAGAGCAAGCGCTAGCTAGTGACTTGCGAGAGGCGGCCCTCAAAAGTGAGCTTTCAGCGCTAAAAGCGCAGTTAAATCCTCACTTTTTATACAATGCGTTCAATACGATTAATGCCTCCGTACCGCCCCAGCAAGAGCATACGCGCGAATTGGTAGCGCAGCTATCCGATCTTTTTCGCTATCAGCTCAAAGCTTCTAAGTCGGAGCTAGTCAAGCTGTCGGAGGAGCTCACTTTCGTGAAACAATACCTGGGGCTAGAGCAAGCGCGATTTGGAGAGCGCTTGCAGTATAGCATTGAAGTAGATGATGCGGTGCAGGAGGCGCTTATCCCGCCGATGAGTTTGCAGCCGTTGGTGGAAAATGCTGTAAAACATGGGATTGCACCAAAGATAGATGGGGGAGCAGTAAGCATACATATCCAGCAATCAGAAAATGGAATACAGTTTACCATTAGTGATACGGGCGTTGGAGTAGCCCCAGCTCAGCTCGGGCAACTGATTGGAAAAGGGGTCGGCTTAACTAACACACAGTTGCGCCTCGAAAAAATGTATGGGCAGGAGCTGCACTTTCGTGCTAATGAGCCGAGTGGATTGTGTGTAAGCTTCAGCTTGCCTTTAGAAAAAATCAGCATAAATAATGAAGATAAAATACATCATCACGCTACTAATTATAGTTCTTTTCACTAACCAAACTATTCAAGCGCAGCGGGCTGTGCAAGCGCTCTATCTCAGTTCCAAGAGTAAAAGTGCTGATTCCAATTGGTTTGCTGCATACTGTCAGGCAGAGTACAGTGAAGCACATCGCCTACTGACGGAGCAAGATACGCCACCACCCAAGAATCAGTTTTTGACGAATGCACAGCTATACGCCTACCAAAAGGGAAAGACTCAGCGGCCTAAAGTGGATGCTTGGGGGATGGAGTTTTACCAAGATTTTCCCAAAACAACTATTGAGTGGGGTAAAGAAAAGCAAGTGAAGCTGCCCCTAAAGCGAAACCTGTTTGAGGCTGTCATCGAGGGGGATACTTTTCGAGTGGTATTTGATACAGGTGGGCAGGGTATAAGTGTGTCTAAGCAATTAGTTGAGAAATATGGCTATGCCAAGGATACCACTATATCCGGCATGTCTTACCTGCCTGCCTTCAAAAGAACATCCAAGCAAAGCCCTACCATAATTAAAGAAATCAGCTTTGGGAGTATTACCCTAAAAAATCTTAAAGCAAAATTTACGACGGATGTAATCGAAGAGGGGCAACTAAAATCGGATCAACAATATGATGTTTTTATGGGAGTTGATATTCTGATTGGATTGATTGACTTTATTCGCTTCGATTGGATGAATGAGGAGTTGACGTTTGCTAAAGAACCTATTGCAATGACTGAGCCACAAGACTTTTTCTTTTTTGATGCGAAGCCGATTACAATTACCCATCTGGAAGAAAAACCTTTGACTACTTTGATTGATACTGGTTCGCCAGTTGATGTCCTTAGCTACGATAGTTATAAGGATAGCTATACTAAAAAAGAAGAAAAGAAATATGGTGATTATGCCTATCATGTGTATACCGTGCCGATCGAAATGGGTACAACTACGTTTAATTTAGGAGTCGCCGATTATATGTATGGGTTTAAGCTGAAGCTGGATGGGGAAATCATTGACTTGATTATTGGGACGGGGCATCGGCAGCTTACGCTAAACTTGAGGGATAATTTGTTGGAGGTGAGGTGAGGCTGCGCTTTCATTCATTCGCGACCGGCGGAACAAGTCTAGTCATAAAAATAATAGATGAAAAAAGTAATAATTGTAGATGATGAGGCCCCTGCGCGTCTGCTCATTCGGGAGTACTTAGCGGATTACCCAGATTTAGTGGTGCTAGAGGAGTGCAATAATGGAGTAGATGCAGTGAAAGCTATCCGTACATTCAAGCCTGACTTGCTTTTTTTGGATATCCAAATGCCCGGCCTGACCGGTTTTGAAGTGTTGCAGCGATTAGATGAAATGCCACAAATTATTTTTTCTACGGCTTATGATCAGTATGCCTTGAAGGCTTTTGAAGTGCACGCCTTGGATTATTTGCTCAAGCCGTATACCAAAGCGCGTTTTGCGCAAGCGATTAAACGAGCAGTGGTTGCTAATACAGGCTATTTGGGGCAGTTGCAAGAACTGGCAGAAGCACTTCATCAGCCGGATCAGTATCCTGAAAAGATATTTGTGCAGTCTAAGCAAAAGCTTGTGGGTATTCAGCTCAAGGCCGTAATATGGATCGAAGCGGATGGAGACTACTCGCGTTTGATTACCACCAATGGCACTTACCTAAGTAATTATGGCATATCGAGTTTGGAAGAAAAATTAAATCCGAAGGATTTTGTACGGGTGCATCGCTCTGCGATCGTTAACCTCAATCATGTGAAAGAGGTATACAAACACGCGTCGAGTTACGATCTGGTGATGATTAATGGTGAAACCGTCCGAGTTAGCCGCACCTACTTGGAGCATATCCGCAAGCTCACTTTTTAGTTACCTCCCAATCATGCTGGTATTGCGTTAAGCGAAAAAACCAAAACAGCTGAATCACGGATAGTAGTCCACCAAATACGCTGTACCACTTGATGGCCACTAAGGCATTTGCGGAAGCATACCCCCAATAAAAGGCCAAGATGGCCGCTAATAGAAAACAAAGCTCAAAAAAGGCGCTCTCTCTGATTTTATTCGCAGTGTCTACTAAGCTAGAAAAAGCGGTTTTTAGAAAATTGATGGCTAGGTACGGCATTAGCCACTGGGCATAGACTCCTGCTTCGCGCCATTGCTCGCCTAAGAAGAATGCGAAAAGGGGAGGGCCAAAGCATATAATCAGTAGGCTAGGTAATGCAACAAGCGCTAGTAAGAGTAGCAAGTTGCGGATAAAAAACGCTCGAAGAGAGCCGGCGCCTGTGGTGCGTAAAGCAGTTGATTCGCGATAGAAAACCTGTGCAAAGGCAGTACTAACGATGCCAGCTGGTTTGGATAGTAGGGTGTTGGCCATCGTGAATATGCCAGCGGATTCGAGGCTAAAATAGGCTGCTAGTGCCAAAATAGGGAGTTGTTTATGACTCATGTTGAGTAGTGCCTCTGGAACGGAGAACTTCGGAAAATTTTGGTATTGTCTCAGGAGGCGGCGTAGATTATGTGGTAGCTGTGTCCAGGTCTGGCGCCAGTTTTTGTAGAGTGGTCTAAGGATGGTGGCTGCTTCTACAGCAAGACCCGCAAGCTTTCCAATGATTAACCCAAAGGTTGAGGTGTTAGCAATTCCAAGTAGAATGCTGATCAAGCCCGTTGTGCTACTGCCCGCAAAGCGGCTGTAAGAAAGGGTTTTGTAAGCCTGCTTTCGATTGGCCAAGAAAGTACTGGCATTGAGGATAGCTTGGAAGAAAATAGCCATAGGAATCCAATAGGCCAACCACCCTAGGGACTGCTCGGTAGTACTATCAAATGCGGGGAGCGCAAATGGAATGATGCAGTAGCAGGCTAGCGCAAAGCCAAAGGCCAGAATAAGGCTACCTGAAAATAAATGCTGTGCATGTGCCTCCTTTTTGGGCAGTAAAATAGCTACTTCGTAGCGGCCAGTAGCTAGGACAGCACCAATGGTGAGGAGCGTTAGAAAAAAACCGTAAAGCCCGAAGTCTTCTTTGGTGAATAAGCGAGATAAAATGGGAGTAAGCGCAATGAGTAACAGTTGAGAAGCAGTAGCTCCAGAGATGAGGGTGAGAATATTTTGGTAGTACTTGGAAAGCCTCATACTTTGGTGTAAAATAAAAAAACAGGCGGCTAACGGCCGCCTGCTAAACTAACATTACTTAACGATATAAAGAGTGACTATGCTCAATTTTTTGGGGAGTCCTACACAAAAGCAGGAGGTAGAAATGGTGTATTCTACCTGTTAGCTTTTGTATACACTCACTAGTTTAATACAACTTGAAAATCGAAACTATACTGACGATTAGTTGGTTTGCCACGTGCAAACCAGCTAATGTGCAGTATATACTGTACCAAAGCGGTTTGCAATGTTACAAACCGCTTTGCGTCATGTATATTATTCTGTATCAGCAGTGAATCCTTTTTCATTTAACTCTTCCTTCGCATCAAATTCGAACTGCTTAATTAATTGCTTTTGTATCATTTCGCTGCCAGAGCAAGTGTCAATAATGGTCCAGTGGCGAATAATGGTTTTTTGAATGCCCTTACGAAGTACCTCATCTTGCCATGTAATTTGAAAGCCAAAGGCATCTTTTTGTAGTTCAAACTGATCGCCTGATGTCTGCAAATCGCCGTCCAAATCAAAGTAAGGAAAGCCAGTTTGAAAAGGCGTAGTAGAGGCCTCCTGCGTGAGCATGGGGCCTTCTACCCCGTTTAATTGCTTTGGAAAAATTACATCGGTTATAATAGGTCTTTCTATAGTTAAAAGTTGGATGCCTGTTGGAGTGGGGTGTTTTACAGCCGCGATCGCATCGGTCAAAAATTCAAGATTTGAAAGTTTGAATTGCCCTGCCTGCCCGGTGCTCTGTAGCTGAATAGTAAGCAGGTCGCCAGCTGCGTAAAAAGTAGGGGAGTAGTGCAGCTTACCAATCGGTTTATCATTGATAAGTGCGCTACACCCTACATTTGAATTGGAATTCCCAACGAAACTCCAGTCAAATGCAAGGAATCCGTCTGCAGGAAGTGGAATCGAAACGATTATACCACCTGCGGCTTCCACATCAACTAGAAATGTGTCGGCCCCTTCAACCAACACGAAATTAGGAATTCCGGTGACATCTACCCCACCGTCACCATTAGTTTTGTGAATACTCCAATTGCTAGGGTGAAAATAGCTGTTAGCGCTATTGACCTGACAATTGAGCTCAAAATACTGATCATTGTGTTTGTTAGACATCGCTGCATACTCGAAGCAGCTGATTCTTTGGCTTTGTGTTTTTTGTATGGTGCTTAAGTTGGTAATGGGCTGTGCCATACCAGTAACACTGGAAAATCCAATGAAAAGAAAGGATAAAGAAATGATCACGTCAAGAGTAGTAGACTTCATAATTCGCATTTAGTGCTGCTAGAAACAACGGTAGTCGTTGACTGATGCAACTTTGCTTTTACTGTTCTAATCTTGTGACGTGGAAACTAAGAGATGGGTACATGCACTATATAAGAGTGCAGGCGGCTTTGCCGCTTTTAATCGATTCTTTGTCATGGGATTAATCAGTTTAAGGGATTCTAAAATCTAAAAAAAAATGAAAGTGATTTAAAAAAAATGTCACTTCCTTATGTTCATATCAATACTATTCACAACAAATATATAATTAAGTCTCCATCTTTATATACCATCGATAGGGTATTTTTGATATTTTTTTAATCATCATGTGATTTTTGCGATCTATATTTCTACCGTTTTCCACTTCCCCTGCCTAAATAAAATAATACAAAGCACCGCCATGGTAGACTCACTAATCGCAATAGCCCAGCACACCCCTGCCAGCCCCCAGCCCAAGCTAACCGCCAAATAATAGCCCAACGGAATTTCGAGCATCCAAAAACAAATGAGGTTGATAATAGTAGGCGTACGTGTATCGCCTGCACCATTAAACGCTTGGCTTAGCACCATACCATAGGCGAAAGCAATATAGCCCAAGCAAATAATCTGAAGGCTCATAATACCAGACTGTATGACACTCGGCACATCCGAAAAAATCTGTATCATAAATTCTGCATTGAGGTAGAAGATGATAGAGACAGTGAGTAGAAAAAGCATATTAAGGAAGGCAGCGCGCCAGGCAGAGGTAGCCGCCCGCTCCGGCTGGCCCGCCCCCAGATTTTGGCCCACCAAGGTAGCCGCCGCATTGGCTAAGCCCCAAGAGGGGAGAATAGCAAAAATGATAAGTCGAATGGCAATAGTATAACCCGCTACCGCCTCACTGCCAAATACTGCAATGATCCGCATCAGAAAGATCCAACTCGCAGAAGCAATCAAAAACTGAAGCGCCCCATTAGCCGCAATTTTGAAGAGCCGACGGATAATATCCCAATCAATACCTAACTGTTTCCAGTTGATATGTACCACGCTTTTTCCACTACTCAGCAGATAAAACTGATAGGCCACCCCACAGCCACGCCCTATCGTAGTGGCCACGGCTGCACCCATCACACCCATCTCTGGTATAGGGCCCCAGCCAAAAATAAAAATAGGGTCTAACACAATGTTAATGATATTGGCTAACCAAAGTGCGCGCATTGCCAAGTGCGCATCACCTGCCCCACGGAAGATGCCATTGAGTAAGAAGAGTAACATAATAAATATGTTGCTCGCAAAC
>JBCCRH010000091.1:0-15890 GCA_039208045.1 Bacteroidota bacterium
ACAATATTATGATTGCCCGGCTTGGGCACCGCAGGGCCCGTTTCGCATCCCCCTGTATTGATGATCCAGCCGGTGCCATTCGATTGGATGGAGTACGGTGGCATACTTGGTACTGCGATGGTAGAATAATTGTCTTGCTGTCCTCCATAGAGCCAGTACGGATACTGATCGTCCACTTCTACTTGGTAGATTTCTGCGGTGGGTTGGTTGAATTGCGTCGACCACGATTGGCCGCCATTAAGCGTTACGTTAGCTCCTCCGTCATTCGATTGGATGAACAAATTGGGGTTGGTAGGATTGATCCACATATCGTGATTATCGCCATGAGGAGACCACATGCGGGTCCAATTTTCACCTCCATCCGTTGATTTATAGTAGGCTGTCGCCAAACTGTAGATCACATCTGGATTGGTGGGGTCTACTCGAATATTAGTGTAGTAAAAGGGGCGGGTACGGATGCCCTTAAAGTTAGAAATATGCTTAAAAGATTCGCCCTGATCGACTGATTTATACAGGCCTCCTTCGTCTCCTGGTGCTTCTACAATAGCATAAGCAATGCGCGAATCAGCTGGGCAAAGCGCGACATCAATCTTTCCGATAAGGCCCGTAGGTAAGCCCGCTGTGATCTTATCCCAACTCTTTCCGCCATCAATGGACTTGTAAATCCCCCCTTCTTCGTTCGTACCTCCACTGATAATCGTCCAAGGTTTACGCTCCGCTTTCCAAGCGGTGGCAAATAAAATGTCTGGGTTATGCGGTAAAAATTCTACATCCGAGAAGCCAATTTTATCATTGAGATAAAGCACTTTTTCCCAGTTCTTTCCGCCATCTATGGTCTTAAAAACCCCACGTTCTTCGTTTGCCGAAAAGGCCTGCCCAATAGCTGCTACATAGACGATGTTATGATTGGTTGGATGTACGATGAGTGCTCCGATCTGCCCTACTTTTTCCAAGCCTACAAATAACCAGTTGCGGCCTCCATCAATCGATTTGTAGACCCCTTTCCCAGTGATAACATTGCTACGCAAGCCATCCGATCCCGTCCCTACATACACCACATTCGGGTCACTATCCGCTACATCAATAGCGCCGATAGAGGGCGTTTTAAAAAATCCATCAGATACATTTTCCCAAGTCGTTCCGTAGTCCGTAGTCTTCCAAACGCCTGCGCCGGTAGCGCCTTGATAAAACGTACCTGGTTCATGGTGCGTACCGGCAACAGCCGTTACGCGCCCACCCCGGTAAGGGCCGACATTTCGGTAAGAAAGTTCATCAAAAGACTGCGCAAAAGTGTGGAAGGAAAAACAGAGGAGTACCCCTCCTATTAAAAAGTTAAGCGTCCGCATCATAAGTTGTTGAGTTGTTTGATCGGACTAAGTTAATAAAAAAAGTGGCGCTACCCATTTGGATAGTGCCACTTCCTTAGCTGAAATCTTCTTCTTCCTTGCTCTTATGGTCTAGCGATGACAAAGCGCTCGGTCACAACGTCCTTCCCTACTTTCACTACTACATTGTAGATACCGGTACTCCATTTGGAGACATCCAGTACTTGATTCACCTGCACGTCCTCGATCTGCACCCGCTCCATCAATTGTCCCAATTGATTGACTATGCGGATGTCGGCGGCTTGGCCTTGGAAATTTGCTAGGTCGATGGTGATTTCGCTGACGGCGGGGTTGGGGTAGATGCGCAAACCTGCGGCCAGGCTTAAACCTTGGACCCCGATAGCTATCGGGGCTCCAAGGTTTTCACCAAGGTTATCCAGCCCCGTCACCGATACATCGGTGAAGGTAGCGGTAACCGCATTACCAGGTTTTTCGCTGTAGGTATACAAGCCTGCTAGGATACAGTCGCCCATAACGATCGTCTGCGATAGGTAGGGCTGCCAGAATATGCCATCTGTTGAAGCAAAAGCACTGAAGGTAGTACCACTTCTAACCACCCGTATCCAGAACTGATTGAAGGAGATGATCTCCGCCGCAGAGGAAGGATAGCCGTCAATCACTCGCACTTCTTTACGCAAACGATCTACGTTATTCGTACCTAAGGCCATTTTCTTCGCGTTTGGAGCTTCCGTTTCGCGCAGCATGAGGCCTGCAAAGCCCGTGCCATTTAGACCTGTCACCTTTGCGGTAATCTCACCATCGCCGCATAGCTCGGTGAAGACAAAGGCTGTTCCATCTTCCGTGTACAGCATCGTGTTAGGTGCGCAGTCAGAAGTCAAGCTGAAGGTTTCCGTATCTTGATCAAAGGTAGTGGTACTACCATCGCAGCCTACGCCACCATTATCTGCTAAGCCACATGGCAAGCCATCTACAGTCACCTCAAAACTGCAAGTCGTCTCCCGGCCTAAGCCATCCGTTAGGGTGTAGCTTACTTCTACTACGCCCAGCGCATCTACGATTAAGGTATATTCTTCACCTGCTACTACTTCTTCGGCTTCTCCTCCATCAATGGAAATCGTCAGGGTGTAAGGCCCGCAAGCTTCGGTACCCACCATTGGATTGGTAAACATAACCGGCGTTTCACAGTCAAAAGTTTCAGGATTGGTCGCCAAAGTTACCGTCTGATCTGCTGGGCAGGCTACCATTGGTGCAGGCTCTACATTGAAGCTGTAGAGGGCCTCTGCGGTACAAGCAGTTACGTTACTGGCCACGGTCACCCCTACTGATTTGGGGCCTGCAGAGCTCGTCCAATTGCGCGTGGGCATTTGGATAGTATTATCACTAAAGCCACCAAAGCAACTACCAGAACCGTCGCCTGAATTGTAGGCGCACCAATCGTAAGTGTAGGTGCCTCCATCGGTGGAAGTAATAATAGCATTGTATTGTATGCCTGTAGTACCCAAGCAAATATCCCTCCCGATAGCTATCGGGAGATCTGAAGTAATCTCTACCGTAGGCTGTTCAAAGATATTGATTTCGAATACTTCAGTTGTTAGTTCGCTTTTGCAATCAGTCGTGGTATTTACTACAGATGCTTGCAATTGATACAAACCTGGCACTACCATCATATTGCCTTTAATGCGGAAGCGAATGCCGTTGGCCTCTAAGTTGGTGCGATATTCTCCCGTCTCTTCACCCGGACCGATCGCATTGCCTGCTGCAATTATGGCATCATCTGGAGCTGCTACTACCGTCCAGAATACATCAAAGCCAGCGCCTGGGTCTACTACACTTACGGTAGCGGTACCTCCTACACAGGCATCTCTAGTCAAACGGTTAACTGTAGGTACTGCGGGCTGTGCATTCACGGTGATGCTAAAGCCACTTACGAGTTCCGAGGTGCAAGCTGTTGTACAGTCTTCGATGAACACATCGAAGGTGTACGTTCCTTCGGGAGCATTGGCCACGTCTTGTACGCGAATTACTTTGGAGGAATTGGCTACGGCCAGCTCTCCAAAATTTTTGAAGGGATCACCACAGTCATCGGTCGTAAATTCATCCCCAATGGAATAGGCACTACCATCTGGTTTATCAGTTAATTTCCATACTACTTTTTCATCTACTGCCAAGGTATTGCTCACATTAATCCCCGTATTAGCCAAACTAGGCATGAGGTCTGCGCTTGCGCAAAAGGTCTTAGTGGCAGTGGCTGGGGTGGGGTCGGCTAGGTCGCACAGCGGAATGCAAGTTACCTCTAAATTAAAGTCACCTGTTTGCGTTTCAAAGCCATGTACATAAATATAGTAGGTAGTACCTGCCATTGCATCAAATGTTACCTGTGATTGTTCATCACAAAAGTCATCATTATCAGCCACGCATACTAGCTCATTACAGCTTCCACTATATACCGTGATCTTAGTGTCAAAAATTGTTAAGTCGCATAGAGATGCCGTTACCTCATTATCATCTCCTTCTAGTACATACCAAACACCAGGAGCAGTAACATCAATAGAGCAGTTACCTGGCGCTCCCGTGGTAGTAGCAGCATCAGTAGAGCCCATCACGGTTTCACCACAGGTAACAGTAGTTGCATTTTCACATAGATCATTTGGTGGTGGCGGTGGTGTGCAGGTGACAGATAAGACATATTCGCCTTGATAAGTTAAAGCATTACCAAAATCATCTGGAACGACATCGCCATCGATTAGGATGAAATAATTGGTACCTACTTCTGTTTGAAAGTTAGTGATTTCTGATCCTAAACCAAAACCACAGGCTTGAACATCAGAGATAACTAGCTCTAAGTTATCACAATCGTCGCCTGTGTAAATCTCTAGAATAGACCCATAAGTAGTACCGCATAAGGAGAAAGTGACTAAGTCGCCAGTTCCTTCAAAGTAGTACCAAACATCAGGAGCGCTAAAATCTCCTGTTGCTGAATTAGTGGCGAATTCAGTAGAACCACTTACTTCTTCACCACAAGTGATGGTGGTTGCATTTTCACATTCGTCATTTGCTGGTGGGGGAGAAACACAAGTTATTTCCAGCGTATAATCCCCACTTTCAAGATTATCACTAGAAACAAGAATGATATACTCTACGCCATCTTCTGTGGGGATAGCTGTCAATTGTGCGTCCTCATCACCATCGCCACAACCGTTACCAGTAAAAGCAATATTCTCTCCAAGATTATCACAAGGACCTTCCCACAAATCCAAAAAGGTATTATAATCGGAACCACAAAGTGATATCGTTACCAAATCACCAGTACCTACAAAACGGTAAAAAACAGCGGGACTACCTACACCAAATTGTTCAAGAGCACCTGTTGCATTAGTCGTGCTACCCATGACGGTTTCACCACAAGTGATCGTAATCGCATTTTCACACTCGTCATTGGCAGGGAGGGGTTCAGGACAATCGTCATTGGCTCGGTTGGGTGTGCCTTTATCATCTGTAAAAAGACCACGGTTAGTAGTAATAGGTCGATTATCGGTTAAATCATTCGTCGCTGGAAGTGCCGTACTAGACGAACACCAATTGTCAGGATTATCATTATCGGTAGCATTGAAGAAATCAGGATCAAGGTTCATACTAGCACCAGACGAATTGGGCCACATTACACCATCATCGTACTCTACTCGGTCAATTTCGGTCATATCTGGAGCTGTAAGGATGATCTCGTCATCGCCATTGGCTAATGCAATATCCGTACCATACATATAAGTTACCCCACCAAAACCATAACTCCCTTGAGCATTAGTACGCTGCAATACCGCAAAGCCATCAGCAGGAACTATTACAGAAGAAGCAATGGTATGTTCGTCATTACCATTATCACTGATGGTCCAGCCATTCAAATCAATAGCCTCATCGGTGGTGTTGTAGACTTCGAAGTGCTCCAATAGGTTATCCGATGTATTACCAAGGCCCTCTGGATTATTCATAATCTCGGTGATAATGATATCGCCAGGCACCGGAACATATGGGCCTTCCACCGTAATTTTGAAATCACCCATAGATGTAGAAACCCCCTCACAGACAATGAGGTACTCTACCCCTTCCTCCGCAAAAAAATCGGGGATGACAGGAGTAACTCCAACAGGACATAAGTCAAAGCTATCATCGACATTCTCTTCTTCATTCAAGCTAGCACAGGAGCCTGTATTAATGATCATTCGAATATCCGTATTAAAAGGACCTTCATCCGGACAGGTATTGAAGGTCACCGTTTCGCCTGTGCCAACGAATTTAAACCAGACATCCTCCCCTGCTCGGTCGGTGTTATCTGAATCTGTAGCATCCGTAATGGTTCCTATTACGGTTTGATCTAGGAATAGCTCAGTAGCATTGTCGCATTCATCATTAATGGGTGGCTGGGCTTGGAGCTGTATGGCCCAAGCGCAGCAAAAAAGGAGAAAAAGTAAGGATCGTCTCATCGTTTTTGTTTAAGTGTTATGATTTGAAGGATTAGGTTATTGCTGCACCAGTAATTACTTGCAGACTTATTCATTTTAATCGGGAAACGGGAAAGTGATCCACTATTGTGGATAGTTTGATCGGGGAAGAAAACGCTGATAATATACGCACAAAATATAGACTAACAAAAAAAGCAGCTAGCACTCCAAGGAGTACTAGCCACTTTTCGTATACGATCAGTATACGCTATTGCTATGGTCTAGCGATTACTACGCGTTCGGTCACTACTTCATTGCCTACTTTCACCATCACATTGTATACCCCAGCATTCAATTTGGATACATCCACTACTTCGTTGAATTGTACTTCCTCGATTTGGGTGCGGCTCATTAGCTGCCCCATTTGGTTGATGATGCGAATGTCGGCGGCTTGGCCTTCGAACTTGCCTAAGTCGAGGGTGATTTCGCTGACGGCGGGGTTGGGGTATATGCTTAAACCTTGGAGGTTGGCTTGTGAGGACGTAGCAAAACCTCCAAGGTTGGCTCCAAGGTTGACCGTGGCGCTGCTGCCGCTGCCAGCCAAATCCAGTCCCGTAATCGCTACATCGCTGAAGGTGGCCGTTACTGCATTGCCATCCTTTTCGCTGTAGGTGAATAGGCCGACTACAATGCACTCGTCCATAATCACGACCTGCGAAACATAAGGCTGCCAGAATACGCCATCGGTAGAAGCAAAGGCAGAAAAGGCATCACCACTTCTCACCACGCGCACCCAGAATTGACTGAAGGATAAGATTTCTGCGGCAGAAGAAGGATAGCCATCAATGACGCGTACTTCTTTGCGCAGGCGATCTACCGTATTCGTACCTAAGGCCACTTTTTTGGCGTTGGGGGCCTCGGTTTCGCGCATCATCACACCCGCAAAGCCGGTGCCGCTGAGACCTGTCACCTGAGCTGTAATTTCGCCATCGCCACATAGCTCGGTGAAGACAAAAGCACTGGCATCTTCTACGTACAACATGGTATTCGGAGCACAATCCGCCGTCAAGCTGAAGCTAGCAGCGCCTTGGTCGTACACAGCAGTACTTCCATCACATCCGATACCGCCATTATCTACTAAGCCGCAAGGAAGGCCATTTACTATAACATCAAAACTGCAGGTGGTCTCTCGGCCCAAGCCATCGGTTAGGGTGTAGCTTACTTCTACTACGCCTAGCGCCTCTACCATCAAGGTATATTCTTCACCCGGCGTTACCATTTCAGCATCACCACCATCGATAGCAATCGCCAGGGTGTAAGGGCCACAAGCTTCTGTACCCCCGGTCGGGTTGGTGAACATAACTGGTGTTTCGCACTCAAAGGTACCAGGGTTCGTGACTAAGGTTACCAGCTGGTCTTCTGGGCACTCTACCATTGGTGGAGCTACCACATTGAAGCTGTAGAGCATTTCTGCGGTACAACCCGCTACATCGCTTGTTACTGTTACGCCTACTGACTTAGGCCCAGCGGAGCTCGTCCAATTGCGCGTTGGCATCTGAACAGTATTATCGCTAAAACCGCCAAAGCACGTACCAGAGCCATCGCCAGAGTTGTAGGCGCACCAGTCGTATGAGTAGGTGCCGCCATCAGTAGACGTAACTACTGCGTTGTATTGTACGCCCATCGTGCCTAGGCAGATATCCTTCCCGATAGCTATCGGGAGATCTGAAGTAATCTCTACTGTTGGTAGCGTATTTATGGTAATACTAAACCCACTCACAAGTTCTGAGGTGCAAGCTGTTGTACAATCTTCGATGAACACATCGAAGGTGTACGTTCCTTCAGGAGCATTGGCCACGTCTTGTACGCGAATTACCTTTGAAGAATTCGCTACCGCTAATTCACCAAAGTTTTTGAATGGATCACCACAATTATCGGTCGTAAACTCATCATCGATAGCATAGGCGCTGCCATCTGGCTTGCCCGTCAGTACCCATACCACTTTTTCATCTGCCGAAAGGCTATTGCTCACGTTGATGCCTGTATTTGCCAAGCTAGGTGTAAGGTCTGCGCTTGCGCAAATGGTTTTGCTAGCAGTAGCTGCTACTGGCTCAGCAGGTAGTGTCGCCCCAAGGTCGATCACTTCATCTACAGCCGTATCATTACAACTATCATTACCCGAATCCTCTACATACGGCAGATAGGTACCCGCAGGCAGGTCTTCAAAAGTATTGGATAGCTGCGTAGTCATACCTCCATCAATGGAATACAGGATACTAGCACAAGTGGTACAGCTGGCATTGATGGTAATGGTACCATCATTCTCTCCAGCACAAGTTTCGGGCGTAGCCATTACGTTAGTGATTGTAATATCACAAGGAGGGGGAGGGGCAAATAAAGCCACCCCATTCGCTCTTTGGGTGCCTGCTTGAGTGAAGAAACCTCCGGCAAAGGGCTCGCCATTGGCCCTCATGGCGAGGGCAAAGCATCGATCATTAAATCCATTTCCTAACGGAGTCCAGCTAGAGCCATCCCATTTGGCAATCCTCCTAGCGCTTTGACCGCCCGCTTGAGTAAATCGTCCTCCGGCAAAGAGCTCGCCATTGGCCCCTATGGCAAGGGCATCGCATGCCTCATTTAACCCATTTCCCAGCCGAGTCCAACTAGAGCCATCCCATTTGGCAATCCTCCTAGCGCTTTGGCCGCCCGCTTGAGTAAAGAAGCCTCCGACAAAGAGCTCGCCATTGGCCCCTATGGCAAGGGCATCACATCGATCATTAAATCCATTTCCAAGCGGAGTCCAACTAGAGCCATCCCACTTTGCAATCCTACTAGCGCTTTGGCCACCCGCTGCAGTAAATTCGCCTGCGGCAAAGAGCTCGCCATTGGCCCCTATGGCAAGGGCATTGCATCGATTATTTACTCCAGCGCCCAGCGTAGACCAGGTGGAGCCATCCCACTTGGCAATCCTACTAGCAGGTTGGCCGCCTGCTGTAGTAAAGCTTCCTCCGGCAAAGAGCTCGCCATTGGTTCCGATGGCAAGGGCATTGCACGAATTATTTAATCCAGACCCGAGCGGAGTCCAGCTAGTGCCATCCCATTTGGCAATCCTATTAGCGGGTTGGCCGCCTGCTGTAGTAAAACTTCCTCCAGCAAAGAGCTCGCCATTGGTTCCTATGGCAAGGGCAAAGCATGGACCAGCTAATCCAGACCCGAGCGGAGTCCAGCCAGAGCCATCCCATTTGGCAATCCTACTAGCGGGTTGGCCGCCTGCTGTAGTAAAGAAACCCCCAGCAAAGAGCTCGCCATTGGCCCCAATAGCAAGGGCCCGGCATGAACCACCTACAACTCCATTGCCTAGCGGGCCCCAAGTGCTCAACATAGGCAGAGCAATAGGGCCTTCACATTCGTCTAAGGAGATAGAAAAGCCGCGCGTATCGAGCACCCCCGAAAAACCTTTTGGGATGGTCAAGCGGCCGTCGGCACTTACGTACTCCCCGATAAGGGTGCCTCTAGAAGTTGTGTGCTTGGGAGAAGCATTGGCTTGCAAGGCAGGTAAGCTGCCCACTACCAAGCAGAGCAAAAGAATGAAAAAGCATAGATTTTTATTCATCATATAATGGTGTATTTGGAAAATAATTAATTGAGGACATCTTTGATACTAAAACGCTAGCACTAAGCTTGTCCTATTGCTTTTACTACTGCTTCACTAATCGCAAGGACTGCTGCGTAGTATTCGTTCTTACATGGACAAAGTAGGTACCTGCAGGCAGCTTGTCAATGCTAATTTCTTCTGTGGTATTTTCTATCGTATTATACTGTATTTGCTGCATGAGCTGGCCATTCGTGTTGAAGATCGTGATAGTGGCTTCTTCGCCCATTGCCTGATCTAGGCTTAGGGTGACTAGGTCGCGGGCTGGGTTGGGGAAGATTTTGATGTTTTCCAGGCTTAAACCTTGGACCCCGATAGCCCCGATAGATGCTATGTTAAAAAGCAACTAGTTTTTTCGAAAAATTGTAGTTTAGCCCTACCAAAGGAGGTTACACTATCGAGTGTGATCATCCAGTGTAGGCAGGCTCTGTATCCTGCCTACTTTTCTCTAGCTGTTGCTGATAATTGGCTTCATAAGGTATATTATTTTTGTATAATGTATAAATCAGCACCAACAGCTTTCGCTGGACAGCTACATATCCTTTCATTTTTATCTTAGTTCGATCAAATACTCTTTCGTAGAGCGCTTTGAATTCATCTTGGTACTTGACGACACTAATAGCCGGAAAATGCAGGGCTCGCCTAATGTGGCTATTGCCCTTTTTGGAGATGCGGGTCTTACCTCGCACACTACTGCCGGACTCTCGTTGAACCACATCATAACCAGCATAGGAGACCAATTGTGATTTATGGTCTACTAGTTCAAAACCATTGGTTTCTGCAATAATAGCCAGCACGGTAATTACCCCTACTCCTTTGATTTTGCAGATATGTTCTAGATGCTGTTGGAGTTGCTCATCTTTTTGTGCCAATTGCTCCATTTGCTTTTCTACTTGCTTGAGCTGTTTGTTGATCAAAGTGATGCGTTGCTTATGGCGTTTCTGGATGCTCTTATCTGGTCGGTAACAGGCCTTTTCAGCATGTAATCTATTAGAAACAGCCGTCTTTTCTTCCAATAGCATGGTACGTTCTCTGCTCAACCGCTTAAGGGCATACATCTGCTCACTGGCAGGCTTCCACGAGGGAAGCTTCTGGTCCAGCCCCAATCGGGCTAGCGCCTTAGCCTCCAACTTATCCGTCTTACTCTTCAGGTTCAAAAATTTCATATACCCCTTAATTCTATTAGGAAGTAACACATGCACCTGATGACCCAATTCATGTAGATAGTAAGCTAAGCGTTCGTAGTAAACCCCCGTAGCTTCCATGGTCACTAGAACCTTACCATCCCCATCTGCTTTTTTGACTATCCATTTTTGAAGGTCTTTGAAACCTGTTGCTGTATTAGCAAATTTGCGCGTTCCTTTAACCTTGGATGATCCATCCTGAGACTTCGCCATGAAGCACACCTGAAAGTCTTTAGCGGCCATATCAACGCCGAGATTTTGAATACATAACATCGTAATGATCCATTTTTTAGGTTCATAAAAAGGTGGTTTTTTATCGTCTTTACTCGTAGCTTATACTGGCTCATCCCATAGTAAGAGAAGTCCTTAAATGCTATTCTGACTCGAAAAAACCTCCCAGAGCAGGGCCCTCTATCGGTCTGCATAGCGGCCGAAGCGCGCTTGCTTTTTATCGGATTCCTCTGCTCTGAGGTCGATGCTAATCTATTATTTTCAAACAACTATTTTGCCTTTTTTAATACTTTTACAAACATACGAGCCATCGGGAGATCAGCAGTAATCTCTACCGTAGGTTGTTCAAAGATATTGATTTCGAACACCTCCGTCGTGAGTTCGCTTTCGCAATCAGTCGTGGTATTTACGATAGAGGCTTGCAATTGATACAAGCCTGGTACCACCATCATATTGCCTTTAATGCGGAAACGAATACCATTAGTCTCCAAGTTCGTACGGTACTCCCCTGTCTCTTCGCCTGGACCAATTACATCGCCTGCTTCGATCACCGCATTATCGGGTGCTGCTACTACTGTCCAGAATACATCAAAGTCAGCCCCTGGATCCACTACACTTACCGTGGCGGTACCGCCTGCACAGGCATCTTTAGTCAAACGATTGACCATTGGTACGGCTGGTTTTGCATTCACGGTGATGCTAAAGCCACTTACCAAGGTAGAAGTACAGCCTGTCATGCAGTTTTCGATAAAGGCATCGAAGGTATAGGTGCCTTCAGGTGCATTTGCTACCTCTTGTAAGCGAATGACTTTTGAGCTATTCGCTACCGCTAATTCACCAAAGTTTTTGAATGGATCACCACAATTATCGGTCGTAAACTCATCATCGATAGCGTAGGCGCTGCCATCGGGCTTGCCCGTCAGTACCCATACCACTTTTTCATCTGCCGAAAGGCTATTGCTTATGTTGATGCCTGTATTGGCCAAGCTAGGCGTAAGGTCTGCGCTTGCGCAAATGGTTTTAGTAGCCGTGGCGGGTACTGGCTCAGCTGGCGTCTCTAAAGCAGTCAAGCTAAAGCCAGTGAGTGGATCACTATCGCAGCTTAAGGTCGTATTTCTTACCCGTACTTCAAATGTCCAGGTACCGTATACGTTGTCCGCGGGATCAGTGGCATTGCCCACTGCATTTTGACGCAACGTCACGCGATCGCCCTGCATACCGCCGGTAATGCGGAACTCTGAATTTACTTCATCTTCTAAAAACTCCAATGGTTCCATCCCATCAAACTGACTACCCGTTGGGGCATCTGTCAAAGTCCACACGAACACTTCGTTCATATTGCCGGTTTGTACCACCCGTACTTGGCGTGCATTGTTGAACGAGCCGCCTTCTTCGCCCGTAGCACAAAACTCAGCTGTAAGCTTGTCTGCGGTTGGCATAGCTGGCGCTGCTTCGATCGTAATGGTGAAGCCCATTGTAGGAAAGGAGCGACAGCCTGTTGTACAGTTCTCTGTTACTGCTTCGAACTCATAATCACCAGGAGCTAGGCTCGAAGCATCCTGTACGCGAAGTGTTTGTGAGTTATTCGTTAATGCAAAGTCGCCCAAGTTTTGGAACGCAATCATCTGACCACAACCGTCTATCGTCAGCTCATCTCCTTCGCTGTAGCTACTAGCTGCTGGTGCAGCAGTGACTACCCAAACTATTTTTTCGTCCGTTCCTAGTATAGTGGGCGCGCTAATCCCTGTATTGAGCAGGCCTGGACTTAAGTCGGTAGCCTGGCAAACCGTTTTAGAGGCTACCCCTATGGCTGGTGAAGCAGGAATTGGATTATTGACATTGGTGGCACCTTTGGTATTACAAACGGTTACCGTCCATGTCCCATTGATTACTTGTAGAGAAGCGGTCTCGCTGGTAGAGAAATCATTTTCTGATACGCCAATATCCGTACTGGTCTCTCCCATAGCTGGGCCTTCTACCGCGTCAAAGGTGCCTTCGTAGCTCAGGAATTCCACTAAGGCTTCACTACAGGATAAGGCAAGACCATCGGGATCACCATTCTGGATACCACTTACGCCAAAGCCACCAATCATCATTGTGTAGTAGGTAAAAGTGCCATCGTCTTCGCCCGCAGCGAACTGATCCAAAGTGGCGGTGCCGTATGCTTCTCCATTGTCACCATCATAAAGGGTAAGGGTGAAATCGGACAAGTCTAAATCTGCATCATTTGCTACAGCTACTTCTACAAACTCATTCACATCAGCACCATCATTATCATAGTGGAGTTCATTGATAAAAATGTCGCCTTCTTCGGCGCAGCTAGGAGGAGTGCAGGTCACCGATAGCTCATAGTTGCCGCTTGGGCGAGGAGGGTCTCCCCCTCCCCCTACCACAATGTAATAATCGGTACCCATAGTAGTTGCAAAGTCTATGATTTCTTCATTTAGATTATTATTACTGCAGCCGTTATCTGCGGCGGCAATCAGCGTCTGGCTACCACAATCACCAGTAAGGATAAGTAATAAAGAATTATAATCGGTAGCGCCACATAAAGACACGGTGATATTATCGCCTGTGCCTATAAACCGATACCAGTGCTTTGGGCCATCAATATCAATTAAAGTAAAAATAATAGAAACAGTAACAGTAACATCTGCCGCACCAACAGTAGAGCCTGTTACCGTTTGATCACAAGTGATATCGATGGCGTTGGCGCATAGGTCGTTTTGGGGGTTGAACCTCCACATTCCGTCACCTCAAAGCTACAGGAAGAAGGGAAGTTTAGGTTGGCAGGATCATCATCAGTATTCCAATTTGCCCCATTATTGATAGCTGCCCTCAGCTCTGCCATGGTTCCAGAAGTCGTTGAGCAATCATATACAGCATTGTCTAATACTGGAGGAGTGAAAATCACGAAATTTGTGAGTCCTGGAGGTTGCGCAGAAGTATTTGAGTCCATTGCATTAGCATCCCAATCCCCATTTGTGTGGATAGCCGCAATTAAAGTAGGTGATGTAGCATCGCCTTGGTAAGCGAAAACTTGATCACCAGCAATAGATAATGACGGGTTAGTACCATCTGTAGTAGTAGTGGCTCCACTTACTATCGGATTACTACTATTAACCATTACCGTAATTTCAGTGCCGCAAGTCACTACCTCCGTAAACGTTATTATTAACGTTCCCTCACCAAGACGGAAGCCACCACCTGCACGCCAACCATTGTCTGTAAAGAAAATAACGGTATTAGCTTCTATATCCGTCAGGAACAGAAAAGAAAAGTTGTCAGGGAAAGTTGACCGATGGCCTGTAAAAACAAGATCTCCTTCGCTAAGAGTCGTCTGCGCTTGCGCACTAAAACCAAGCGACCAGCATGCAAAGAGCAAGAGTAAGGATCGTATCATATTCATTTTTTTGTTTAGCTGTTATTATGATTAGAAGATACGCACGACACATACCGCAACAAAAAAAAGCGGCTAGTACTCCAGGGAGCGCTAGCCACTTTTCGCTCGCGATCAGCATAAGCCGTTACTATGGCCTAGCGATAACTAAGCGTTCGGTCACTACTTCATTGCCTATTTTTACCATGATATTATACACGCCCATATCCAGTTGGGAGACATCCAATACTTCATTGAATTGTACTTCCTCGATTTGGGTGCGGCTTAGGAGCTGCCCCATTTGGTTGAGTATGCGAATGTCGGCAGCTTGGCCTTGGAAGTTTGCTAAGTCGAGGGTGATTTCGCTGGCGGCGGGGTTGGGGTAGATGCTCAAGCTTAAACCTGTGGCTAGGCTTAAACCTTGGAGGTTGTCTTGTGCGGGCTCGGAGAAACCTCCAAGGTTGTCGGATGAGGAACCGGCTAAACCTCCAAGGTTAGCCAAATCCAGGCCGGTGATCGATACGTCGCTGAAGGTGGCCGTTATTATATTGCCGTCCTTTTCGCTGTAGGCGAATAGGCCTACTAGGATGCACTCCTGCATGACAACCACCTGTGAGATGTACGGCTGCCAGAATACGCCATCCGTAGAGGCGAAGGCAGAGAAGACATCGCCACTTCTCACTACGCGCACCCAAAACTGATTGGGAGAGGCAATGGGAGCAGCTGATGAAGGATAATTATCAATAACACGTACTTCTTTGCGTAAGCGATCGACTGCATTGGTACCCAAGGCTACTTTTTTGGCACCAGGATCCTCGGTTTCGCGCATCATTACTCCTGCAAAACCAGTGCCTTCAACGCCGTTTACTAAAGCGGTAATCTCGCCATCGCCACACAATTCCGTGAAAACAAAAGCGCTTTCATCTTCCACATATAGCATGGTATTTGGTGAACAATCGGTATCTACACTGAAGCTATCATCCATAAAAGTGGAGGTACTGCTTGTACAGCCTACTCCGCCATTATCTACTAAGCCGCAGGGCAGGCCATCTACCGTTACCTCAAAGCTGCAAGTCGTTTCGCGGCCTAGGCCATCGGTTAGGGTGTAGCTTACTTCTACTACGCCTAGTGCGTCAACTATTAAGGTATATGCTTCACCTGGCACTACCATCTCCGGATCACCTCCGTCAATCGCAATCGTCAAGGTGTAAGGCCCACAAGCATCGGTTCCCACCATTGGATTGGTAAATAGGACTGGTGTTTCGCACTCGAAGGTGCCAGGGTTAGTGACTAAGGTTACCGTTTGATCTGCTGGGCATGCTACCATTGGTGCAGGATCTACATTGAAGCTGTAGAGGGCCTCCGCAGTACAGGCAGTTACATTACTAGCTACGGTCACCCCTACTGATTTGGGGCCTGGGGAGCTCGTCCAATTGCGCGTGGGCATTTGGATCGTATTATCGCTAAAGCCACCAAAGCAGGTGCCAGAACCGTCTCCTGAATTATAGGCGCACCAGTCGTAAGTGTAGGTGCCACCATCAGTGGAAGTGATGATCGCATTGTATTGTATGCCCGTAGTACCCAAGCAAATATCCCCATCGGGGTCTGAAGTAATCTCTACCGTAGGTTGTTCAAAGATATTGATCTCGAACACTTCAGTTG
>JBCCRH010000092.1:0-15838 GCA_039208045.1 Bacteroidota bacterium
CTTCGTTGTGATAGGACCTTTTGTTGAAGAAACTGCGGGGGAGTGGAGGACGGAGGATAGGGTGAGGGCTATGTTGAAATATGTCTACAATACTTAACTTAGGGGCTATGAAAGAAGAAACAATTACTGCGGTGTTAGGAAAAGTGGCACAGCTTAAGCGGGCGATTCAGCAACGTATTATTGGGCAGGAAGGGATTATTGATCAGTTGTTGATAGCGTTTATGGCGGGGGGGCATGCGCTGCTGGAAGGGGTGCCTGGGCTGGCTAAGACGCTGATGATTCGTACGCTCTCCGAGGCTTGTGCGGTGGACTTTCAGCGCATTCAATTTACGCCTGATTTGATGCCTAGTGATATTATTGGCACCGAGATTTTGCAGCAGAATCCACAGACTGGGGAGCGCAGCTTTCGCTTTAAGCGAGGGCCTATTTTTACCAATATCCTCTTGGCTGATGAAATCAATAGGACGCCGCCTAAGACGCAGGCCGCTCTGCTTGAAGCTATGCAGGAATATGCTGTGACTTATGGGGGGCAGCGCTATGCACTTCCTCGGCCTTTTTTCTTGCTGGCGACTCAGAATCCTATTGAGCAATCGGGGACGTTTCCGCTTCCAGAGGCACAGTTAGATCGGTTTTTATTGTATATCCAGCTTGGCTATCCTGGGGAGGAGGAGGAATTTCAGATTTTGCAATCTACTACGGGCACTACAGCTATTGTGGTGAAGCCGGTTATTCAGGGGGCAGAAATTATGCAGCTACAGCAGTTGGTGCGGGAGGTGCATATCAATGAAGAGTTGATTCGCTACGTTAGCCGAGTGGTGCGTGGTACGCGCCCGGCTGATACGACGCTGCCATTTATACAAGAATGGGTGCAATGGGGGGCTGGGCCAAGAGCTGGGCAGGCGATGATTATTTGCGCGAAAGCAGCGGCTTTAATTGAAGGGCGCTTTGCAGTGACGCCTGCTGATATTGCTAAAGTAGCTTATCCCGTACTGCGTCATCGTATTTTACTCAACTTTAAGGCAGAAGCGGAGGCGAAGTCTGTTGATTGGATTACAGAGCAACTTTTGCGTGCCATTCCTTTACCTAAGCCTCAATTACCCTAACGCCACTTATGCAGGTTAATACCCTTCTCTCGCCAGCTAATTTGCGCAGCGTCCAGGGCTTGGAGCTGTTGGCGCGCCGTAGTGTCCGCACGCTGCTGCCTGGGCTCAATACTAGCCCTCGCACAGGGCCTGGCTTAGAGTTTAGTCAATATCGAACCTACCAAGAGGGGGATGACTTACGATTTTTAGACTGGAAACTTTATGCGCGCTCCGACCGCTTTTTTATTCGCGAGGCAGAAAAAGAAAGTCAGCTGACCCTACGAATTATACTCGATGCTAGCGCTTCTATGCTGCATGAGGATCAAGGTATCCAAAAGATCGATTATGCGCGCTATCTGATTGCGACACTGGCGTGGCTAGCTCGCCAGCAAAACGATCGCATTGCACTGCATGCGTGGAGTGGAGAACGACTTTATCAAATTGCGCCTGGTGGTAGCCAGCGGCACTTTCACCGATTTTTGCACCAGCTGCTGCAAATAAAGTGTACTGGAAAATTCCCTGCTACCATTGCCGAACGAGGCTTGGAAGGCGCACAGCCACAAAACGAATTGCAAGTTTTTATCAGTGACTTGTATGAGCATCAGGCGGAGCTACAGCAAGCGATGCACCGTCTTAGCCAATCGCGCAATGAACTCGTTATTTTTCACTTGTTAGCAGCTAATGAGTTGGAGCTTGATTTTCGCGGAAGCGTCACCCTGGAAGACCTGGAAACAGGCCATCGCCTGCAATTGGATCGAAAGGCTTATCAGGAACAATATCAACAAAAGCTACAAGCCTACCTTCAGACTATACGCCGCCAAGTACTCGACTGGCGGGCTATGTATGAACTCATCAAAACCAATGAACTGCCTGGGCAAGCCCTGCGCACCTTCCTTCAACGCAGAACCCGACTCTTATGACCTGGACGAGCCTTTTCCCAAGCTATTGGTGGGCGCTGCTAGGATTGCTCGTACCGCTACTGATCCATCTTTGGAATAAAAGAGAAGGCAAACGCATTCTGGTGGGTAGCCTACAATGGATGGAGGAAGATCAAGAAAAAAGGCCGAGCCGTTTGCAGTTTGATGATGTTTGGTTGTTTTTGCTTCGGGCTTTACTGGTGGTGGGAGTTGTACTGCTATTGGTGGGTTTTCAGCGGTGGGAGGCTGTGGAGGCAGAAAGTCGAAAATGGGTGTATGTCGGTAGTGAATTAATGGAGCAGCAAAGCATTCAGACGGTGGTAGCGCGTTTGCAAGAGCAGGAGTACATCCTAAAAATATGGCCCGATACGCTGCCCCAAAATAATGCTTGGGCTTTTTTGCAGTCCATTGATTTTTTGCATCCTGAGCTGGACTCTGTGGTTCTGCTAACGCCACCTTTGGTAGCGCAGTGGCAGCATGCTAGGCCTCATTTGTCGTTTGGCACAAAATGGCTGCCTACTCCTGTGCAGCAAGCACCTCCTTTTATTTTGGAAGCATGGGAAACAGGCAATGAGGTGCGGTTGATCATCGGGATGCCTACGGATACGGCTTTTAGGTTTCGGCCAATCAGCCTGCCAAAAAAAGAAGGAGGGATATCAATTGGGTCGCAATTGGACGTTCTGCTTACGCAAAATAATGCTGGATGGATGGCTCAGCTTGGAGCAGTGTCATTTCCTGTGAAAAAGGAGTTGAAAAAACGCCTTGCTATTCGCTACGGCAGCCAATTTTTGCGACAGCGACAATACCTAGAGGCCGCAATTCGAGCAGTGGAGGCCTACACATTGGTGACTTTTGAGGTGGATAGCCAGCTAGAAACGGAGCCAGTTGGAGCCGCAGAAGTGGTGTTTTGGCTGTCCTCGCTAGAAGAGCCTGTACTGCCAGTACCGTGTATTTCATTGGATCACCCTGCCCTCTTCAATCAACTAGATGCCCCCAAGCCTGAATTAGCTAGGCATCTGCTTGAGCTTTTTTTTAATTCATATGTTGAACAAGCAATGGCGTATGATTTGCGTTTAGTGGATGCGCGCTATTTGGGCGAAAGCCCTACCCTAAGCCCCGAACAAGCGGCACAGCTCGCTGCTATACAGGCCCAAAATGACCAATTGAAGACGCAACAACAAGCACCCCCCAGCTATCAATTTTGGCTATGGGTGGTGCTCATTATTATTTTTGTGATGGAACGAATCTATGGCTACCAACGACAACTTACATAGCCTCTTCCGCCGCTGGCGATGGCAGAAAACAGTAGCACTGGTCTTACTTGTGCTGGCTGTGGGACTTCCACTTTACGCGGGGGTGAGCATGCTATGGCCGGGCTTCGAGTGGGGCATAGTAGGCCTTGGCATGGTGGTTTTTGGGCTTTTAGCCAAACGTATTTGGAGCACTTCCCCTAAAGCTATTGGGAGCTACCTCAATACAGCATACCCTAGTTTAGAGCAGAGCGCTGACTTACTGCTGTGCGATCCCGCTGAGCTTTCAAATTTGCAACAGCTACAACAAGCAAAGGTGCAAGCAGAACTCCGACGGCTTTCTATCCACCTTCCTCACCAGCTCCCACAGGGAGGCCTCGCATTAGCGCTGGGCATCGGTCTATTCGTCTTTTTACAAAGCTTTAATCAACCAGCACCAGAGAGCGAACTTCAGCAGAAACTCCATTTTAGCCCACAAACACCTACACCTGAACGTTTAGCGAAAGCGATACCCCCAGCCCTAGAAAGCGCCAGCATACGTGTACAACCCGCAGCCTACACTCGAAAAACAGCATTTCAAACCGAAGATCCTGACTTGGACGTTCCCTATTGGTCTGCCATTGCATGGGAACTGGCCTTTACAAGTGAGGTACAGCAGGTGGCGCTAGTGCTAGCAGATGGCGAAAAAGTGCTTGCAAAATCATTTGCCGAAAGGCAAAGCAGCAAGCAGTGGCAGCTCACCTACCGCGCGCAAAAAAGTAGTTTTTACAGCCTGGCCTTTGTGGGAGCGGATGGGCAGGCTTATCAGACGGATTACTTCAAGCTACAAGTGCAAGACGACCAGGCACCCGAGTTGGAAGTGCTTGGCCTAGCACCCTACACCGAATTGGTATTTACCCCCGAAAAAGTAGTGCCCTTCAGAGCTATCGTGCAGGACGATTATGGCATCACTGATGCTCGATTGGTAGCCACTTTGACCAAAGGAGAGGGCGAAGCTGTACAGTTTAAAAATGATACCCTCCGTTTTGATGCTAACTTTACCCGACAGCAAAAAACGTATCAGTTGGAGTATCCGCTCCATTTGACTCAACTGGGTATGGAGCCTGGGGATGAGCTGTATATTCACCTTGAAGCAAGCGATAATCGGCAGCCCAGTTCGCTCATAAGTAAAACGGCGAAATACATTATTGCTTTTGAAGATACTACAGCATTGAGTGCTGACATGTATGGCAAAATGGCGGTGGACCGCATGCCAGAGTATTTCCGCAGCCAGCGGCAGATTATTATTGATACTGAAAAATTGATTGCTAAGCGCGATCAACTACCTAGGGATACGTATTGGCTACGCAGCAACAGCATCGCTGCGGATCAGAAATTGTTGCGCTTGCGCTATGGCCAGTTTTTGGGCGAAGAATTCGAGACAGTGATTGGGCCACATAGTGCCTTGCCGGGTGCCAAAAAACAGGTGAAGACTGATACGACAAAGGAATTACCTAAGATCACGGATTTGAAAGCGCTGATTCGAAAGCTACGGCTGCCAAGGGGCCACGAGAATGAAACACCAGAGGAACATGCTGCTCATGCACAAAAAGAACTCCCGAAAGGCCACGAGCACGAAACTTGGGAAGAGCACGCCGCCCACTCCCACGGAGAGCAGCTTCCTGAGGAGCTAATCATCCAAGAAAACGACGTCGAAGCGATGACCCAAAAATCGCTAGAACCCTTCGCACATATCCACGATATTGCGGAAGAAACTACCTACTTTGATGCGGCTACTGCTACGAAGCTACGCGCTGCGCTTTCGCAGATGTGGGATGCAGAGTTGCACTTGCGGATGGGGCGCCCCGAGCAAGCCTTGCCCTACGAGTACAAGGCGTTGGAGCTAATCAAGGAAGTGCAACAGGCGTCACGCGTATATGTAGAGCGGGTGGGGTTTGAGCCGCCAGTGATTAAGGTGGCAGAAAAGCGATTGAGTGGAGAATTATCAGCTATTCAGAGTACTACTTTTAGGACACAAGCTTCGCTTGCTTCTGATTATAAAGCTATTGCACAAGCGATTCCTGCATTGGAGCGTATCCGTCAGGACGGGCATTTTAGCGCAAGCGACCAACTGCTTTTACAGCAGTCAGGGGAGGAACTGGCAGCCATTGTACTGCGCCAAGATGGGAGGTATTGGAAAGAGCTGAAGTTGCTGCGAGAATTGATGGATGGTCAGCTGGCTGATGCTGCTACTAGCGAGCATGCTACAAAGCTGCTAGAATGCTTTTGGAAGATTGTCCCAGCCAGTACTACGCCTATTCGGCAGCAAGAAGAAGGGGGAAAGCTTTCGGATTTATTCTTTGAAGCCCTAGAACAAAGTGATCGCTGATGGAAGAAAGAATTTCCATAGCATTTGGGTTGTCAGAGGACTTTGCGTGGCCAGTGGTAGGGATCGGAGTGGTGGTTTGGCTGCTCCTTTTGTTCTTAGCTTTCCGCAGACCCAATAAGCGATTTTTGTGGATACGCATACCAGTTGTCACACTAGCTATGATTTGTCTGCTGGCGCTCGTGTTACAACCTCAGCGCCCACAAACTCAAACAGCTACGCACTTAGTCATCCTTACGGAAAATGCCAAAACGGAAGCACTCGATAGTTTGCGCGTGCACTATCCGAATATAGCACTTCGGCAGTGGCCGTTGCAAAGTGTGGCGCCTGCCACCTTGCCAAGTGCAGTTACGGATGTACACCTTTTGGGGGATGGCTTGCCGGAGGCCCAACTCCAAGCATTAGACACTTATCGCCTACATTTTCACCTCAATCCTTTACCCCAGGGGATTACCCATATTCAAGCAACGCCGGAGGTTCAAGCCGGCGACTCTGTACGATTGGTGGGGCAATTTTATCAAACCGATAGTTTGGCAACGGACCTTCAGTTGGTTGGTCCAAGTGGAGCGGTGCCATTGGGTCGTTTTGCTCGGAAGGGCACCCACTCGTTTCGGTATGCCGCTGTCGCTAAAAAGGCAGGTACGTATGAGTATCAGTTAGTGCAGTCGAGCGCAGAGCGGGTCGATACGCTGGGAATCGTTCCAGTGCTCATACGCCCCGAACAAACGATTCGGGTATTGCTGGTGAATGCCAGTCCGAGCTTTGAGAGTAAATACCTCAAAAATTGGCTGACTGATGCGGGCTACCCTATTGCGGTACGCTCTACGATTAGCCGAGGGCAGTTTATCACGGAGTTTCACAATGCCACCGAACGTTCGCTCAGTCGACTCACCACTTCTTTGCTACAGCAGTATGATGTGCTACTCCTTCCCATGGATGCCTTCTCGACATTTAGCGAAAGCGAAAAAAACGCCCTGGCTAGAGCAGTACAAAACGGCTTGGGCTTGCTAGTGCTAGCTACTAGCATGGATAAAACGGTGCCGCCAGGCCTACAACGCCTCATGCCTCGCGTCGTCCCTTCTCCCACCCAGCAGAAAGCGACCTTTGCTATTGATCAACAGCTTTTTGAGTTGACGACTAGCCCCTTTCGCTTTGTGGAGGATTTGAGTTTGTTTCCGGTACAGCGGGATAGCCGAGGGGTAATTGTGGCAGGCTATACCTTGCGCAATAGGGGCAAAAGAGGCTTAAGTATACTGACCGATACCTACCGACTATTGCTAGATGGGCAAAAGACTACTTATGCTTCTATTTGGACGCCGCTGCTGGAGCAATTAAGCCGGCGCAAAGCAGCCGAGGAGCAGTGGGATATGGTACCCAAAAATACGAGTATACCCTTTTCACCTATCCGAATTACCCGCACGGGCAAGGGCGATGCAGGCCCTATCCAAGTGGATGGTAGCCAACACTACCCCATGGCGCATCCTTTTGATGCGGAACAAAATAGCTATAACTTACAGACTCCGAAAGGGGGCTGGTATGCGGTACAGACGGACACGACCGCTGAAGCGGCATGGTCGTTTCGTGTATCTTCAGCAGATGAGTGGGAAAGTATTCGCCGGACGGCGCTGTTGGAGCGCAATAGAGCGTGGGCAGCGGCGCATGCGCAGAGTGATGATGCGGTGGTATTGTCTTCCGTTTTTCAGCCGGTGGCGCGCTGGTGGTTTTATGTGCCGCTTTTGCTGTGTTTGGGCTTTTTGTGGTGGGAGGAAAAGGGGTAGGGCTGGTGTAGCTAGCAATAATTGATTAATTTGAGCTTAGAAAAAATCATTGAGTTATGGATGCAGTCAATCTAAAATATCTTACTGATGAAAACGGTGAGCGAACTGCTGTAGTTATTCAAATGAGCGATTGGCTAGCTATTCAAGAGGAGCTGAGCCTAGTTAGACAGCAAGAATCTATTAAGCAACAGCTTATAAGTGGCTTTGCAGATGTGAAGCTTTACAAAAGTGGGGCTAAAGAGCTAATGACGTTAGAAGACTGCCTGAAGAATGAGTTATAAAACATGAAACTACGCTGCACTACCAACAGTATTCGCTTACGCTTGCGCAAATCTGATATTCAATTGCTTGCTGATACGCGAGTGGTTTCCGAAAGACTACACTTTCCCGATGGTTCGATTTTTATGTTTCGGTTGGAAGCTAAAGCAGTGGCAGCAATACAGGCTACTTACGCCCAAAACACACTATCCATTGCCCTGCCTTTGCAAGCAGCAGAACAATGGATAGCGACAGAGCAGGTGGGGTTTGAGGTGAACCAAGCGTTGCCAAATGGCGAACAGCTACACCTGCTCATTGAAAAAGACTTTCCCTGCGCGCACCGCCCTCACGAAGATAAAAGCGATACGTTTCAAGAATTAGTTGGCGACGATTGAGCCACTTGCGTACTGTAGGCTTGCTCGCTTTTGCCAGAATTTTCCTTCCAGCTCTGCCAGTTTAATCTGGGCGTCTAATAGCTTTTGCTCTCGCGAGTTGATCAAGAAAATGGAGCTGCTGCCCTGCTCAAATTTGTAGATTTCGGCTTCTAGTAAGCGGCTGTAATTGGCTACGGTTTGGGTGTAGAGCACAATCTGGTCGCGAGCATTCTGTAGTTCGCGCGTGTACTGCCGCACTTTGTTGGCGAGGTCGCGCTGCTTTTGCTGTAGCTTGAATTCGGTTTGCAATACCTTCACTTTGTTTTGCTCTAGTTTTCCTCTTGCTTTGCGCAAAAAGAGGGGGAAGCTAAATTGGAGACCCCACTTATAGTTTTGAGCAAATAAATCCTGGAAGGCTGCGTCGCCATTGCCACTTGGCGCAGGGTTAAAATTGCTACCATTGCCTAAGAAATTGTATTCTACGTCTAATTTGGGTTTTAGCTGTTCAGCTGCTAGCTTTCGCTTGATATCAAGTTGATCCAGCTCTAATTGCAAGCTCTGCAATTCGGGATGTTGTAGAATCAGACTGGATAGAATTTCATTTGCTGTTGGTAAATTATCTGCCGTCAACCAGAACGGAGCATTGGGCACTACATTATCTGCTACCCGCATAGGTTCTACCCCTTGATACCACAAGAAATTAGATAGTGCGAGACCAGCATTATTAAAATCAATCGTAGCTTGGTTGAGGTCAAACTCTCGCTCCTGCAATTGGATCATCGTCTCCACCGTATCCACTTCTGGCTTGTTACCGGCCAAAAAGCTTTCTCGAATACCTTCCAATCGATTAGCAGTAGTATTCAGAGCTTCCCTAAACAAACTTATTTTTTGATAAGCAATCGACCAATCCCAATAGACATACAGTGCTTCGAGCAGCAGCATGTTGATGTCTGCTTGCCGGATAGCATTGCTACGGTTTTGCTCGATTTGCGCAATGCGCAAGTTGGCCCGTCGATCGTCGATCATCAGGCCGCGTAGCACGCTTGCTTTTACGCCCAAAACGGCCTGTCCTCGGGCCGGTAAATTACGCTCTGGGTTCAGGAAAATACCACTGGTCTGCTCCCAAGCTCCTTTTAGCTCAAGGCCAAACCACGTTGGGTATTTGATACCACCATCTGCAATATTGAAGTATGATTTGCCATCAAAGGATTTTACCTCCCAATCGGCATACGCCTTGGGGTCGAAGGCACCTCTTGCTTCCATCAGTTGTGCATCTGCATTGACGGGAATGAGGTTAGCTTGCCGCACCAAGGGATGATGCTGCAACACCCATTCCAAAAAGCGCTCCTGATTCAGCTGAACGGTGGTCGTATCTGGTGCCTGCCCCCACAACTGAAAAGGAAGTACGCCAGTAATTAATAAGACTATATAAAGGGTATATCGCCACATATTATTTAATTCCTTGAATAGGTGCTTTCATCTTGACTTCTTCTGGCACTTCTTCATCGTAGTATTCAGGAGGGAAGCCATTAAGCTGTCGCCAAATTTCATACCACATAGGTACATCGTTCAGTAGAGCAATACCTTCAGCTCCTGAGCCAGGCCGTAAGGCATCGGGCCAAGGCTTGGAGTTTTCGGCATGAGCTGGCCCTACCAAAATGCGATATTTGCCGTTCGAATCGATATTATTTTCAATCGCTACTACTTCTCCTGTAAAGGTTCCAAAGGTCTGTGACGGCCATCCGGTAAAGACAATTGCTGGCCACCCATCAAAGATGAAGCGTACTTCATTGCCGTGATCGATTAGTGGTAAATCCATAGGTTTTACATAGAGCTCTACTGCCAACTCATAGTCCGCAGGCATGATACTCACGATGGCATCGCCTTCTTTTACTGTTTCCCCTACGCCTGGCTTGAGCGCCTTATTGATGAAGGCGTCTTGAGGTGCAGTAATGTAGTAGAATGAACTACGTTTCTCGTAGTTGGAGGCTTGTATACGTAATTTGCTTACTTGCGCATCCGTATCGAACTTTTGCGAAAGCGTACTGGATATGTCCGATTCGGCCTTGAATATTTTCTGGTTATACTCGTTGACTACATTCGTCAAGGCTAGCAAGCTGTTATCTAACTCATTTCTGCTGATGTCTAATTTATTCTCCAACTCTCCCAGCTTAGCATTGGTATCTTGCATCTTCAGCTTCTTATTTTCTACCTCTTGGAGTGACTCGATACCTTTTTCATTGAGGCCTTTGTAGCGCTCGTATTGCCTCTGTGCAATCTCATAATCGATTTTAGCCCGCTCCAAATTAACACTGTCTACTGCAATTTTGTACCGTGCCTGATTGATTTTATTACGCAGCTGGCGCTGCTTTAAATCAAGCTCTGCTCTCATTGCTACTATTTGCGACTGCAACGCATCTACTTTTTGATCATAGGATTTCATCGCTCCTACCTTAGCGTCTACCTGACTCCTTGTTCTTGGGATAAGATCAGCATCAAAGTAGCCGTCCTTAACCTCTGAGATATATACAATAGTATCTCCTTTCAGTACCTTCTGCCCCTCTTGCACGTACCACTGCTCTATACGTCCTGCAATGGTAGAGTGAATGGTTTGTGGGCGATGCTCAGGGCTGAGTGTAGTTACCTTGCCCTTGGTCTGGATATTTTGAGTCCAAGGCAAAAACAAAAAGATCAATAGTAAAATAAATGTACCGTATAGCCAACGCACAAACATGCTGTTGGCACTAGATAGGGTCACTCGCGAAAAAGAATTGAACTGCGAGAAAACCACTTTTTGGTTAATCGTATTCGGTGATATATTTAGCATGATACCTTTCTTTTAATTATCGACTGTGTCATGGTGTCCTAGGCCGTTACCATTCCCATTTTGGAAGGCAGAAATTACGTTGCCAGAACCCCGAAATACATGAGAAAAATGTTCACTCTTGCGAATCTCTTCAAACGAGCCAGAAAGAATGACTTTACCGTCTTTCATGATCAACACTCGGTCACAATTGGACGCTAGGGTGGGGTCGTCAGAAACGGCTACCATTGTCCACGGCTTTACAGGGTTCGCCAGTAACTGTGTAATACGGTCGCGCTCTGTATCTTCTAACCCTTCAAACATTCCTTCTACTACTAGAAACAAGGGGTGCGTAGCTAATGAACGGGCGAGCAATATCTTAGTTCTTATCTTTCGTGGAATATTGCGTCCCCCGGGTAACAATTGTGTCTCAAAGCCTTTCGGGGCGCTGCTGATGTAGTCACTCAAACCCACATTTTCTGCAATAGAAACCACGTCATCCATATTATAGCGCTCCGAACCGAGGGTAATATTTTCCAATATGGTACCCATGAATATATCATCGTGCGCTGAGAAGTTACCGATCTGGCGACGCAAACTCTCTAGTTCGAGATTCTGTAAGGGCACTCCGTTATAGCTTACGCTACCTTTGTAGTTGGTATAGGTACCCGATAAGATTTGCAAGAGGGTTGCTTTTCCAGCTCCGCTATATCCGGCGATGCATATTTTTTCTCCTTTATTTACAGTAAAGGTGAGGCCGTTCAACAAGGACTTATTAGAATCTTCAAACCTAAAGTTCAAATTCTTCACCTCTAGCTCAATGCCTTCAGGAGTACAGATTTCAGCAAAATCCATTCCACTTTGACGCTCCAAGGGTAAATCTGTTACAGCACCAATCTTTTCTAGCCCCGTTAACACATCATAGATCGTTTCCATAGTGGCAATCAGCTTTTCAGCGGATGACATGACGAGTAGAACGATAATTTCCGCTGCTACAAACTGCCCAATATTGATGCGATTTTCAATAACGAGGTAACTTCCTAGAAACAACAAACTTGCTGTTACCACTACTTTAAAAGAAACAATAAACCAGTATTGGCTGATCAGAACACGGAAGTGATTTTGACGACTCTCCAAGTAGTTGCACACCAGGCCATCTGTTCGGCTAAGAGAAAGGTCAGAACCACCAGATAATTTGAAAGTTCCAATATTACGCCCTAGTTCTTCCAGCCAGTAAGCTACTTTATATTTGTATTTCGATTCCATTAAGCTAGTGCGTATTCCTCTTCTACCCGTAATGAGAAAAATAGAGAATAGAATCAGCAATAGCGAAATGCCAAAGAAAACAAAGAATGGATGGTAAAAGGAAATCAACAATAGCCCAAAGACGATATTGAGTACCGCTGTTGAAAAGTCCATTAGTATTTTTGGTATGCCTTTTTGAACATTTAAGGTATCAAAAAAACGGTTGACTAGCTCTGGCGGAAACTCCTTTACCAAGGTATCTAGCTGCAAACGGGGTAGCCGATACGCAAAATCAAATGCAGAACGTGCAAAGATTCTACGTTGTATGGTCTCCGTGACGGTCAGCTGCATAATTTTTAATATCCCAACTAGGGCGGTACCTCCAGTAACAATAGCTACTAGAATCCAAAGGGAAGCGGATAGAGCTCCACCTGCAATTAATCCAATAATTGCTTGAACTCCCAAAGGAATACTCAAGTTGATTAGCCCTGAAAAGATAGCATATACGTAGATGTAGGTGATATCGCTTTTATCTAGGGACAACAGGCGCATAAAGCGCTGAAGGGGTTGCAATGTTTGTACTACCATGACAACTATAATATAATTAACGACGTAAGTGTTTCATTTAAGGCAAAAAAGCTGATCGCTGCCTTTAGCGCGATCAGCATCAAAAATTACCCTTCGCCTTAATGAATCTTAAATAAAAATTGGATTGTATGGTTTTACTTCGGTAAGGCTTTACCGATTGGTTTCTTTGTTTTTATACTCCTAATCCAGGATTTCAGACAAGTTAGCGGATTGGAATAAGTGGCGGATTGCTCCTTGTAGTTTCTTTCTGGCAAAGAAGATTCGACTCTTCACTGTGCCGAGTGGAATTCCTAGCTCTTTGCCGATTTCTTCATATTTATAACCTTGGTAGTGCAATAAGAATGGAACTTTCATCCAATCCTCTAAGCTGTCAATAGCTGTCTGAATCTCTTTGAGTGTAACATTTCCTACTCCTTCATTTTCCACGGATTGCCCGCCAGAGTTCAAGAAGTAATTATTATCGGTTTGGTCGTTCAAGGTTTGACGACGCTTTTTCTGTCTGTAGTTATTGATAAATGTGTTACGCATTATTGTCATCAACCAGGCACGTAAGTTCGTTTGTGGCTGATACATTTTACGATACTTAAATGCCTTGTAGGCTGTCTCTTGCAATAGATCCTGCGCGTCTTCCTCGTTTTTCGTTAGGTTAAAAGCGAAGTTATACAGAATAGCCTCGAACTGGCTAAAATTGGTGGAAAACTCTATTGTGGACATAAGCGGTAATTTTTTCGTTTAAGGATAAAGGGTCTAACTTTTTTTCATAATAGTAACACTATCATTTTTGATACACGAATATAACTACTCTTCTCAAAAAAAGTTCTATCCTGTATAACTTTTTTTTGATTAAATCTAAATAACCTTCCACAAAAGCCATTTTTACTAGTATTTCATCGATTTTATGGAACAAATAGGGATAGTAGTTAAACCATCTTTATTGCTATCATAATTTATTTTTATGGGAGTCATTAGCACACAAATGGAAGTGCTATTGATCGAAACTAGGGCTTTTGTTTAAGCTTGATGAGAGAGATACTATATTTTGTATTGTGTAAATGAGTGCCTATTTTATTTTTTGATATTTTTACTCCAATGGTTAATACTAATTGGAAAGCATACCTATCAGGATTCCACTCCTATCTATTGTTGGAGCGTGCGCTTTCAGTTCACACGATCAAAGCATATCTGAGCGATCTAGGAAAATTGGTGCAGTATCTTGAGTTGCAAGACAACAAACAGCCTCCTGTAGAGCTAAGCCGCCAACAATTAGAGCAATTTGTTTTTTGGCTTCATCAACTGGGATTGGGTGCACGTTCTCAGGCGCGCCTTATTTCTTCTTTAAAGGCATTTTACAAATATCTGCTGATAGAGGATTTAATTACGGATGATCCAACAGCTTTATTGGAGAGTCCCAAACTAGCGCGTAAGATTCCCCAAGTATTGACCTACGAAGAAATCCAAGCAGTACTTCATAGTATAGATGTGAGTACTCCTCATGGTACTCGTAACCGTGCCATGCTAGAAACTCTCTATGCTTGTGGGCTTCGTGTTAGTGAGCTGGTAGAGCTGAAGCTCTCCAACCTATTTTTGGATATTGGCTTTATCAAAATTGTAGGGAAAGGCAATAAAGAACGAATCGTCCCCATTGGCGAAATAGCTGCAAAGCATATTGCTATCTATGTAAATAATATCCGAAGGGTCCAACGCAATATTGATCCTGATCATGCCAATGTGCTTTTTCTCAATCGCAGAGGCAGGCAACTGACGAGGGTGATGCTGTTTATGGTGGTGAAAGAGGCAGCCAAAGCAGCGGGTGTTCAAAAGAGAGTGAGTCCGCATACCTTTCGCCATTCATTTGCTACTCATCTGATAGAGGGAGGAGCAGACTTAAAAGCGGTGCAGGATATGCTAGGCCACGAGTCCATCATTACTACTGAGATTTATACTCATCTGGATACTGAATATTTGCGATCTACCATTCAAAATTTCCATCCAAGAAACAAAAAGTATAATAAAACATAAAAATTACACAAAAAGTTTGTATTTTTGTAACTCATCATTCACCAAACCACCTACAATGAAAATATTAAAAACCCTTTTAGTTGCTCTACTCGGACTGGTCGGACTTATATTGATTGCAGGGCTAGTCATACCTACAGCTATTGAAACGGAAAGTGAGATCATAATGGATGCTCCCATTGAGTTAGCCTATGCTACGGTAAATGATCTGAGTACTTGGCAATCTTGGTCTCCTTGGAAAGAGATGGATCCTACTATGGAAGTTACCTTGGCTGAACAGACCAAAGGTGCAGGCGCTTCCTACGATTGGGTAGGGGAGACATCTGGAACAGGAACCATGAAAATTACGGACAATAAAGATGCAGAGTGGATAAAAACCGCCATCACTTTTGATGGTATGGAGGGTTCTACTGCCCTATTCAATTTTGTTCCAGAAGGAGAAGCTACTAAGGTAAGCTGGGCATTTTCTACTTCGATTCCTTATCCATTTAATACCTTTACTTATCTACAAGGTATGGAAGGGGCGGTCAAAAAAGATTTTGACAGGGGGCTAGAGTTATTGAAAGGCCGCGTGGAAAAGCAGGCTATTGAGCAAGCACAAGAAAACCCTTATGCCCTGAGCGTGGAAGCGTCTCCCGCACTTCATTTCATAGGTGTACGCACTACAAAACCTATTGCTGAGATGATGCCTTTCTTTGCTGAGCAGTATCCTATTATCAAGGAAGCGATGGCTACCGCTAAGCTAATAGCTACCGGACCGGCAGCGGCTTTATTCTACACCTATGATATAGAAAATAATCAATCTGATTTTGCAGTGGTCTACCCAGTTGAGCAGCCTGTTTCCCTAGAAGGCTTTGAATCGATCACTATACCATCTAGAAAAGCTTTATCGGTAGAACATCAGGGCGGCTATAGCGACACTTACCAAATCTATGGAGCATTTGAAGAGTACATGGCGAGCCAACAACTACAAGAGAATGGGCCTGCCTTGGAATTTTACAACATAGGCCCGCTCGACACTCAGGATTCTACCAAGTGGAAGACTTCCATTTACTATGGTGTTCAGTAAGTGACAGACAAAGAATAAGTTCCGCATTTTGGCAAGGGGATTTTGCTCTAAGACAAGGCGAAAAATGCAGACGATGCCCAGCATCGACGAGGC
>JBCCRH010000093.1:0-15792 GCA_039208045.1 Bacteroidota bacterium
CCTGCACCAGATATACTACATCCTAGTGCGCCATTTTGTAGCGCCGCATCTTTTACTTCCTGAAAATGTGGGATAAGCTGCGCTCGTTGAGGCTCAATAATTACATCTTTTAGAGAGCGTCCGATTAGTTCAATGTTCTCTTGGTAGAGTCCAATAATTAATCCTGCCAAGTTGCCACTCTGTGTGATTACTTTCTCTAAGGATACCTGATCACTTAATACCTCTCTAGCATGTTTAGTAAGCACCTTTACATCAGGATGAATAACGGATACGTGGATGCCTTTAGGTATAGGCAGTCGGTGCACATCCAAGTCTTTATTACTTCTTATTAATAGCATACCGCCTATTAGAGATGGCCCCACATTATCGGCATGATAAGCCCCATCAGCAATCTGCTCTCCTAATACGGCAAAGGGAAGTAATTCTCTTTTGGTAAGTGGTCGCTTTAGTAGTTCATTGATCGCCATCACTCCAGCTGCTGCACTTGCCGCACTTGAGCCCAGCCCACTTCCAAAAGGCATCTTCTTATGAATTTCTAATTTAATTCCTCGCTCCGCTTCGCCCAAGTGCTCCAACAATTTTTGGGCGGCATAGCCCGCTGTATTTTTTTCAACCTCATAGGGTAACTTTCCTTTTGCCCCAGTTATTTTCGTAATCTTCAAACCTTTGCTGTCACTAAATCGGGCAATGATTTCATCCCCTGGCTTTTCCAATGCAAAGCCCAGTATGTCATACCCTACAGCAACATTGGCTACACTTGCTGGTGCAAAAACTTTTATTCCTGCATTCATTTTGCTTTCCTTTTTCTTTTAACTCAAAAAATTTCCGATGGTGATAATTTCCGCAAAAACACCCGCTGCAGTCACAGCTGCTCCTGCCCCAGGGCCACGGACTACTAAAGGACGATCTTTATAGCGCTCTGTTGTAAGAGCGATCATATTATCACTTCCACTTAGAAAATAGAAAGGACTATCTTGATCAACAGCCTCTAACCCTATGCTAGCCTTTCCGTTCGTTAGCTTTGCAATTATTCTAAGCACTTTTCCTTCGCTCGCAGCTTTCGCTCTTTGCTGTTCAAAAAGGCCATCAGCTTTTTTAAGTTCTTCTTTGAAATCTGAAATAGTTTCCGCAGCAAGACAGGCCTCAGGTAGAATACTCGCAATATGAATATCACTAGCCTCCATTTGAAGTCCAATTTCGCGTGCTAGGATAAGTAGTTTTCTGCTTACATCTTTGCCACTTAGATCAACGCGAGGATCTGGTTCGGTGTAACCTAGTTGCTGTGCCTGATCTACTATTTCGCTAAAGCTCGTGCTTTCATTAAAGTTGTTAAAGATAAAAGATAGGGAGCCAGACAGTACCCCTTCAATTTTCTGAATCTGATCACCACTATTAATTAAGTCATTTAGCGTTGAAATAACAGGTAGGCCTGCACCAACATTAGTTTCATAAGCAAACTGAACGCCTCGCTTCTGAGCAATAGTCTTCAATCTTGTATATTGAAGCATGGTAGAGGAAGCTGCAATCTTATTCGGAGTAGAAATGGAAATACTAGCATCCAAAATTGCTTCATAGTGCTTTGGTATCTCTGAGCTTGCGGTATTATCTAAGAAAATCGAATTTTCTAAATTGAGCGACTTCATCTGATCAATAAATCGCTTAATACTCATCTTTTCACTAGAGGCCTTGAGTTGAGTTTCCCATTTATCTAGGTCAATCCCCGATGCATCAAAGACCATGTGCTTGCTATTAGCTAATCCGACTACCTTCAGCTCTAAGGCTCGTTTTTCTTTTAAAAACTGGCTATGCTCTTTTATCTGCTCAATCAGTGTACTTCCAATTAGTCCAACACCAGTCATAAACAAATGAAACTGCTTCGTATCAGATAGGAAGAAGGCTTCATGCAGCGCATTAAGTGCTTTGGCTTCATCAGGCCGATTAATAACTACTGATATGTTTAACTCCGATGAGCCCTGTGCAATAGCCACTGTGTTAATCCCGTTCTTCCCGAGTCCATTAAATAGCCTTCCTGCAATACCTGGCTGGTAGCGCATATTTTCTCCAATGACCGCTACGACAGAGAGGTCTAATTCCGTTTTGATCGGGTCAACAACACCCATTTGCATCTCATATTCGAATTCTTTTTTAACAGCATGCTTTGCGTCTTCTGCTAGTTTGGGCTGAACCGCAAAACTGATAGCATGTTCTGATGACCCTTGAGTAATCAGAATGATATTGACACCTGCTCTAGCTAGAGAACTAAACAGGCGGCCAGCAATGCCTGGTACTCCGAATAATCCACTACCCTGAAGTGTGAGTAATGCTATTTGCCCAATAGAGGAAATGCCTTTCACCGGTCTTCCATTGGGGTCAGGAGTAGAAGAAATGAGCGTTCCTTCAAAAGTTGGATTAAAAGTATTTTTAATATAAAGTGGGATGCCTTTTTGTAATGCAGGCTGAAGAGTAGGAGGGTAGATGACCTTTGCACCAAAGTGAGACATTTCCATCGCTTCCGCATATGTCATGGATGGAATCGTAAATGCCTTTTTTACTTTCCTTGGGTCAGCGGTCAATACACCGTCTACATCCGTCCATATTTCGATAGTAGTTGCGCCTAGTCCAGCTGCAAGGAGCGAAGCGGTATAATCAGAACCTCCTCTACCAAGCGTAGTAGTGAGTCCCCCTTTTGCGGAAGCAACAAAACCGGTTACCACTTGTACTGCCGGATGCTCATCATAGTAGGCCTTAATTTTTCGATAGGTAAGCTCCAAGTCTACTTTGGCTGAGCTAAACGACTTGTCTGTTTTGATGACCTTCCTTGCGTCTAGGTATTGTGTATCAATTCCACTTTGCTGTAGAACGTTTGCTATGATAAAAGCGCTATTGCGTTCTCCAAAGCTGAGTACATAATCCATCGTACGCAGAGAGGCTTCTCGCACTAGAAAAACACCATATAGTAGATTTTTTAAGACCTCATGATTTCTTTCCAACTCAGGAACGACTTTTTGAAGGTATTCTTCTGATAGGAGTGCTTTTGCCGCTTCAAAATGACGATTGCTAAAATGCTCCACTTTTTCAAAGTATGCTTCTTTGCCTGCGGCAGCGAGTTGACTCATTTCAATAAGGCTATCGGTTACACCACCGAATGCAGAAAATACGACTGTAAACTTTTCACCTTTGGCATAATAGTCTTTTAGAATCTCTACAATTCCTTGGATACGTTCAGGGGTCGCTACGGAAGAGCCCCCAAATTTTAATACTTTCATTTTAGGGATAATTGTTAGTTCAAGTTTAAATAGAAATGGAGCTATCCAGTACTATGAGATTTATCTGAGTAGCAAATTTTGGTTGAAACAAATTTGGCTAGAACCCTATGGTAATGAGCTGTAAAAGTATTTAATAATTGAAAATTCGAAGAATAAAAATCAGGCTGATTTGAGCTGAGCTAATAGACGGAGACTTTTTTCTTCCGCTTCTCGCATATTTGACGCTTGTTTTGGTGTCTTATCAAGAAGGCCGCAAAGATGTAACACTCCATGAATTACCACACGATGAAATTCTTGCTGAAAATCAACACCTAAAGTTTTAGCATTATCTTCCACTCTGTCGATACTGATAAAAATATCACTTTCTATATTGGGAGACTCTGCATAAGGAAAAGTTATAATGTCAGTTAGCGTATTATGATTGAGGTAAGTGAGGTTGATTTGATAGAGGTAGTCATCTGAGCAAAGTATATAATTGATAAAGGAAAGCTGGTGGTTATACTGCTCAATTACTTGTAAAATCCATCTTTGTAAAAGGATTTCATCTTCGATGTGAAAATTAATTCCTTCTGAGAAGAATTGGATGGCTGAAGTAGGTGTGGGATCTTGATTAGCTATCTTAGTCGATATTGAAGTGGATTTCTACAGTGCTTCCATTATTAAAGAAGCGAACCCGATCAGAAAGTTGGTGAATTAGAAATACTCCTCGGCCACCTATTTTTAAGATATTCTCTGGAGCAGTTGGGTCAGGCAAATTTCGATAATCAAAGCCTCTCCCTTCATCTGATACTCGGAAGGAGAGCCCTCTATTCCGCTTTTCACAATGAATTTTTACTGATTTCGTTTCGTCTTTATGATTGCCATGGATGATGGCGTTGTTTACGGCTTCGGTGAGACTGATCAAAATATTGCCGTATCGATCTGGACTAATTTTGTAATCTTGAATAACGTTCTCTAAGAATGCTTCTACTTGCGAAACATTTCGTGGGTTAGAAGAAAGTTGGAGCATAGTTTTTGAACTCATTTCGTTAAGCCATTGTAAATTATCACAATTTTACAACAATTGCAAGAGCAGTGTTCCAAACAGAGTGACAGCGACCTGTTCCCAGCTCATGATTACTTTGTTTGGAACACTGCTATATTATGACTCACTTTTTAAGTTTTTGAAGTATTCATCTACCAAAAACTTATAGTATGGCTTTAAAGAAGGAGATACAGACTTGTACATTTCTACTTCCGCTTTCCGCTTTTTGATATACTCTTCCATAGAAGGAGGAAGGGCTCTTTCTTTTTGGCTACCCACCTCAGCCTTACGTTTCTGATCGAGTTCTCTTTGGCGCTCCGCTTTTTCATGCTGTAGCAAGCGAGTTAAGATTTCCTCTTGGCGCTTCAGCATTTCGTTAGTTAGCTTCTTGTTAACTAGGTCAGTCTCTACTTTATCCATCTGCTCAATCAAATCCTCTAGTTCTTGACTCCCCTTACCCTGCTCTTTGAGCTTCTTACTTTTTTCTCGTAGTGCTTTTCGCAAAGCGGCTTGTTTAGCAGCCATTTGAGCAAATTCCTTGCTGGAACCTCCCATCCCTTTTTCTAATCCTTCCTTCATCTTCTTCATCTGCTCATTTAGGCCATCTTGCCCCTGGCTAATTTTATCACCGGGTTTCTGGCCATTTTTACCACTCTGGTTATTACCAGGGTTATTGCACATTTGCGCTCCAGGCATCATGCCCCCCATCTGCTGCTGCATCTGAGCCATTACTTCACTGAGCATAAGCGCAAGATCATTTACATTCGTCATCGTGCGCTGTTGGTGTTCACTAGCCTGTGGCTTTTTCCGTTCTTCTAAGTCTTCTAGGCTCTCGCGAATATTGCTTTTAATTTCAGTCACTTTCTCGGTTACAAAAGACTCAATTTGGAAAACGCGCTTGCTCAATGCATGCAAGCTATCTTCTACCAGCCTAAAGTCATCCTTTAGTTTAAATTGATCTTGCACCAGTTCGGTATAACGTGGGGTGTTGACATTAGTCACTCCAAAATTATCGATGAGCCCCTCCTGATCAAAAGATAGGCCAACTAGGTTTTCTAGTAGCTGACGCAGCGAAGCCATGTCCTCCTCCATCTGTTCCATCTCCCCTGACTGCATCTGCATCTGCATCGCTGCGGCCATATCTTTCATTTTTTGAGAAGCCTTCTTCTGCGATTCAGATGCTTTACTATTCTGTTGTTGGTCTAGTTGCTCCTGGCTATCGTTTAAGTCTTCTTGAATATCTTCCATTTGCTCATCACGATCCGGCATATCTTTTGGATTTTCCAACTCCTCATTCTTCTTCTCCATTTCATCCATTTTCTCTTTCAGATCTTCAAATTCCTCATTGATCTCCTCCTGGTCTTTTTGAAGCTCCTCTTGTTCTTTTTCTCCTTTCTCCGTTTCTTCGCTCAGTTCTTCTTGTTTTTCTGCAAGCTCTTCCATTTTCTCAATAGCATCGGTCATCTCCTTCTCTAACTCTAATTGCTTCATCATTTCTAGCATTCTATCGAGTTCCATCTCTAGCTCCTCATCATTCATCTCAAAGTCTTCCATCATCTCTAGGGCCTCATCCTTTTCTAACTCCTGCATGAGTTCCTCGATCTTCTCCATCAACTCTTGCATTTCCTCACTCATCACCTCCTCAAATAGCTCTTGCAGCTGTTCTTGCTTTTCCATGATTTGCTCTTCCGTTTCGGAGAACTCTTCCTGATTTTGCAAGTTTTCTTCATAAGCCTGCTTGGCCTCTTCAATTTTATTCTCCAAATTCTTTTGGCGCTCCAACAGCTTTTCTAACTCTTTTTTATCCTGCCAATCTAGCTCTTTCTCTTGCAGCAACTTCTCCCGCATTTTCTTCATTTCTTGCTGAATATCCTTCGATTCTTTCAAGGCATTCATCAAGTTGTCCTTGATCTTCTGATCATTCTCCTCTTCCATCTGCTCAAATTCATCAACAGTTGGCATCGCAAAAAGCATCGGGGCGGTACGTGCAGATTTACTACCATTTACTCCATCGTTATCGTAAATTTCAAAATAGTAAGATACCTCATCACCCGGTTCCAGCGCGAGTTCATTCATGTCAAAGGTGTGCTCAAACTGAGCTTGTCGATTCTCTACTTTGCCAAGTGGAAGCACTACCGGTTCTGCTTGCTTACCACTCGCTTTCTTTATTTGATAGTTAAAGGACAATCTTCTGAGGCCGTAGTCATCAGAAGCTTCTCCTACAAAGAAGAGCAATTTATTTTCTGTGCTATCTTGAAACTTCTCTGCCTTGATCGTTGGGTACAAATCAGGAATTACCGTAATGGAATAGCTGATAGAATCTGCATTTGGCAATTGCTCATTCGAAATGAAAAGCTTGTATGGCGCATTGGATAAAGCTCGTTTCTTGTAGGTAAATAGCTCATCTGCAAATCGCTTAATAGGCTCTTCCTCTTTTTCTGCAAAGCGAATGGCAATAGCATCTGTATTTTGAGCATTAAACACCCAATCAATGTTGGTACCAACAGGAACTACTAGATCGCCAATGCTCTCTAGCTTCTCATCTTTGCGCAAGGTATAAGCAGGATAATCTAAATCCACTTCGAACCCTAGCACATTCGGTTTTTTCAGTACATCAAGAGTAAATGACTCAGAGGAAATAGAGCTAGAAAAAATTCTAAATTCCGTTTCTTTCTGAACATTACTAAACGTGTAAGAAAATTTATTTTTAGCGTCCTTATTTAATCGATATTGGTAGTTATCTACCTCAATAAACACTTCATTCGGCAGTTGCGTACCTTCTACCTTCACTGAGATGGGAAAATCTTCAAATTGGATAACAGATAAGTCTTCTTGCTCCAGCGAAAAAGAGAAAGGAGCTGGTTTTTCAAACTCCTTGCTGTTGTTGATCAAACGATTGGTACTGTCTGTAATAACCCGTGGGGCTGCAATTAAAATAAAAAGCAATAAAAGGAGGGGAGGTAGAGCGTAGCGCAAATATTTTCTGTTCTTAGAAAGATCAATCGCCTTTTTAAAGGGAACCACTTTGATCTCTTCCGACTTCTGGTTGATACTTGCTAGGATAAGTGCCCTTTGATCTACTTGATCAGATTGATGCTTTAGCTGTAACACATTGAGCAATTTATCTTTTACATCTCCGAAATGAGAACCGATAATTTCAGCCGCCTTTTCATGAGAGATAACTGCTCCCAGCCGAAAATAACGTGTTAGTGGGAGGAGCACCCAGCCCGCTAGTGCTGCAGCACTTACTCCAAGAAAAGAGAAGAATAACAGCTTGCGCATCCCCGTCTTAAAATAAAACTGATGCTCTAATAAATTCATTGCCAAAAACAGAAGGAGAATGAGTCCCACACTGTAAAGGGCACCCCTTATCAGCTGATTGATGTAGTATTTGCGAATGAATTGATCTAGTTTTTCAACTAGCAGTCGGTAATTATCTTTCTTTGCCATTAAGCATTGTTTTTAACTTGAGTTTGGCTTTTGTGGTCAGTAGAGGAGCAAATTGGAAAATAGAAAGGAAAAGCAAGAATGTCAAGCTACGGATTGTTAAAAGACAATGATTTAACGCTCAACATACTCATAATCTTTCCTTTCTACTTTTATTTAAAACTTAAACTGTTGATATAGTTCTGTCAGCTGTGGATCAGTTTCATTTTCAATTACTTTTTTTGCTTGAGCTTCCACGGCAGCAGCCTGGGTTTGGTAGGCCTCCTGTTTCATTAATTCTTTTACTTCTGCTGCTTTTTCAAGTAATCCATTGCGAAGGTCTACCAGCGCTTTGGCACTAGCCGCACGGCGCCACAACGAATCGTCTAAGTCTAGGCCATTGCTTTCCAATATAGAAGCTGCCTCTGTTACCTCATCCATACTTAATCCAACAGCCAGCTGTTGAAAGTGGGTAGCAAAAGCAATGGCTTCTGGCCCATCAATGCTGCCAATGTTTTCTTTGAAATAAGGGAAATACTTCTTGTCTGGATTAGCTGCAAACACACCGCCTACTACGGTCTTCATAGAATTTCCCTTTTCGTTTTGATACTGCTCTGCGTAGGGTAGAGCCTCTTCGGGCGCTTCCTCCGCTAGAATCTGTAGTGCCATTCCAATAACAATAAAAGCGGAATCTTGCTGCATAATGGTTTTAGCGGTAGCGCTAATATTCGGAGCTTGCGACCCGTATAGTTTCTCCAGCGCCAGGGCGCGCACCTGAGAGTGTTGGTCAGCAGATGCTATTTTATTAAGTTCTTGAACTAAGTTTGCATCAGCTGTTTCCATATCGAGATAATCCACAGCAATGGCGCGAATGACCCAAAAAGGGTCTTTAATTGCTTTCCTGAGCAATCCCTCCGTTAGCGTACTTTCAGATTGAGCTACTGTTAAAAGCGCTTCGTAGCGATCCATGAACTTTGGAGCATGTTCGAACTGGAAAGCATATTCTTCTTCACTTTTATTTTCTTCTCGCTCCGTCAGCAGCATACGATCTCCATCAAAATTAACCAGCTTGGGCTGGCTCGGTGCATCAAATGTAAATACCTGCTCCCGCTGGCTCACCCACACCTTTTCCCTTCTTTTGTCGCTTTCGCTAAAATAGATATCAATAGCTACTGGAAACTCGAAAACTGGAACGACTTCTTTAGGGTCTTGGGTTTGTTTTACGGTAACAGTAGCCTGCTTGCCTTCTTCATCATAGCCATAGGTAATATCCAGTATCGGGTGGCCTTCGTCAAAGAACCATTGGTTGAAAAACCAGTTTAAGTCCTTGCCCGTAATAGCCTCAAATGCTAAGCGCAGGTCATGTGCTTCTACGGACTGGTATTCATTGATCTTCAGATAGTGATTTAGGCTTGCCCAGAAGGCCTCATCCCCTACATAATTACGTAGCATATGTAGTACCGCCCCCCCTTTCTGATAGCTATGGCGGTCAAACATATCTTCATTATTCTCATACTCAAAATGAATAAGTGGATGAGTATTCAAGCTTGCTTCATTAAAGTAATTATTCCAATCAGCCAACAAATGGTAATCAGCCTCATCTACACCATAAGCGTGCTCGAACCAAAGGTATTCACTGTAAGTAGCAAACGCTTCATTCATGGTAAGGTTAGCCCAGCTCTCACAAGTAACCAGATCACCAAACCAGTGGTGAGATAACTCATGCGACACGATGTCTTCATTATGATTATCAATCAGTTCTCGATTTGTTTTTTGCACAAAATCACCGAAAACTACTGCCGACGTGTTTTCCATTGCCCCAGATACAAAGTCTTTCACGACAATTTGAGCATATTTTTCCCACGGAAATGGATAATCTAGCTTACTGGAAAAGAACTCTAACATCTCAGGAGTATTCGAGAAAATACCCTTTGCCGAACTCTCGAAAGCAGGGTCTACATAATAGTAAAGAGGTAGGTCACGCCATTGATCTTTTACTACCGCAAATTCACCAACGGCAATCATAGATAAATAAGGGGCATGCGATTGCTCCATCTTCCACTGATCCGTACGAGTCCCATCAGTATTTTTGACAGAACCGATCATGTTGCCATTAGACAAAGTGAGGAAGCGATCCTCTACAGTAAGGAATATATCTTGGGACATGCGCTCATTGGGGTGGTCGATGGTGGGAAACCAACGAGAGTTCCAATTGGTCTCTCCTTGCGTCCATATCTGCTGGGGCTTATCGGGGTCTTCCCCTGTGGGGTTAATAAAGAATAGCCCTTGGTTAGACCTGATAGCTTCGCTCCCACCAGATGAAGAGGGGATGACTTCATAGTCAATTACAATAGTATACTTTTGTCCTTTTGTATAGGTCGCATCTAACTGTATATCAATTTGTTGCCCGGTGTAGGTATATTCTAATGGAGTGGTAGTTTCCTTTTTTTCTAGCTGCACTGATTTTAGTGTGAACCCTTTGGCGTCTAGCATAAGAGAATCTGTAGGATAGAAAAAAGGTTCGAGTACTAGTGTGGCCTTTCCAATGACTTTTTGGCTTGACCAATCAAACCGAAGATCTAATGTAGTGTGCACCAGGTTATTGATTCGGGCATGACTGGCTCTGTAGATAGGAAGAACGTAAGAAACGGATTCTTCTTCTTCTTGAGGCGCAGTACGAGGGGCAGCCACTACAAGTGTGTCTAGGAATCGTTCTTCTACAGTAGCATTTTGGCCGATAGGTGGCGGCGGTGGTCCGTCGTATATTTCATAGCTACTTTTTGAAGTGCCACACCCAAATAAGAATACAATACTTAGAGTAGTGGCTAAATAAAAAAAGAAATTTTTCATAAGTGAACGTTTGTCGCTAGTTCCCCGGAGTTGATCTGTTATACTTCACTGGGGAGATAATTCTAAAAAAAATGCTCGATGCGTGTTAAAGTAACGAAAGCATCGAGCATAGGTTGTATGGTAAGGATGTATTATCGTTCTACTGGTAGATTAACTTGCTTCTTTGGTAGAAACTTCGCTCAAAAATGCTTCAAGGTGGCTGTTGAAAATGTGAGGGTGCTCCATCATAGGAGCATGGCCGCACTGATCTACAAATGCCAAGCGAGAATTTTCGATCAATTCATTAAACTTTTCACCTACAAAAGCAGGAGTCACTTGGTCTTGTTTGCCCCAAATGAGTAGCGTAGGAGCATGAATTTGATGAAGCTTGTCCCCCAGGTTTTGGCGCACTGCTGACTTAGAAGTGGCAACAATACGAATCGCCTTATTGCGGTCATTTACCGTATCAAATACTTCATCTACCAATTCCTTGCTAGCTGTTTCTGGCGAGAAGAAGGTATCCTCTGTCTTCTTCTTTATGTACTCATAGTTGCCCCGCTTTGGAAAACTGGTTCCCATAGCACTTTCAAACAAACCTGAACTACCAGTCAGTGTGATGGAAGCAACTTTTTCTGGTTGCTCTAGGGCATAAAGAAGTGATATGTGCCCCCCCAGTGAATTGCCTAGCACATGAACTTTATCGAAGTTTTTGTGCGCTACGAACTCTACCACATGATCCACTAAGCCTGTAACAGATACTTGTCTGATTGGCAAATCAAAAATGGGAAGTGTAGGAACAACCACATTGTACTTCTGGCCAAAGTGTTCAATAATTCCCTCGAAATTACTAAGTGCGCCAAACAACCCATGCAATAGCATTAGATGCTCTTCTCCACCTTTAGTTTCTATATATTTAAAACCGCCTTCTTCAATTAGAGGATAGTCCATTTAAATAACTGATAATTAAGTAATAAATGTGGCGCTCGGGCCACAATAGGATTGCAAAAATAGGCTTTTTATCCAAAAAAGAATAGCACTGAATCATAATTCACCTAACAGCAGAATTTATACACAAATTATGGTGCTAACATCTATCGATAGGTTATTATAATTTGTAGATGTCTTTTCTTACCTTTGGCCCGAACATTCTATTAGTTCCTAAAGTTTGCATAAACAACGGAAAATCTAAATTATTAATTAAATTAAGGAACATGCGTCTAATACTTAAATTATTAGTTTTCACAATGGTGATCGGTTCTTTCCAATCTTGTGTTTCTAAGAAGAAATACGAGGAGCTACTGGCGGCAAAGGAAGCAACTGATGCAGCATTGGCTGAAACACAAGCAAATCTTGCAACACTTCAAGATGAAAAAGATGCACTTGCTGCTGAAATGGAATCAGAGAAGGCAAGATTAAATGGCGAAATCTCTAGCATCAAATCAGATTTGGATGCTACGAAGAGCCAAATGTCTCAGGTGGAAGAAAAATTGTCTATGACTCAGAAGGAGTTGGATCAATTGAAAGCTGAAATCGATGGCATTTTTACTCAGTACTCTGGCAGTGGTCTTACGCTTGATGAAAGAGATGGCCAGCTATTCATCGTAACCGATGCTCCGGTAAACTACCGTAGTGGTTCTACTTACGTAGATAGCGATGAGAGAAAAGCTATCGACGCTTTGGCTGAGAAATTAAAAGCAAATCCAGCACTAAAAGTATTGATTGAAGGCCATACTGACGATCAAGGCTTGATCGAAGGAGCTTCTTTCAAAGATAACTGGGAGCTAGGCTATGCTCGTGCAATGTCTGTAGTACGTCGCTTGTTGAGAGCGGGTGTGAATGCAGATCAGGTTTCTGCTGTTACTCAAGGTGATTCTGCACCTGTAGGTGACAACGACACTTCTGAAGGTCGTGCCGAAAACAGAAGAACAGTAGTGAAGCCAAACCTAGAGCTTGGTAAAATGATGAAGAAAAACTAAGGTTACCTTCATAGGAATAAAAATGGCTGCTCAAACTTCTTGGGCAGCCATTTTTATTTTACCCTTACTCTGGTGGAATAATAGTAACTACCCGATCGAAAGCAAAACCAGTGAAAACCCCAATTGCATTTGCATTACCCTCCAAGCCAGAGATAATTGGACTCGGTTGGCCAAATGGATTGAAATTGGCATTGATCGCAATCTGAACGCTTTCCAAAAAATTGTAGTACGGCTCCGTAATATGAAAAATGGTGTTTATGATAGTATCACCAGCAGTGTATTCGAAGTTTGTTCCAAATACAACGGTTCCTTCAAATAAGCGGTCATCCACTGTAAAATCTTGTTCCAAGCTATCTAGGCTTCCAATACTAAGCATACGGCGATAGAAATTCTCTGTTTCAGCATTATCTGTAAAGTAGGTGAGTACTCTAGCTAGTGTATCAACTTCTTCGTTGAACTCTACTACGACGCTATCAATAGGGACAACAGGAAGCAGCCTGGTTCTCCCGAGCACAGTCTGCCCATCTCTAGTCGTAATTTGCAACTCAAACTCCCGATCTAAGTCATCGGGGACGAGCTCAGGGTTGAAGTAATTGAAAAACTTTAAATCTTCAAGATCGAAGAAAATCTGATTCTCTAAGACGTAGTCAGTGCCTTTATGACTGATTACTACCTCCGCACTATCCACCAGTAATTGATCCAGAAATATATCCCCGATCGGTGGGAAAGACTCGAAATAAGGGGCACTTTCAGATAGCAGCAGTGTGAACGGCTTACCTGCTTGGAGGTAGCATTCGACCACCAGCTGGGATTCGTATTGGGGGAGATCAATATCTACTTCCTGCTCTAAATCACAAGCGCAAAAAGCAACAGCTAGGCCCAGCACAATTAAATATTTATAGAAATTCATAGTACAAATTTTCTGGTTTTAAAATTTGAAGTTCCACGTGACAGATGGAAGAATAGGGAATAAGGATACCTGCTTTGCTGCAATCCGAGTTGGTACATCCAGCTCTACGCCCGTACTAGTATCCGTTTCCGTTTCTGGCTCCAAGAAAATAAAGAAGGCATTACGACGATCATAGGCATTGACAATATTGAAGGTCAGATCACTTTCTCCCCAGCTAGGAAAAAACTTCCAGATCAAGCCTAAATCTAAGCGGTGATAAGCCGGTAGGCGGAAGGTGTTCCGCTCTTCATACACTGGAACTACGAAGTCCAAGGTAGCACCAGCTACGTCCTGAAAAGCAAATCGTCCCGAGGGTAGCCAGCGTAAATCGCCTGAGCCATATACGAAAGTGGCTGAAGCTGTCAGGCGTTCATTGATCTCGTAGAGTGCTACTACCGAAATATCGTGACGGCGATCATAAATTGGAGAGAATGCTCCAAATTCGTTTTGTTGGAAAAAAGCATTAGGATCGACGAGCTCAAAATCGCTTCGGGTGGTTCGAGAGTAGGTATAGCCGATCCAACCGGTCAGTTGTCCTTCCTTTTTTTCGATGCTAAACTCGAAGCCATAGCTGCGGCCTTTTCCAATGGCAAATTCTTCTTCCAAGTTATCGTTGGCAAAAATTTCTGCACCATCGACAAATTCGAGTTGGTTTCTTAGCCATTTATAGTAGACTTCTACATTAAAAAAGTAAGAGCGATTCAAGAGGTAAGAAGCACCAAGGGCTACCTGATCAGAGTTCTGAGGTTTAATACGCTCCGTGGATGGATACCATATATCAGTGGGCAATGCCACACCCGCACTCGCTACTAAGTGCAAATATTGATTCATGCGCGCATAGCTGGTTTTTAAGGCCCAGTTTTCATCAATGGAGTAACGGGCTGACAAGCGCGGCTCGATATTTACGTAAGTAGTACCATCGTTGGTAAAGCCCGATAGGCGAACACCCCCGTTAAGCTTAAGCTCCGGAGTCCAGTTGAATTCATCAGAAAGGTAAATTCCAAATTCTGTTCCTGTGAAGGTTTGACCGGCAGAAAAGGAAACACTACCGTCATCACTTCCTGCGCGAAGACGACCCACTGTAAATCGATGATTGGTAGCATTAGCTCCAAAACGGATGGTATGCCGATTATCCAGGGCATAGAAGAAGTCAGTCTTCAGGTTAATATCCTGAATTTTTGAGCCTACTCTAAATGAAAAGCCAGTCAGGAGGTTTTCAATATTGTATTGGTAATCCGAAAAGGTGAAGGTCGTATTGGCAAATAGTTTTGGAGAGAAGACATGATTCCACCGTGCAGTGCCCGTTATATTTCCCCAGTCAAAGTTAAAGTCAAAAAAATCGCCATTGAAACCAAATACATCACGGCCGAAGTAGCCACTGAGAAATAAACGATCTTTTTCACCTAGCTGGAAGTTGATTTTGGTATTTAGGTCATAGAAAAAATAATCAGGAATAGGATCAAAATCTTCTTGTCCTTCATTAGCATTATTAATGGCTCTAGTGAAAATATCGACATAGGTTCGGCGACCAGAGACGATAAAGGAAGACTTACCTTTTTCAATGGGGCCCTCTAATGTCAGTCGAGAGGCAATCAATCCTAAGCCCCCTGAGCCTGAAAATTTCTGATTGTTTCCTTCCTTCAACTTTACATCAATAACGGAAGAAAGGCGACCTCCATACTGGGCAGGAAATCCCCCTTTGTATAGCTTTAGGTCTTTTACTGCATCCGTATTAAACGTGCTAAAAAAGCCGAATAAGTGATTGGCATTGTAGACGATAGCTTCATCTAATACAATGAGATTTTGATCAGAGCCTCCACCCCGAACAAACAGTCCTGTCGTACCCTCAGAACCTGAGGGGATACCTGGTTTGAGCTGAATGGTTTTCAGAATATCGCTCTCTCCCAAAAGCACCGGAAGTAGTTTGGCTTCCTTTGTAGAGATAACCTCCACACTCATTTCAGTAGAAGACAACTGCTCTTCAAAGGAGTTGGCTTTGACAACGACTTCTGTCAATTGAATACCCGTACCAAGTCCGATATCGATAATGGTATCACGTGTAAGGTAGAGTTGAATATCCTTATTTTGTACGCCGACATAGGAGAACGTAATAGCAATAGTGTCCCCCGCAGGCAAAGAAAGGGAGTAAAAACCATACTCATTGGTGGTAGCACCCAGCCCCAGTTTGGGGGCTGCAATGGTAGCTCCGATAAGCGTCTCGCCACTATCTTCATCACTTATAGTACCACTTACGGTAAATGATTGTTGGGCAAGTAGTTCTGTATAAGAGTAGCACATCAGTACCACAAATAAGGACACCAA
>JBCCRH010000094.1:0-15765 GCA_039208045.1 Bacteroidota bacterium
TCGCCATAAGTGATCGGGTCAAGCGCGCTCGGCTTGATGGTCACCGGCATTGGATCGATAATCAAAGCGCCTGGCTCAAGCGTGAACTGATACACTTCGGTTAGTTCTTCTGCAATGCCCGTGGTATCCAATTCAACTTGGAAGATACCAACATTGCTCAGGGCGTCAGCCTCCGTGGCAAAACTAGTGGTCTCCAATAAGGCAGCAAAGTCGCCTACGGGTAGAGGATCGCCTGATTCCGTGAGTACCGCTGTAAAAGTAAATTCTGGCAGCGGCTCTCCATAGCGCTTGGTACTTTGGTCAACGGTAACAGTCACCTCAATCAAAGGAACTTCAGTGAAAGAAAGGGCATTGGACATGCCACCATCCGCACCGTTAGTGAGTGGCCCTGCTGGGTTGAACACTGCTACCTCTGGATCGCCATTGAACATAGGAACCATGGCTGTTGCCGTATTTTCATCGACGAAAGTAGTAGTTAACTCCATATCATCTAAAAAAGCGACCACATCTTCAGTAAAGAACTCTCCTTCCAAAATCACCTCAAAAGGCACGTCCCCGGGCTCCTCCTCAGGGCCAAGGTTTTCGGTATTCAGTCGATTTAAAATGGGTTTGGGGTTAGCCAAACTATTTAGTGCTGCCTCCGTATCAATGAATCCAAAACCCGATTCGAAGTCGAAGCCATTGGTCTGCATATCGATGGCTGTGGTGGTCAAAATTTCCTTAATTCCTGGAGCTGTTTCCACTCCGAACTGGTCTTTTGCGTCAAGCAATAAAGCAGCAGCAGCAGCTACATGTGGTGCAGCGGCGGAAGTCCCGAAGAAATTGGGTATGTTATCCATTTCCAAATCTAGCGAACCAAAATCAAGAGAAGTATTCACTCCATTAGGTCCCATTAAATCAGGCTTATTGCGAATACTTCCACCTACCATGGTACCACCAAGCGAGGAAAAAGACTCTGGGGTGAGGGTGCCACCTAGATTGGGCGTGTTGGTATAGCGAACAGCACCCACGGCGATATTATTGAGCGCATTAGCATGCCCTACAATCGTGGAAGCGTCCGTATCTGTGCCAAGTGGTGGAGTCGTTTCGAAGATGCCTTCATCTCCAGCACTAAACACTACATATTTGAATGCTACAGGCGGACCATCTACCGCTTCTATCACCAAATTAGCAGTGGTAGGATTGACTACCGTAAAGGGCAACACTTCGATAGGATCAGAACCTGGCAGGCCCATGGAGGCATCGCCATTATTATCGCGATTGAACCCATAGAGGATTGTTCCATCATTTTCTACCAAGTAAATATCCAGATCCGTGCGCGCGCCTTGGGAGTCGCCAAGCGAATAGAATTCATCTTCCCATTGTAAAACAATAATATAATCTCCTGTTCCCAGCTCTACTTGTTGCCGTACGCTCCCTCCACCAAAGTCGTGGCGGTTAGAGCTATCTCCTGGGCCAGGAGTAAAGTTGGCACTATAAGATCGAGAACCGAAGTTTCCGGCAGAGCTCACATAAGTTACACCATTGCCGATCACTTCTTCAATCGCTCGGCTGATCAGACCATCTCTAAAAAATGGCTCTGTAATATATTGTACGTCATCTACGATGACATCACAGTCAAAATCTTCCTGCAATTTCCGAATATTGAAAGCCATATTGCCCTCACTAATAAAGCCGGAGCTGAAAAACAGCTCGCTCTTGGGCGCTACATCATGTATGATTTGTAGCATAGCCCGCCCTTCGTCTGAAGCAGTGCCAAAAGGATATTCTTGTACGACGGTAACTGCATCATCCCCACTAGGCAAGTCACCATTGGCAATATCCGTATCCCGCGCATCCTCATCGGTAGCAAAGCTATCCGATATTACTCCTATTTTGATGCCTTCTCCATCAACCGACCAACCTAGGCGGCCCGACAGCGTTCCTTGCGCCAGGTCGCCCCCTGTTTCGATCAAACCTGTATTATTGATGCCAGGTGAAACTGGACGGGCAAAATTTAAGAGGGTGGTTTGTGCATTGAGTTCTGCCAAGCCACTGATGGGAAAGAAGAGGGTAATTAAACGTTCATCATCCACTGCTGTGATACGATCATCAAAAAAGTCAGCAGGAGTAATGCCAAAGTTAGTATTCAGGTAAGCGACTAGTGCATTAAATTGCCCTGCTAGAATCACTATCTCAATCAGTACCTCATCATTATTATTTAACTGATAGATGGAATTCAGCGGCGGCTCCCCCATAGGATCAAACGTTTGGTTGAGCACCAATAATTCTGGCCCAATAGGATCATTTACTCTGGTAGGTGGATCGTACCCAGGTAAGATATCGCAATTAACACGCAAGCACAAACAAGCGGCTTCTACAGGATCACAGGCCTCATCGAATGGAATACCCGTAGCTGTTCCACCAGCACAATAGCTGACGCCCATCCCCCAGCTTCCGGTATTCATTATATCTCCGGTAGCCGTTTTCACATTACCTCCTCCATTCAAAGTACCAGTATTTTTAAAAGCCCCTGTGGCTAATTCAATACAAGCTTCGTCAAAGGAAATGGTTCCATCATTAGAAAAAGAGCCTGCCCCAGAGATCAAGCCATTGGCAATATTAATAAGTCCTCGATTTTCGATACCTCCACTAATAGATCTCAGTCTGCCATTCTTAAGCACCAAATTACCAGTAGCAGCTACTCTTACATCCTGAGTAGATACTAATATTGCATCATCCAAAATGGCGATAACGCCCTTTACTAAATTGATTGGTTCACTGCCTTCGTAGAAAACAACATTACGGATAAGGACGGTGGCGCCCGTGATAGTGGTAGGTGGGGTAGGATTATTAGCACAGTCTTGGCCCGAGCAGTTCCAGGCATTGGGATTTTCCCAGTCTTCGCTTAAGCCTGTAGTTTGGTAAGTAGTTTGCCCAATAAGGCTAGCGCTCGCCAGGCAAAGCAAGAGCAGGAGGGCAAATATGTTCAAGGGGGCCTTCATGGTACTAATTGTTAGGTCGTTAGAAAAAACTGATACCGTAGGGAACTGTGCTTTAGCTGGGAGAGCGCCTAAAAGTACAAAAATTGATTCGTATAGCGTAGGCTTACTAAGAGGAAATATTTTAATACAGAACTTGCATTGGTGAACTATAGTAGTTGCTTTTCAAATGATGTTCCGTAAATTGCTTTACCATTTTATAAAAAAATCCACATTAGTGAGAAAATTTGTTCCCTTTTGGCTATTCCTAACCCTTCACCTTTCGTCTCTCCTTGCGCAAACGCCTCTAGTTGATAGCCTGCAAGCTGTCGTAGTCCAACTGCCTGAAGATACCAATAAAGTCAATGCGCTACTTGAATTGAGCATTGCTACCTTGGGTAATCAGCCTGATAGCACGATCCGTGTTGCCCAGGCAGCTAGTGAGTTGGCTCAGCAGCTCAACTTTCAATCGGGGCTAGCTTATGCCTACAAAAATATAGGCTTAGGCTACTATGTAAAGGGAAATTTTCAAGAGGTAGAATCCTACTGGAAAAAATCGCTAGCTATTTTTCGACTAATGGGGGATCCGCTTGGAACCAGTAATCTCTTGAGTAATCTGGGGGCTGTTTACTTCAACCAAGGGGATGATCCCAAGGCCTTAGAATACTACCTGGCGTCCCTCAGAGCGGCGGAGCAATTGGGTAATAAACTAAGAATCGTCACTGCACTCAGCAATATCGGAGCAGTCTATCTCAATTTGCGCGTCAATCACGACAAAGCATTAGAGTACTACAGCCGTGCTTTACCCTTGTCCGAGGAGATTGGAGAGTTCAATGCGATTGCCACTACTGCTGTGAATATGGGTGAAATTTATCTGGAGCGTAACCAGCTAGACTCGGCTATGGTACTTTTTGAAAAAGCACTAGAAAGCTACAAGGCCGCAGAGGGCAATCCTTCCTATGCCCTAACCAATATCGGCAAGGTGTACGCTACACAGGCACAATACGAAAAGGCTATCGACTACCAACAACAAGCCCTGGCTGCCGCCCAGCGCTTAGATGACAGAATGCAGATGACCATTTCCGCGAATGCGCTGGCACAGTCCTATCTTGACTTTGGCCAAACCGACCTCTCCCTCCGCTATTTTGAACAGGCTTTTAATGGCGCACAAGCTACGGATATGAAACCTGAGCGCGTTAAAGCAGCAGAAGGATTGTACGAAATCTACAAACAACGCAATGACTTTGATCAGGCCCTAAAGTACCATGAAATTTATGCCAACCTAAAAGATACGCTGCTCAACGAGGAGAGTATCAAACGATCTGCTCTACTGGGTGCAGAGTACGAATTTGAAAAAGAACGCAAGCAGATCGAGTATGATTCGGAAGCGCAAATTAAGCGGCAGCGGGTACTGCGCAATGCCATTACAGCGGGTTTAATAGTAGCCCTCATTTTTATCGGTATTCTAGTACAGTATTACCGACTTAAGCGAATCAGCTCAACCGAAAAATTTGAAGCACAGCGCCAGCTAATTATCCAAGACAAGCTGGCCTCTTTAGGTCAGATCACAGCGGGTATCGCCCACGAAATCAAGAACCCCCTCAACTTTGTCACCAATTTTGCAGAAGGCTCCGTAGAATTGGGCGAAGAGCTGATGGAAGTAGTACAAGAAAACAAAGAAAAACTCTCCCAAGATCAATACGAGTTGATCGAGGAGCTAGCTACCGATATTAGTGAAAACGCTAAAATCATCGAAGAAAATGGCCTTCGTGCAGACCGAGTAGTACGCCGCATGATGGAGCAAGCCCGTGGTGACAAGGGCGAGCCTCAGCAAATTGACATCAACACTTTAGTGGATGAAAATATAGGCTTGGCCTACCACGGCTACCGTGGCAATGTCCCCAACTTTGATGTACAAATCGAGAAAAACTACGATGAAAGCCTTCCAGAAATCATGGTCATCCCCCAAGATATAGGCCGCGTCGTGCTCAATATGTTCAACAACGCCTGCTATGCCCTACACGAAAAGCAGAAAAAGCTGGGTGCTTCTTTTCAGCCCATGATCCAGGTCAGCACCAGCCAACAAAAGAACCACCTCGTCATCAAAATACGAGATAATGGACCAGGCATCAGCGACAAGCACAAGGCCAAGATTTTCCAGCCTTTCTATACCACCAAACCAGCAGGTACGGGCAATACTGGCCTGGGCTTATCCATCAGCCACGATCTAATTGTGATTGGTCATGAGGGAAAGTTAGAGGTAGATACAAAGAAGGGGGAGTTTACCGAGTTTCGGATTGGGTTGCCGATTGGGTAGGCGGAGCAGTTGGTCTCGGCTCCGCTCGATCAACTGCTCCGCGATCAGATAACTAACAAAAGAAGCAAGCCAGCATTTAATCAAATTAATTACAATTTCTTTATCTATATTCTATTTGCATATCTACTAGCAAATACTTACTTTAGTCTTTTGTATTCAAAACGCGCTCATGTCTATTCAGAAAATTGAAAGTAGTAAACCCTACCTACCTTATTCTGTGATACATAATGAAAATGAAACACAGATTAAGCAACCTCCATGGAACCCAAAATTTATAGTCGCCTTACTGATCCTAAGCGGGTTTGTTTTTTTAGGCAGCTCGATATTTTGGGAGCGATTCAAAGATAATCCCGATTTAAACCAAGAAGAGGTAGAAGCTGCACAGAAAGAGGCTGAGGAAATTACGGAACGCCATGAAGTTTGGATACAATATGTGCTAATCGCTGATTATCCAGGGAAGCGCCCATGCATGAGATGCCCAGGTGGTGTTGCACTAGTTACTTTAAAGACTGGCGAAGTCTATAAATACGGAATTACAACACAGGGAAGAAATAGATATTCAGAAAGTTACTATGCAAAACTTGGACTAACATATATAGAGGAATTCCGAGGTAGCTACGAAGAGTGTAAAGCTCGCGAGATAAATAAGATTATGGCCTATCGTTTTTTACCGCAATCAAAAAAGCCTGAAGTTAAGCTAGTACGCCCACCAGGAAATGCGAATAAAAACTAGAGAAAATAGTATCTTGTATACGGTAAAAGGAAAATAGTAATGGAGCAATTCTCGAACTTCACTTATATCAAACAGATTCCGATAGAACTCATGCAAGATAAGTTTAATATGAGCTACCGGATAAAATGTCTTTTAGAAGAGCATATCAATCTTTCGAATTATGGTGTGGCTGTTCGGCATATTTTTATTTCTCCACTAATTGGTGAAGTTTTCATCCCTGAGAGTATTTATTCTGCGTCAGAAAAGAAATTAGAAGTCCAATTCCTAATTAATCCTGATCAGGCTGTGGCTGTGAGCGAAGCTCAATTCTTTCGCATAATGTTAGAAGGCTTTCTTCAAGCTATGGAAGAGATGGAACTACCCTATGGATTTAACTTTAAGGTCTTCCGAAAAGATGTGGAAGCGCTTCAATTTGCACAGCTAAAGCAGGCTGCGTAAAGGATGGGGGGTGTTGATAAAACTTTTGGTAGAAAAAAGTGGCGAATAGCAGAAGGAAGGTGCAATTTAGTGCTTGTATCAAAGTAAGAATCATTAACCATGCGTATTGACCCTACTTATTTAGATCGGCTACATTTCTTGGCGGAGCAGTTGGAAGACAACGACTATTTTGCGGAAAATACTCAAGAATTTATTGGATTGCTCGATCGGATTAAACGTGCCCTGTACCGCAATTCGGATCAGGCGAGTGTGCACCGTGCGTTAGATCAGTTACCTGAAATAGAGCTGCAGCCCTATCGCAGGGGACTGTTGGAGCAGTTGCTACCACGTGGTGCGCGTGATATGGTCGGAAAAGCGAAGAGCAGGAGCAAGATTCGGGAACAAGTGCAGAAAAGTCTTCAGATACTGAACCATGTCCAAGATTTGCTGAGCGGGGAAGAATATGTGTAGCTAGAGATACTTGAGCGGCTCAAAATGATATTGTGCAACACTCCAAAATTCATCGAGTAGTAGGATGCGTTGTTTGAAAAAGGTGATGATTTCGGCCCACCCCTCACGCTGGTAGATATTAGCGGGCCTTAGTGTGGTGCTGGCATGGCTATACGCTTGTCCGTATTCGTTGTAGGCGAGTGGTTCCCACTGCCATTCTTCTTCTAGCATGCCATGCAAAGGGTTGCGTAGCTCTTCTAGCTGCTCCCAAAACAGCGTGCGCAAATCTGCGTCTTTTTGCTGTAGCACAATGCCAATGTAAGCCTGTTTGTTGTCCGCTTCCATTCGGAAGTAGAGTCCTCGATAGCCCGTTTTGTAATTGATCCAATTGACTTTTTGGCCATCGGCACCGTATTGGGGCGCCATGTATTGTCCAAAAGTTGTCCAGAATTCTTGCTTTATTTTGGAGACTTGCTCGCGAGTGTACATGGGATAAAGATAGGATTTAGATTTAGTATGGCCCCCGAATATGCTCATGTACCTTACCTTGGTAAAACACTTCCAAATCTTCCATCAATGCTGTTGCTAAAGCAGGCAGTTCACTAGTTTTTGCATTTCCGATTACTTGTTGTGGGTTTCTTGCCCCAGGTATGATCGTACTCACTGCATCATGGTCGAGCAGCCAACGCAAAGACAGCTCTACCATGGATAGCCCCTCTGGAAGCTTGGCCTTTATTTCATCTGCCAACGCCACTCCACGCTCAAAAGGAATACCAGCAAAAGTCTCCCCTAAGTTAAAAGCAGCGCCATTACGATTGAAATTCCGGTGGTCACTTTCGTGAAAAGTCGTATCCGTTGTAAACTTTCCAGCCAGCAGTCCACTTGCCAAAGGCAGTCGAACAATGATTCCGACGCCTTTTGCCTTCGCTTGTGGTAGCAACGCCTTCGTTAATTTCTGCCGAAAAATATTGTAGATTACCTGTAAGGACAATAACCCCTCCTGCTCCAAACAGATCAAGCCCTCTTCCACACTTTCTACGCTTGCACCAAAGTGCCTTATTTTGCCCTCGGCTTGTAACAGGCGTAGCCAGTCAAAGATCACTCCTTTTCGTAGCTCTTCCGTTGGGATACAATGCAACTGTAGCAGATCAATGCACCCCACTTGTAGGCGTTGAAGTGAAGCTTCTACCCCATCCCTCAGCGACTGCTCCGTATAGCCATTGGGGTACACCCCACCCATACGCCCAAACTTCGTGGCTACTTGAATATCGTGCCCTGTGCGCTTTAGAAATTCGCCAATAAACACCTCGCTACGTCCACCTCCATATACATCCGCAGTATCCCAGAAGGTAATGTCTTCATCAACGGCTGTTTGTAGGATTTCAAATGCTTTTTGCTGGTCTAATTCTTCGCCCCAGCTACTGCCCAGTTGCCAGCAGCCTAGTCCCACTTCACTTACGTTAAATCCGTTTGTTCCCAGTGTTCTATGCTTCATCGAATAAGAGTAAGGTGATGATATAATATTTGGCTGGAGTATAACAAAATATGCCATCACCACAAACCCTAAGCACGCATTTATACTTTATCGATTCACATAAACCGATTCGCAGGCTAAACACATCAGGGAGTCTTCCTTTACCGGGCGCAAGCGGATACCCTCTATCCGATTAACTACAAATTTTCTAATAAAATCGTACCGCTTTAATCCATTATTCACATCCACTTGCTTGTCCTCCATCATTTGGCGCGTGCGATCGTCCCACTCTTGATGGCCCCAGCAGTTGGCACACAGGTTTTTTGCTGTTTCTGATGTCGTTGTGGGTTGAAAGTAGTTGGCTAAGGTTTGAATCCATTTCATATGTTTAAAATTTTTCTGCAAACGAAGCAGGATGCAGAAAAATTTTTGCACCCATATAACCGCTGCGCTCTCGCATAATCTTTTTTAATCATTCCCTTGCGTGATATTATGATTAAATAAGATCATGCTCGTTTCATAAGGCGATAATTTAAAGCGTAAAAAAAGCTCCAAGTCCAATAGCAAGAAAGCCTAGCCCGCGCTGAGTGTTCGCCTGAGGCGAACCGCGTGGCCCTAAAAATAATTTTCATTCCATAACCATTGAACCCGAAGCTTTGAAATGCTAATTTTCGATGAGTTCCGTTAAGTTTTTCGCCATGTTGGCTTGCGTCTGCACGCCAACTTGCTTGCCTGCAATCTCCCCATTTTTGAAGTAATACAAGGCGGGAATACTGGTTACCCCAAATTCGCGGGATAACTCTGGGCTTTGATCGACATTCACTTTAGCGATGGTTGCTTTGCCATCAAATTCTTTGGATAAGCTCTCCAAGGCAGGGTGTAGTACGCGGCATGGGCCACACCAATCGGCATAGAAATCTACGAGTACCACATCGCTGTCTTGTACAGCTTGGTCGAAGTTGTTTTGATCCAGATATTGTAGCATGGTTTCTTATTTTTTGTAGTGCTAAGTAATTTCTGATTACACTACAAAGATGCAGGCCTTTTTAGCGGAAGCGGTAGGCAAGATTTCCTAAGAATTTGGCAATTTTTCCTTTAGACATCAGTAGTATACCAAAGTGCTTGCTGAATCCCCTCTTCAGAAAGATGTGGAAACTGCTTGAGCAGTGCTGATATAGTTGCTCCCGAAGCAAACCACTCTAAAATCATATCTACACTAATTCTGGTACCTTTAATACAAGGTTTACCTCCTAAAATAGCTGGATCAGATATTATTAACTCGAATTGATTCATTAACTACTGTTTGTATCTAAAATAAGAAGTTTTTACGAAAGTGGCTATCCCCTACCCCATCGCCCGTGTTTTTTCTCGATACTCGGTGGGTGCCATTCCCTCTTTTTTTCGGAAAAGTCGGCTAAAAGCCTGAATATCATCAAAGCCTAGTTCGTAGGCGATTTCTTTGATGGCTAAGTCGGTGTAGTGGAGTAAGCGGCGCGCTTCTACCATAATGCGATTTTGAATAACCTGTAAGGGTGTTTTGTGGTTGTAGCGCGCAAAATAATTGGCTAGCGTTTTGGGAGATTTAAACAAAAGTTCGGCATATTCCGACACATTATGCTTTTCTCGAAAGTGCATCTCTACCAGAAAGTTATACTCTCGAACGATGTCCACCTGCTTAGGCTCCATATCACTCACCTCATGCTGTTCCTTAAACAAACGGGTACATAAAATCAGCAAGCGCTTTAACATCATTTGCAGCATTTCCACTTGCAAATTATCCCGCGATTGCATCTCCATAGCAAACATCTTCCACAAAATTTCAAACTGCTCTTGGCGGTCTCTTGGGATACTCACAGCAGGCACTCCTTCGGCCCCAAAAAATAGAATACCCTTACACCCAACCTCTGAGTCGTGATCCAGAATGCAGTAGAAAGACCGATTAAAGCGCACCACCCGCAGCTCACTAATCTCCACCACCTCTGTTTTATGATACTGGGTAAGAAAAATAATATCATTCTTTCTGATCCTACAATCTATGTCGTCTACTTTCAGATGCGTCCCTCCTTCTACCCCCCAAACAATCGTTAAACCACCATCTATCGTTTCGGGTAACAGCTCTTGATTTGCGGCAGTAATGGTATCTAAAAGAAGGTATTCTTGCGTCTTTCCAGTAAAAATCATAGCGGTGGTATTTGAACTATCAGAACACCAATCAACATACTAGTGTTGTATCTTCGTCTTGACAATACACACACAATCCTTACTATCATACTCGAAATTTTCAACCCTCCTCCAACAAAAAATTCTTCACCCAGCCGATCTGCCCCTGATACTCCACCTTCCACCAGTATTGGTTCGTATGTTCTAACACTTGCACAGCAGTCCCCACTTGGAGTCGCTTAAGCACTTTAGATTTGTGGGTAGAAGCCGCACGTAAACTGGTTTTTTGGGTGACTTGATAGGTTCCCAAGGTGGGTGATTTAAGTGTGGGTGTGGCACTGGCCACTGCGACTGTGGAAAGGCAAGTGGGATGATCTGGTAGCTGAGGGCAAAGTTGATCTCTCAGCGTTTTTGCTGTAGCGTAGGTAGGGCTATCTGTCGATAAACATGCCATGGCTTTTCCTACTTGAGTTAGGGCAGCGTTTGTTTGTCCTAAGTCCACATGGAATAGGGCGGCTTGGGTGTGGAGTGTGCCCATGGTATCTCTTGCGTTGGGCATGGCTAGCTCGGCGAGCTGCAAGGCGCTTTTAGTGTATTTTAAGGCTTTTTCTGTAACTCCCAGTTGTTCGTAACTAGTTGCTATTTTTTGATAACTACCTACTAGTCGTTCTACCGAAAACGGTACCGTATTTTCCATAATTTCTAAAGCTTGGCGTCGGTAGCTAATTGCTTTTTCGAGTTGCTGTCGTTGCTCATATGACTTGGCAACTGCGGTGTAGTAGGGAATTAGGGCCTCATCGAATTCGGGATAAGCTCGTTCGGCTACCTCTTTAGCCATTAGCTGTGTTCCTAAAAGCTTATCAGGTAGGCCAAGCGATTGGTAAAGGCGTTCTTTGTGTGCCAACACTGCTAAGGCAGCAGGATAATCTTTGAGTAACTCATCAAGGAGTGTTTCGAAGATAAGTTGGTAGGTGGTGAGTGCTTTCGCGAAGTCGTATTTTAAACTATACAAACTTGCTAGCACTTCCAACGAAAGGAGCTGCTGGTATAGCTGAGCTTCCCAGATTTCTTTTCGGATAGCAGGGCTGTCAGAAGCAGTGTAGGAAGCCAATAGTTTTTCCTGTAGCGCAAAGATCGTCTCCATCGCATCTTCTGATTCTAGCTCACGTAGAGCAGTTTCAATAGCTCCCTTTTGTAGTGCTAAGAGCGCACTTCGGCAGGCCCCACTTACTAGGTCTCGGTTGAGACTGACTAGGAACGTGCTGTGGCGAGTGAGTTCTGCCTGTTGAGTGACTTGCAGGCTTCTCAATAGTTGTACGGCCGTATCTTTTTGGGTCAGCTCTTGCTGAAATGCCAGGGAAAGTTCCAGGAGGACATCCGTAGCATCATCAGACTGCTGTAGTCGCTTGTGCCATTCTTGATAATGCTGCTCTTGGTATTGTTTAATCAGGGCCTGCAATTTGCTCTGTTCTTGCTCAAAGGTAGTGGTAGGTAGCATACTTACGTAAATGGGCAGTTGCTGCCCCAGCTTGATTCGACTCAAAGACTGAGGATGCACCAAGGCGTAGCCCTCTTTTTTTGCTTGAAGCACTACGCGTGTACCTTTGTTCACCCCAGAAGAGTTTAACAACTGAAAGCGCCCTTTCTCGTTACTTTGAGCCGATGCACCCATTTGCGTAAGCAGATTTACCCCTGGGATGAAGGTAAATCTCCCGGTACTGTCTAATGATTGACTGTGCTGAAGAATAGTATACCCTTCGAGCATAGTGGCTTGCCCCAATACGCTAAAACTTTGGAATAGCCATAGCATTCCCATTGTGGAAAGTAATATTCGTTTTCTCATTAGTTGTAAGCTATTGTAATACAAAAGTTGGTGTAACAGGACGTTCCCCTGGTAAGAGATAGACTAGTTGCTCAGTAGTAAAATAAGAAAATAATGCGAGTTCTGAAACTGATAGGCCATTTATGAGCACACGAACATCCAAAGCTTGCCCACCTACGGGGGCAGTACCGGGCGCGCACTAATAGATTACAGACAGTTTGTCCTTATCGGACAACATTCCAGTCAGACACTTATCTGCTGTTAATTTGTTGTCCAGTAAGGACAAACTGCCTATAACTAGTCTGTCATTCGCTAAGAGCGCCCGACTCCTTCGGGCAGCCTGTACCAGATGGCTGAACGAATACTTGGAGAGAAGACACCTGGTACAGGAGTGGCAATATAGCTGTTGGGCAGGCCGAATTTTAGCGGACAGCGGGAGGGGCTGCCCAACTCAATGACTAGCCCCGACTGCTATTGGAGTCTAGCGATACGCCTTGTATAGCAACTTCTTCGCTGTACCTTCTTTGGGATCAGTGCTCAAAGGTCCAAGGTCCGTTGCTGACCAATCAGCGATGCTCACTAGAGAAACCAAGTGCTCTATCTCATCCACTCTATTGTCGATGCCGTACATCCACAGACCGGCCGGCTTCCACTGGTCGTCCCCCTGAATGCTGAGCTCGATAGATGCAATATCGCTGCTGGTGCATTCCGTGAAGTCGAATACCGTCATGAGAAACGCACCGTCCTTTTTCAATGGGCCGCCTGCAATGTTGAACTGCATCAATGTGGAGGACTTTCCTTGTATCATGATAGTGATACCATTTTTCGTTCCACTATTGCGCCCAGGGCTGTTTTTGATTAAAAGCAAAACGCGATTGAGGGTCGTATCGGAATTACCTAGCGACACTTTATTTAAAGGGAGGAGTAGTGCTCCTTCGCTTACGTTCACCATATTTAGGCTGGGTAGATAAGGCCGTAGCGCGATCGGATGGGTCTCTACGGGTTTGCCCTCTTCCTGCAATTCTTCGAAGAGAAAGACTGTGTGCGGGTACCAGTTTTGTGCACCAGTAAGTCCTACTCGGATGTCTTCGTAATGCGTTTCATGGTGTTCTTCAGGCACATCTGCGGTCACCAAATGTGAACTCGCCACTTCTATTTTTCCTTTGACCTCGGTGGTATGGCGGATAATGTCTTTTTCATGATCTCGAATAAGGAGTACGGGGGTAAAGCTTGGTGATGCGCCCGTTACAGCATGCGTGGTGAACGCTAAATGAATTTTCTTTTTCATAATGGTATAAGGTTTTAGTGTAATGTTCTGTCAGACCAACACCTGCAAACGCTCTGCGGCGAGTCCAGCAACCAATCGTCCACTTTCCATCGCAGCATTCAAAGAGGGGTTGGCCAAATAATCGCCCGCTAATAAAATGGTAGGGCGATAAATCATATCGACGGCGCTTGGGGCATATTTCAATGCAGTAAGCGTCGGCAATGCCTTTTTAATCGGATAACGCGCTAGTAGTCGCTTCACTTCAATACCGCAGCCTTTTCGGAACTCTTCGGTGAGGCGCTGTACCAGCTCCGCTTCCTCCAAACCATGGTTTTTGGTCACCGTCACTGACAACACGGTATTGGTACGATTTCCAAACACATCATTTAGATAATGGAAGTTATTAATAATTGACCAATCTTTACTAACCAAACCAATAATAGCTTGTCCAAAACCTGTTCCTTCGACCTCTAAGTAAAGATTATCACAAAATTTCCAGTCTTGCGCTTTGCTTTGGTAGTCTTCTAATAGCCCCGTAGGATCCGTCGCTACCACACTCAATTCACTCTCCAAGCGCGTACCATCTTCCAAGATGACGGCATCTGCTTGCACCTGCTGCACCGGCGTATTCAGGCGAATTTCTGTACGCTTCAGCTGCGCTGCCAATTGCTGCGGAATAGCCTGCATCCCTGCCCGCGGAATGGCTGCTACTCCTTCGGAAAACATCTTAAATGAAAACTGAAACATCCGATTAGATACTGTCAAGTCCCGATCCAAAAAGATACCTCCATAAAAGGCCGTAAAGAAATTTTCAATAATCTTTGGCGAAAAGCCCACCTCTTGCCTCAGGTATTCCGCTGTAGTGGTCTCTTCTTTTGAAAATATCCGCTCCATCGACTGCTGTTGCAGCGCATACGATAATTGCCACACTCGCACCTTATCCCCCAGGCTCGCCAAAGGCGAAAAAGCCGTTGCTCTCAAAAAATCCCAATGCCGCAGCGGATCTCCAAATTCATACTGCTTCCCCTCATCATAGATCATTGCCCCCGGCAAAAACTCCACCAAATCCAAGGTCGAATAGTTCAAATACCGCTTTGCCGCCGGGTAGGCCGTCAGCAGCACCTGAAACCCATGATCCAGTGGCCAGCCCTCTACTTCATCCGTCTTCACCCGCCCCCCGATCCGATCCGAGGCTTCCAAGATGACCGGCGCAAAGCCCGCCCGCTCTAGTTCGATGGCCGCGACGAGGCCGCTCACCCCTGCTCCGATTATGTGTATTTTTTTCATGTTTGCTCAAGTTGTTAGTGGATGGTGGTCGGTGGTCGGTGGGCAGTAGTCAGTGGGCAGTGCCGGTAGGCAGTTGTCAGTGGTCGGTGGTTAGTGGGCAGTTGTCAGTGGACAGTAAACAGTACTAGCTTATGCTGCGTTCCACTAACTACTGACTACCGCCTACTGACTACCGTCTACCGCCCACCGTCCACTGCCTACCGCCTACTGCCTACCCCCCACCAAAATACCTCCGATACACCCGTTTTCTCGGATAAAACTGCATAAAAATCCCCGGATACATCAGCCAACTCACCAACGTATTTGGTCCCTCAAAGGTAATATCATCGATAATAATGGAGGAATCTTCATCTACTTTTTCGACGATGTGGCGATGGCGCCAGTAGCGCAGGGGGAAGGGCAGCTCTTTACCTTCATCCACAAAATAGGCGGCTTTATCATCCACTCCATCTTCGGTGATGACACTAACCCACTCTGCCGAAATCGGCCCTAAAAATCGGATATGTACGCGATCCCCTTTCTTAGAACCGGTAAATTCGACAATTTCGATCTTTGGGAAAGGCGGCGCTAGGGCTTCAAATAAGTCGCGATCAAAGCGCTCCATCACTTCTCGATAATTCCCTTTTACTGGTGATTTGATTACTATTCGCATGTGTTTTGGGTTTGGGAGTTTTGGGGTTTGAGGGTTTTGGATTACGAGTTTTGGGTTTTGGGTTCTTCTCGCGAAATATTGGATATTACTTGGTTATTGCTGTGCTTAAATATCCAATATTGAGCCCTACCTCCGTCCCCCCTTTCCTCCGTCCTCCCTTCCCCCGTCCTTCTTCCCCTCCGTCCTCCTTACCTCCTTCCCCCCTTCCTCCATCCCCCTTCCTCCA
>JBCCRH010000095.1:0-15663 GCA_039208045.1 Bacteroidota bacterium
GAAAGTTCGGATAAGCATCACCCAGTGTAAACCAAATTGTCGCTTTGTAATCGATGACTCATTGTTGTTGATTTTCTGTAAACCTGCAATTATGTAGGTTTCATAAGGAATCCATGTCACTTTACGATTTTCCATATACGACAATTTGGTTTACACTGGCATCACCAGGCTCAAAAGTCTCCAGATAAGCGATCTCCCAATCCTGGCTCATCCCCAAAATCGGAACCATCAAAAGGGCTACTATCCATATCCATGTTTTAAATAATTGTTCCTTCATTGGTCTATTTTTAATGTCTTCAATGGTTTTTCGCATAGCTCCGCCAGCCATTACTTGTTACATTCAAGCGATAGAAATTCTGGTCGATTATGAGCGTAGATGCATGGTTAGCTACAGCCTATACAATGACTCCGCTATGCTGAAAATCTCCTATCTTTTTAATTTACTATTAGCAGCCAAGCACTTTATCGAGACTTGATCTGCCAGTGACTAATTGTTACCATGTAAAGGTAAGAGGAGGCAGTCTCAACTTTTGAGACTGCCCCAATTAATTTTCCTACTTATCGAATTTTAATACGAAATGTTTATCGTAATAGTAGGTTTTACGGTACGTACAGAATTGTATAGACGCACCTAAAGACTTGAGTGTTTGCAGGTTTCGATACACCGTAGCACGAGAAATACCCATGCGGTTGGCTAATTCTGTCGCCGTTCCTGTTGCTTTTCGGCGGATAAGTAAATCAAGGCGTTTGAGTTGTTGTAATTGGTCTAGAAAGTGCATTTGTTTAAATTTTGATGGTTAATAATGAGAAAGAGAGTAGCGTGCAAACTATGTTTGCAAGTGTCCTTTTAGTAAAACTGTCTAACATAAAGCACAAATGTCTGCCGCGTACTGCAAGCGTACTTACAGCACAGCTAAAAAGATCACAATGATCTTTCAAGGAGGTTATCTTTGGAAGCGTAAGGTTTGATAATGACGCAATAGCAATGAAACGGCCTGCATGTTTTGATTAGAATAATATCGTTTGTGCCTATTGAATGGAGCTAATATGAAAAATTCCGTTTCATTTGCTATTCAAACATATAGATAATTTGACAACTGTTCAAGCCAGCACACTTTTTTTTAGAAAAAACTTTCAAATTTAACGTTCGTTAAATGTAAAGTTAACTTGAAGGAGCTTTTTGTTTAATGAAGTCAAGATAAATGCTCAACAATAGCTAATATGTGCATTCACCTAAAATACCGCCTGATCCGTTCTCGATTTTCAGTTGATTTGTCTTTCTTATGGTAGAGTTCCACCATAATGATTTTAGCTGCTTGATAGGGCTGGATAATTTCATCATGCTCCTTCACTTCGATTACTTCTTCAAAGTAAGCGTAGATTAAGCGCAGTCCAGAATTTACGCCTCTTCCTTTCAGCGCCTTGCAGGCAATTTTCTTTATCTTAATTACACAAGTTGCTATGCCCAAATTATCAATTCGAAAGCTGAAGGGTGGCCGCTGATCAGGAAAAACAGCTAAGATTTTTTTGACCACTTCGAGGTCTTCGTCTAAACTTCTGTACTTCTTCTTTAAGGATTTGAGGTCTTTTTCGAACTCTTCTAGTTGCTCAAAAGTCATACCTGTTCCTCCTCGTACGTTCTGACCGAGTATGGTGCTTCTCGATAAAGTGCTAATTCATAATTAATAGCCTCCCCTTCTTTTGATACCAGCCAAGGCATGTCTCCGTGCGCATATTCGCTAATTGCAGCAGCAGACCAATCAGAAAATTGCTCAAGGACTCGATCTAATATTTCTGTCTCACTTGCTTTCAACTGCGATAGATCGACTCTCTTCAGAGGGATGTATCGAGTTTGTTGATACCCATTGTAATCGGTTTGTAGGCGTTCAATACTTCTATCATGTTTCATCATTTGGTGTATGGCAGCTTGGCCATTAGCAGGTAGCGGGCCAAAAGGAAGCTTATAATAGGTAGCACCCGTTAGATGCTCTTCGTATAACTCATAATAGTTGAAGTCAGAAAAGTATAGCAGCCTGTGAATCACCGTTTCTCCCACATTGGGCTTTCCTGCACATCGCTCAAGAATGTACAAAAGTACATTTGCAAATTTCTTGCTGTTTAACGTGGGTTTTGCAATGCGGTAACTTTGCGCATTGGTCCCCTGCTCCGATTCTTCAGAGAACAACTCCAAACTAAAATCTGAAGATAAAAACCAATCCAGAGAAAACTTCAGCACATGAGCAATCCGCTGAAATTCTAGCACATGGAGTTTCCTATTCCCCAACTCTATTTGAGTCAACGAAGATCGCGATAGTTCCACCTGACGCGCCAACTCTTCCTGAGATAGTCCCTTTAGTTGCCGCAGTTCGGCAATTCGATGTCCGAGTTCTTTCTGAGAAATATGTTGCTGAATCATAATCTTACAAAGCTTATCATACATACAAGATAAAGATTGGTTTATTATCTGACAAATATATGTTTGATTTTCAATCAATCTTTGAATTTAAAAAAGAATGAAATATATTTCCCCAAACACTTGCATCTATCATCTCAATGAACTTATATTTGCAACCCATTCAAAAGTAGAATGGTCAGAGACAACTCTAAAATAGGGTTGTTCGTAAATCGCGGCGTGGAGCAGTTGGTAGCTCGTCGGGCTCATAACCCGAAGGTCGTAGGTTCAAGTCCTGCCGCCGCTACAACGAACAAAGGCGTGTTAGTCTACTTAAGGTAGCTAGCACGCCTTTTTATTTGCCGCAGCCCCGATGGGAGCGATATGAGGCGTGGCCAAAGGCTTATAGTGCCCCTGTGCCAAGTGGCTGAACGAATACTTGGAGTGAAGACAGGTGGCATAGGATTGGCAGTATTGCTTTTGGCCACGCCGAATTTTAGCGGACAGCGGGATCAGCTGCCCAAAAGGAGAAGCGCCCCTACCGCACCACCGTCATCTTCTTACTCGGCCCCACCTGGCCATTTACGCTTAAGCGATAAAAATAGACCCCTGCTGGCCAAGCCTTAGTCTGCACTTCCAACTGTTGCTGACCAGGAGCAATTAGTTGCTGGAGCATGCGCTCTCCAATGGGATTAAAAATTTCGAGCTGGACTGGCGCGTTGGAAGGGGGTGCCCCGAAAGGGATAATCGTTGTGCTGCTTGTTGGATTGGGGCGGTTTTGGAGGAGCCACTGCTCGGGCTGGTCAAACTGCTGGGTGCTGACGGTTTGGTCGCGGAGGAAGGTGACGGTCAAGTCATCAAAATAAAAGCCATCGCGGTCGACAAAGTCGTCGGCGACGAGGACGAAGCGGAGGCGGAAGCTATCGGCAAGCATGCGGAGTGGACTGAGGTCTATTTCTTCTGGTACCCAATCGGAAGTGCCATCGTAGATGGGCTCTTCGAAGGCTTGGAAGGCGCTGCCGATCTTGGTGTATTTGCCACAGAGTGGGATGGTGGTATCGTCGTCTAAGACGGCTTGGAGCTGTACGTAGTCATAAACGGCTTCGATGCTCCAGCTGGCCCAGAAGTTGAGGAATGCTCGGTTGGTGCCAGCAACTTCGATATATTCATTGGTGGTTAGGGTATTGATAACGCTATTTTCGTACTCGCTGAATGGAGAATCTGTGATCGAACTGGGAGCTGATTTAAAGCGGGTGGTACTAATGCCCCAATCGGAGTCAGGCTCTTCATCTTGCTGCCATTGAGCGAGGGAGTTGCCATCTTCGAAGAAGTCAGAAATAGGGCTACCATATAGCTTGATAATTTCTTGGCTCGTTTCGTAATCGCCATTATCCAATACCAAACGAAAGCGCAGCGTATCACCGACTTGCGTGTCCGATGCTAGTACATAAGAGATAAAATCTTCAGTAGTGGTATAAGTGGCCAAGTCAAAGATTTCGGGGTCACCCACTGCCAGAATATTTGCGCTAAGCGGCTCCAAGCGTACTGTTAGGTCACCTGGTTCAAAGCCCAACTGCTCCAACGTAAAGTAAAAATCACCTTCCAAATCCGTTAAGAACAAGGGGTTGCTCTCTTCAATAATACCATAGTTGTACAGAACACGGGCAGTGGTGAGGTTCATGAGCATACAGGCTTGGTTATTGGGAATAATATCGGCCTCTGCCGGCCAAAAGCCCTGGCTTCCTACTTCTGGCGTCATCGAAAAAATGAGTGGCTTGGTAGTTTGCTCCCCATACATCCAATCGTCAGCATCGCCATTGACGGGGTAGCCCACCGTTTCTGAGCCTGTGCCAAAGGTGTATTCGTTTTCTGAAGTCATGGCGCGAGCAATAGCGCGGAAGGTAGTGGAGTCAGGGGTGCTTAGATCATTGAAGCCCCAAGGGTAGATTAATAGGTTGCCCCAGGTGTGGTAGTTGAGTGCCAACTCAAATTCATGGGCGTTGCAGAAATCTCGAACAGCTTGCGTTTCAGGCTCACTGAATGGAGCGGTGCCGCGATAGGTCTGGCTGGTAGTGTTAGTAGAGGAGCCTTGATCATCAAAACCCCACTGAAAAGCATAGTTACGATTGAGGTCTACGCCGTAGGTTTCATCGGCATTGAAGCGGCGATTTTTGCGCCAGAGGCCGCCACCGGCTGGATTGGTTTGTTCATTGTAAATATATCCATCTGGATTGATGCAGGGAATGAAGTAGAATTCTGTTTCGTCGACTAGAAATTGAATACTGGGGTCACTGTCGTAATTTTCCAATAAGTACCACATGAAAAAGATCATCTGCGATAGGCTACCCGGCTCGCGCGCGTGGTGCAAGGCCGTATGTAGCACTTCTGCTTCTGCCTCATCCGTATTAGGATTATCCGAAATACGCAGCCAGTAAATGGGCCGCCCTTCAAAACTCTGCCCTCCTTCGATGGGTGTTTTTGCACTAATTAGTTCCGGAAATTTACTGTGCATACTATCGAGTTGTTCCAACAGTTCTTGGTACGTGAAATAGCCTGCATAAGAACCGTTGCTGTAGTTCTCCGGCACCGGGTAGAGCTCGTCGTTGGCATTACTATTATCACATTCCAGGGTATTGCGAGTGCTTACCGCTTGTGCTTGTGTTTGGTAATAGGTCTGTACGTCCTCTATCAGCACGTCCACGCTTAGGCCTTCAGTAGCAAATTGCTGTAGCTCTTGCTCAGAAAAATCACAGATAAAAAAGCGTCCTTTGGCCAGTGTGCCGTGTGTTAGGTCGACACCCAAACGGTTCAGTATGGGCATACTTTGCTCGTCGAGCGTAATTTTTGCTCTAGAGTAATGTCGCTGACTAAGCAATAGGGTAGGAATAGTACATAGGAGGACGATAGTAAGGCGTGAAAACTGGAACATGTAGTAATTATTTTTCGTTAAAGCTGCTCAAAGGAAATCATTTGACCCAATAAGAAATAGCACCTAGCTTACGAATTGTCAGCTAGTTGTCTCGAATTTGTTAATTATGATTAATTTCATCTGTGAAATGCCAACTATCACAAATACATACTCATGAAGTTTTTTTACCTCTTGCCTTTACTCCTCTTGAGCCCTTATTGGAGCTATGCTCAACCCACTTGTGCCGAAGGAGAATCTTCTGTCATTATTACCGTTCAAACGGATCAGTACGGCTACGAAGTAAGCTGGGAAGTACGGGGAATCGATGGCACCGTATACGGTACTGTGGATGTCAATACCTACGCTAATAACGCTTATTACGAAACCCAAGTCTGTGTACCTGCTGGAGAGTGTACTACCTTCACCATCAACGATACCTATGGCGATGGCTTAATCACGCAACAAGGTGGCTTCTACACCTTGGCAGTAGATGAGGATACGATTATGGTAGGCGGAAATTACCGATTTGCAGAAAGCACGCAATTCAATTGCTTGCCCGGGCAAGCGTGTACTAGTGCAGAAGCAGTAGTTGAAGATACTACTTATGTTACCACGTTCGATGACCACTGGTATGTCTTTAAGCCCGACTCGGTGGGTATTTATGAGGTAAGTACGTGTGGCATGAATGACTGCGCTACCAAGATATGGATTTACGATACCTGCGAGGGCAATGGCCAAGCCGAAGATAATTCGGGAATCATCTTCTATGATGATGGACAAGGAGGGTGCGATTCAAGTGCAGTAGTGACAGGGGTGTTTAATCCTGAATTAGTGTACCTCATCCGCATTGGCGATTATGAAGATGCTTGCGCAAATGACAGTATTGGCTGGAGCATCACCTACCGAGGCCCTGTGGTGGGATGTATGGATCCTTCCTCTTGTAACTACAATCCGATTGCTACCGTTGATGATGGAAGCTGTTTGCCGCAAGGCGATCCTAACTGCCCCGATGGGCCAGACTTGTTGGTACGGCAAGATGAATTGGTCAGCTCCATTTATGTTTCGCAGGTAGAGGCAGATGATGAATGTCTAATTTTAGAGGGTTGCCTACAGGGCTACGGTACCCGCGATGTGCTGCGCTTTGATACCTACATTGAAAATATTGGCGAAACCGATTACTACATCGGAGAGCCTAGTTTTGATAATGACCAGTTTACCTGGGACAATTGCCACAACCACTTTCACTACGATGGCTATGCTGAGTACCTGATGTTTGCAGAAGATGGCACCAAAATTCCTATTGGCTATAAAAATGGCTTCTGTGTGATTGACCTAGGTTGCACTACAGGTTCAGCGCAATTTAGCTGTGGCAATATGGGTATTTCCGCAGGCTGCTACGATGAGTATTGGGCGGAGTTGGAGTGCCAGTGGATTGATGTGACCGATATTCCCGATGGCAACTATGTATTTGTAACGCGGGTCAATTGGGACAATGCACCGGATGCCTTGGGGCAAGTGGAGAAAGATACGCTCAACAATTGGGCGCAAGCCTGTATCGCGCTAGATCGCTCCTCTGGGCAGCTGCAAGTGAGTGTTTCTAACGATTGCCCAACCTACACGGACTGTAATGGTACCCTTTACGGGAATGTCGTAGCAGATTGCTCTGGCGAGTGCGGCGGTACGCGCCTCATGGGGGATTTGGATGCAAATGGCCTACAGCAAATGATCGACGCCGAAAGCTATGTGACGCGCATGCTAGGCAATGACATTGTACCTACTTCCTGCAACGACCTTAATGCCGATGATAAGATCACCGTCTATGATGCTTCGCTTTTGGCGAGCTGCATTAATTATGGTAAAAACCACATCCACACCGGCGAGGGCAGCCACGACCACTGCAATTTCCCTGGTGGTCGCCTAAATATTAATGACACCACTACACTCAGCATCCTAGATATCGACTTTGATGCACAATTTATTGATATTGGCATTCGCAACCCATCCGCTTTGATCAATGCCTATCAGTTCCGAGTAGAGGGGGTCAATATTATGAGTGTCGAAAACTTGGTGGACGAAGCTAGCTTCCCAATCAATCCATACAACAATATTGTAGAGGGTATGGTCGTGGGCATTTCTTACCAAGACTCCATGATCGTCCGGTCGGATGTAACCCAGCCACTCTGCCGCATCCATTTTAACATGATTACTACCGAAGATTTTATCTGTATTAAAGAGGTCATAGACGTAGTCAACCAAAATATCGAACAGACCATCACTGTACTAGAAGATGAGTGCTTTGCCGTAGTCATCGATGCTGTGGAGCAGCCTTTGAATGCCAGCCGCATCAAAGTAATGCCAAACCCCTTTAGATCGCAAACTCAAATTTTCTTCAACAACCCTGATTTATCACCACACAACCTAGAAATTCTAGATTGGAACGGCAAGGTCGTCCGCTCATACGCAGGCTTCCGCGATAATTCGATCATAGTAGAACGAGGTCAGCTACCCACAGGCATCTACGTTTACCGCTTGTCGAACCGCCACGGCGCCGTCCACGGAAAGTTGAGTATCCAGTAAACTGAAGGTAAAGTCAACCTGTTTTTATTTTCGAAAGTATAGCACGATTCCTATCAAAACCTGTACTTTCGGGCGGGGAATGATCAAAGTAATGATCATTCCTCGTGTTGTAAATGAAAGTATCTACCTTAGCTTAAACAGTGTGCGCCCCATTTGGTGGCGGTGGCCGAAAAGGCACTGTTTGACGGAGGAGTTTGCCTTTTCTAGCCTTTTTGCTTCGTTTTTTGGCAATGAAAAAATGAAGAGCCCAGCCGGCTTGAGGCGAAAACTAAACGTAGCATCTTAGGCTTTGGCCAATGATCCAAAACCAAGAGTAGACAAGAATTTAGGGTCTTACACCTATTATTTTAACCAAATAATAATCAAAAAACATGAACGACGTATTTATAGTATCAGCCGTCCGTACTCCAATGGGAAGTTTCGGCGGCATGTTTGCCGGTATTTCCGCCACACAACTAGGTAGCACCGCCATCAAAGGAGCCTTGGAAAAAGCAGGTGTACCCGCCTCAGAAGTAGAGGAAGTATTTATGGGCAATGTAGTGTCAGCCAACTTGGGTCAAGCCCCGGCCCGCCAAGCAGCTCTGGGGGCGGGTATTGGTCAACAGGTGCCCTGTACGACCGTCAATAAAGTATGCTCATCAGGGATGAAGTCGATCATGTTTGCAGCGCAAAGCATTATGTTGGGGCATGCCGATGTGATGGTAGCAGGAGGGATGGAAAGCATGTCTAATATTCCGTTTTATATGCCAAGTGCACGCTGGGGTCACAAATATGGCAATACACAACTTATCGACGGCCTAGCCAAAGACGGACTGACCGATGCCTACGATCACAACGCCATGGGTGTGTGTGCAGACAATACGGCCACCAAGTATCATATCTCCAGAGAAGCGCAGGATGAATACGCCGTTAATTCCTACAAAAGAGCGGCTGCCACTACTGAATCGGGCATTTTCAAAGCAGAAATTGTAGGCGTAAGCGTGCCACAGCGCAAAAGCGATCCGATTATCATCGACGAAGATGAAGAGTACAAAAAAGTACGATTTGATAAAATCCCCAAGCTGCGCCCCGCCTTCACCAAAGAAGGAACCGTCACAGCAGCCAACGCCTCCACTATCAATGACGGCGCGGCTGCACTCGTTTTAGTGAGTGAAGCGAAACTCAAAGCACTAAACCTCACCCCACTAGCCCGCATCGTAGCTTTTGCCGATGCCGCACACGAACCACAGTGGTTTACTACAGCCCCTACCCTTGCGGCACCCAAAGCGCTCAAAAGGGCAGGTTTAACATTTGCTGACATCGACTACTTTGAAGTGAACGAGGCCTTTGCAGTAGTACCCTTAGCATTCAATCAAGAACTAGATATTGATCCTACAAAAGTAAATATCTATGGTGGTGGTGTTTCGCTAGGCCACCCACTTGGAGCGTCTGGTGCACGTATTGTTACTACTCTTAATAATGTCCTTCATCAAAAGCAAGGGAGCTTGGGATTAGCTACACTATGCAATGGCGGTGGCGGCGCTAGTGCGATCATCTTGGAGCGAGTGTAATCCATTTGTAAGTTTTACCTCCACCAAACAGCTAATGGAGAACTTAATAATACCTTTGTAGTTCTAGAGCATATTGTTCTAAACAAAAGGGGTAAACTAAGTGATTCGTTACCTGTTTTTTGTTTAAGTCAATCAATTGTAGGTAAACTATTTATTAACTTCACGTGTCCGTCTTAGGCGGGTCATCAAACTATATATAAGCCAGCACTTGCTATGAATAAACTTGCTGTTTTTGATCAGTTTAGAAACCGACATATTGGAATTAATGAAGCAGAGCTCCAAGAAATGCTTCAAGCTATTGGCGTCAACTCTTTGGATGAGCTAATCGACCAAACGATTCCAGCAAACATTCGTGTAAAGTCCGAAATGGACATTCCAGAAGCCATGACGGAGTATGCTTATCTGAATGAATTAAAAGAGACAGCAGCTCTGAATAAGGTATTTCGTTCGTTTATTGGATTAGGCTATTACGGCACCATCACGCCTGCTGTTATTGCTCGGAATATTTTCCACAATCCAGGTTGGTATACCCAGTACACGCCCTACCAAGCTGAGATTGCGCAAGGCCGTTTGGAGGCCCTACTCAATTTCCAGACGATGGTAAGTGACCTTACGGGAATGCCGATTGCGAATGCTTCACTGCTAGATGAAGGCACGGCAGCGGCCGAGGCTATGACCATGTTTTATGACCTTAAGAACAAGCGTAATAAGGGGGAAGCCATGAATGAGTTCTTGGTGGCCTCTAGCATTTTCCCGCAAACACTTGCAGTCTTAGAAACTCGTGCAGAGCCACTGAAGATTCAAATCAAGCAAGTCGATCCAGCTGAAATGGAGTTTTCAGAACGCACCTTTGGTATTTTACTACAGTATCCGGATGCAAAAGGAAGCGTAGAGGACTATCGTCCGTTGGTGGAAAAAGCGAAGGCTAATGGCTTGTATGTAACCGTAGCAGCTGATCTGTTGAGCCTGGCTTTATTGACGCCTCCTGGCGAATGGGGTGCTGATGCGGTGGTTGGAAATACCCAGCGCTTTGGTGTGCCAATGGGCTATGGGGGCCCACATGCTGCCTACTTTGCTACGCAAGATGCGTACAAGCGCCAGATTCCAGGGCGCATCATCGGGGTGTCTACCGATGCCTTGGGTCAGCGTGGGTTGCGCATGGCGCTACAGACGAGAGAGCAGCACATCCGTCGCGAAAAAGCGACTTCCAATATTTGTACAGCGCAAGCTTTGCTGGCTATTATGGCGGGAATGTATGCCGTATATCATGGGCCAAAGGGTATTGAAGCGATTGCAACGCGCGTGCATGGCATGAGCCAAGTGTTGGCACATCATTTAGAGCAGTTGGGCTACCAACAGTTGAATGCGCATTATTTTGATACGATTCAGGTACAAGTGCAGCTAGCTGATATTGATACCATTCGCACAGCGGCAGAAGAGCAAGGCTACAACTTCTTCTACAGCACGGACACCATACAAATCAGCCTAGACGAAACCGTTTCTGAACGGGACTTACACGCTATTATCAATATTTTTGCTGGCGCAAAATCGGCTACTGCTGACTTGGTAGTGCAGGAGCCTGCTGGTTTTCAGTTACCTGAAAAACTAGTTCGTACCAGCGACTACCTGACGCACCCGGTTTTTAATAGCTACCATACCGAATCAAAAATGATGCGCTATATCAAGCGCCTCGAAAATAAAGATTTGTCGCTCACCCACTCGATGATCCCACTGGGTTCGTGTACGATGAAGCTTAATGCTGCTGCTGAATTAATGCCCGTGAGCTGGCCAGAATTTGCGGACTTACATCCTTTTGCACCAGTGGATCAAGCACAGGGCTATTTCAAAATATTCCGCGAACTAGAAGCTTATCTGACAGAAGCAACCGGCTTTGCAGCCTGCTCCTTACAGCCTAATTCGGGCGCACAAGGCGAGTATTCTGGTCTATTGACTATCCGTGCCTATCACTTGGCCAATGGCGATAGCCACCGCAATATTGCCCTAATTCCTTCTTCTGCGCATGGGACCAACCCAGCAAGTGCCGTGATGGCGGGTATGAAAGTAGTAGTGGTAAAATGCGACGATCAAGGTAATATTGATGTAGATGACTTGCGCGAAAAAGCGAATAAGCATAGCGATAACTTAGCTGCGCTGATGGTCACTTACCCCTCTACACATGGGGTATTCGAAACAGCAATTCACGAAATTTGTGATATTATCCATACCAATGGTGGTAAGGTGTATATGGACGGTGCCAATATGAATGCCCAAGTTGGGCTTACCAGCCCTGGCGATATTGACGCAGACGTCTGCCATTTGAACCTCCACAAAACCTTTGCTATCCCACACGGTGGCGGCGGCCCAGGTATGGGACCTATTTGTGTCAACGAGAGCCTCGCGCCATTTTTACCCAAGCACCCACTGATGGAAACAGGTGGTGCACAGGGTATTAGTGCCGTTTCAGCAGCTCCTTACGGTTCTGCGAGTATCCTGCTGATTTCGTATGGTTACATCAAAATGCTAGGTAAAACGGGGATTACCGATTCTACCAAATACGCCATCCTCAATGCCAACTACATCAAATCGAAATTGGAAAATGACTACCAAGTCTTGTATGTAGGTGAGCATGGCCGCTCTGCCCACGAGCTGATTTTGGATTTGCGTCCCTTCAAGTCGCTGGTGAGTGCGGAGGATGTAGCAAAGCGCTTGATGGATTATGGCTTCCATGCGCCGACCCTGTCGTTCCCAGTTGCAGGTACCATTATGATTGAACCCACTGAAAGTGAAGATAAAGACGAGCTAGACCGCTTCTGTGATGCCATGCTAGCTATTCGCAAAGAAATAGATGAAATTGCTACTGGCGAAGCAGATGAAAAATCTAACGTACTAACCAATGCGCCGCACCCAGTACAACTAGTTGCATCGGAAGAATGGCCCTACGCCTACTCTCGCAACAAGGCCGCTTATCCCCTACCCTACCTCAAAGAAGGCTACAAGTTCTGGACTTCGGTGGGGCGGATCGATAATGCCAGCGGTGACCGCAACCTGATCTGTACGTGTCCGCCTTTGGAGAGCTATGAAGAGGAGCGAGAAAGCGTAAATAGCTAGCGCCAATACAAGAGTACAACAAACAACCACCCTATGATTATTGTAACTGGAGCAGCCGGTTTTATTGGTAGCCGTCTAGTCGAAAAGCTAAATGCTGAAGGACATCTCAACCTTGTCCTAGTAGACGAATGGAGCAGAAGCGACAAAGTCGTCAACTACCGCTCCACCAACTACATTGCTCGGGTACATCGCAATGATTTCATAGGGTGGTTGCAACGCTTTCACGAATCGGTAGACTACGTCTTCCACATGGGAGCACGTACCGATACGGCCGAAAAAGATGAAGCTGTTTTCGAGGCGTTGAACTTGGGCTATACCAAGGCCGTTTGGGAGGCTTGCGCCAAATACAAGATTCCATTAGTATATGCCTCTAGCGCTGCTACCTACGGCTTGGGTGAAAAAGGCTATGTAGACAGCCACGAAATCGTCGGTGAGCTACAGCCACTTAATCCCTACGGCGAGTCCAAAAACGAGTTCGATAAGTGGGCTTTACAGCAAAAGACAACACCTCCCCAATGGGTCGGCCTGAAATACTTCAACGTCTACGGCCCCAATGAGTACCACAAAGGCCGCATGGCCTCCGTTATCTTCCACACCAATAAGCAGATTAAAGCTACCGGAGCGATGAAACTCTTCCGCTCCCACCGCTCCGACTTTAAAGATGGCGAGCAAAGCCGCGACTTCATCTACGTCAAAGATGTGGAAGCGATTTGTTATTTCTTTTTCCAACATCGCCAGCATTCGGGCTTGTACAATGTAGGCACCGGCCAAGCACGCACCTTCTGGGACTTAGCCACCAATACCTTTAAAGCGATGGGTCTAGAACCCAACATCAGCTTCATCGATACCCCAGCAGACATCCGCAATACCTATCAGTATTTTACCGAAGCAGATATGACCAAGCTTCGTTCGATTGGCTATGAGCAGCCGTTTTACAGCTTAGAAGAAGGCATTCAGGATTATGTACAGGAGTACTTGATGAAGCGATAACAGCCGTAACAAAAGGCGCCCCAGGGCTCAAGCTTGTCCCGCGAAATATTGGATATTACCTGGCCATTGCATAGCTTAAATATCCAATATTGAGCCCCCCGTCATCCAAAACTCGAAATCCAAAACCCGTCACCCGTCACTCGTAATCCAAAACCCGTAACTCCCAAACCCCTCAACCCCCAAACCCCCAAACTATCCCTCCCCCAACTCATACTCCTCCTCCATCTTCGCCAGCGCCTGCTCTACATTCGCAATGCACTTCCGATAGAAATACACTTTATATAATCGATAGTCAAACGCCTCAGAAAGTAACATTTCATAAGTAGGGTCACGTTGTAATAGCTCCACCTCCAAGGGGACATAACCAATATATTGGAGGATGCTCCGTCCAATATTCCTTGGATAAGTCACTTGTATGGAATCCGGTAGTGTTAAGGTAAAATGCAGGCTGGTATCTCGATTAGTGCTGAAGTGCGCTTCGTAATAAGGCCATAGGAACTCAGTAATATCAGGGTGCAGCGTCTGTCCTCGTTGGAGCCTCGGAAAGCTGTAGTTATACACCAGCGTAATGAGATTACGTAATTCCTCATCTTCAATCAGGTTGATGCCAAAAGTCTTCAGGTTTTCATAGCCCGAGGTATTGGCAAAAATATATTCTTCTCTGGTCAGCCAGTAAAAATCAAAAATTAAGGAATCGGTATAAGGTCGCTTATCGTCTAACCACTCTTGTACTCGTATATGACTATTAAGAGCGGTCTCGTGAATGACCATATCATTTTTTAAATCGCTCAGATTGTCTTGCAACTCAAAGTAGATTTGGGCAATAACATCCTGCTCGGTCTGCTTTTTCTGGATGGCATTGCCCCAATTGGTCAGATAAAACGCAGCAAGCACACCAATAATGATGATGACAATATCAATCACATATTTTAATATGGTCTTGCTCCGCTTCTCCATCCTTATCCGATTATAGCCGCTTTCGCTAAATCGATGGCTGCATCTAAGCCCCCAATATCTTTACCCCCAGCGGTAGCAAAGAAGGGCTGGCCACCACCGCCACCTTTCATTGCTTTGGCCGCTTCGCGCACGATAGTGCCTGCATGGAAACGTTTAGCAGCAGCTAGTTCTTTATTAATCATCACCAGTAGCTGTGGCTTCTCTTTTACTTCGGCTCCAAAAATGATCACCACATTTTCTACTTCTTTCTCAATTTGGAAAGCTAGGTTTTTAATCGCATTCGAGTCATGGAGCGGCAAGCGAGCCGTCAGTAGCTGAAAGCCAGGGTGGGCCTCTACACGCTGTAGCAAATCACTCTTAAGCGATAGGGCCTGCTTAGCCATTAGTTGCTCCACCTGCTTTTTCAAGGCTTTATTTTCTTCTTGTAATGCTGCTACCTGCTCCGCAGGGTTCGGCGCATTCTTGAAAGCTTGGCGAATCTGGCCCAGCTCTTCTAGTTCTGCCTTGACGAAGGCCTCTGCCTTATTAGCCGTAATGGCCTCAATCCGGCGAATACCTGCTGCCACGCCCGTTTCCGTGAGGATTTTAAACAGGCCGATTTTGCCAGTAGCATCTACATGCGTTCCTCCGCATAATTCCCGAGAAAAGTCCTTATCGAAGGTAACCATCCGCACAAAATCGCCATACTTCTCTCCAAACAGCATCATGGCACCCGACGCGCGGGCCTCTGCAATGGGCATCGCCCGTTCTTCTTCGAGCACAATATTGGCACGTATCTTTTCATTGACGATTTGCTCAATTTGCTCTAGTTCTTCTTTGCCTACCTTTTGGAAGTGAGAAAAGTCAAAGCGTAAGCGCTCAGGGTCTACACTTTGGCCTTTTTGCAGCGCATTTTTACCCAAAACCTCATGCAGCGCAGCATGCATTAAGTGTACAGCCGTATGATTATTTTCAGTAGCGTGGCGCTTATCGGCATCGACACTAGCATGCACTACTGCACTTAGGTCAGCTGGTAGCTTGTTGACGATATGAATAATCAGGTCATTTTCCTTTTGTGTATCTATTACTTTCACTCGCTCTTCGCCAAAGCTCAGCCAACCGGAATCGCCAGCCTGTCCACCACTTTCTGCATAAAATGGCGTGCGATCCAGTACAACTTGGTACTGATCCTTCTTCTTCAC
>JBCCRH010000096.1:0-15598 GCA_039208045.1 Bacteroidota bacterium
ATAACTGTCACCGCCCCCAGCGGAAGGACAGCCCCCTATGGAAGTCACTCCGCTCGAATGTAGGAGATGCTAATGGACAACCCTCCCTCCAAACCAAAGCATCCCCCTACCGCAGCCCAGTGACTTCCCCATCCTCCCTTCCTCCATCCCCCAAAAACTCCCACCCCCCCAAACCCCTCAACTCCTAAACCCATTAACTCCCCAACCCCCCAATTTCCCCAATCCGCCTATGTTTTTCTAACTTTTGTCGTCCAAAATTCCCATTTGGGAAATAATTCTTCATATTCGCACCGTCAAATTTTGTCTCACCAAAAAAAATACATATGAGATTAACATTATCGCTATGTTTGATGCTAGTATTCGGCATAGCTACGCTCAACGCGCAAAGCGAAAAAATTCAATTTGAAGAGTACACACTAGACAATGGATTACATGTGATTTTGTATCCCGACAACTCCACACCAATCGTTACTGTATCGGTCATGTACCACGTCGGTTCTAAAAACGAAAAAGTAGGACGTACGGGATTTGCACACTTCTTTGAACACTTGTTATTCGAAGGTTCTGAAAATATAGACCGTGGCGAATACGCAAAGATAGTGCAGGCGGCTGGTGGTCAGTTGAATGCGAATACTTCGAATGATCGCACCTTTTACTTTGAAACTTTACCATCTAATCAGCTGGAGCTAGGCCTTTGGTTAGAATCAGAGCGCATGTTGCATGCCAAGGTAGACAACAAGGGGGTGGAAACACAGCGTGAAGTGGTAAAAGAAGAGCGCCGTCAACGGGTCGAAAATCAGCCTTACGGATCGGTTTTGGAAGAAACGTTTAAGCGAGCTTACAAAGAGCATCCTTACAGATGGCCAGTAATTGGCTACATGGAAGATATTGATGCTGCCACAGAGCAAGATTATTTAGATTTCTACAATACGTTCTATGTACCTAATAATGCAATCTTATCAGTAGCAGGCGATATGGACGTTGCTCAAGCTAAAGAATGGATTAACAAATATTACGGTACTATTCCAAGAGGAAAAGGAGAGGTGTACCGCCCCAGCGTGGTAGAACCACCATTAACAGCAGAAATTAGAGATACGGTATACGATAATGTACAGCTTCCAGCAGTCATTCAGTCGTATCGTATTCCTGCTCAAGGTACAGAAGATTTCTATGCAGTAGATATGTTGAGCCGTCTGCTTTCAGGAGGAGAAAGCTCACGTTTGTACAAAAAGTTGGTAGATCAAGACCAAACAGCATTGGCGGTAGGTAGTTTCCCATTCCAGATGGAAGATCCAGGTATTACTATTGCTTTCGGCATAGCTAATATGGGGGTAGGCCTTGAGGACGTGGAATCTGCGATGGATAAAGAATTTGAGCGTGCTCAAAATGAATTGATTCCAGAGCGGGAGTTCCAAAAGCTACGCAATCAGATTGAATCAGAATTCATTACACAGAATTCTACCGTACAAGGGATTGCAGAAAATCTAGCCAACTACAAAATGTACTTCGGCGATACCAACTTGATCAATTTAGAAATTGATCGCTACATGGCAGTGACGCGTGAAGATATTTTGGCAGCAGCCAAAAAATATTTCACCAAGGACAATCGTGTAGTACTTCATTATTTACCTAATCCAGTAAAGCCTTAAGCGATAGGCTACGATCTTTCTATTAGAAACTATTAATCAAAAAAGAATTATTAAATAGATGAGAAATATATCTCTATTGTTATTGCTTATGGGCTTGTTCAGCTTTTCAGCATTAACGGCACAAGAAGATTTCAGAAGTGAACGACCAAAAGCAGGTCCTGCCTCACGGATTGATCTGGGAAACTTCAAAAAGTTTAAGTTGAAAAATGGCTTGCAGGTAATTATGGTAGAAAACCATAAGCTACCTCGCATCTCCTTCCAGCTATTTGTAGATGTTCCGCCTTTTAAAGAAGGTGATGCAGCAGGTACCGCTAGTATGGCTGGACAGCTTATGAACAAAGGGACAAAAAAACGTACGAAGGCAGAAATCGACGAAGCAGTAGATTTTATTGGCGCTACGTTAACGACTAGCTCTAGTGGCGTATTTGCCTCCGGTTTGTCAAGACATAAGGATGCCTTACTTGACCTCATGTCAGAAGTGATTTTTGAGCCTTCTTTTCCACAAGAAGAATTTGATAAACTCAAAAAGCAGACGCTATCTGCACTAGCACAAAGCAAGGAAGACCCTAATTCTATTGCCAGCAGTGTAGCACAAGTAGTACGCTATGGCAAAGATCACCCTTATGGTGAGGTAGAAACAGAAGCGACAGTGGAAAATATTACGCTAGAAGGATGTAAGAAGTTCTATGACACTTATTTTGCACCTAATCTTTCCTATTTGATTGTCGTAGGTGACATTACAGAAAAAGAGACAAGAGCAGTAACTGATAAGTACTTCAAAAACTGGAAGCAAGGAGTCATTGCAGCTGAAACGTTTGCAACGCCAAAGAGATCAGGCGACGTAAGTGTTGACTTTGTCAATAAAACGGGTGCAGTACAATCTGTGGTAAACGTAACGTATCCAATTGATTTAAAGCCTGGTTCTAAGGATGCTATTCCAGCTAATCTATTGAATACTATTCTAGGTAGTGGATTTTCTGGTCGTTTGTTCCAAAACTTGCGTGAAGATAAGGGCTACACCTATGGTGCTTATTCTACGATGTCTTCTGATAAGGAAGTAGGTTATTTCAATGCAAGTGCGAGCGTACGGAATGAAGTAACTGATAGTTCAGTCGTACAATTTCTATATGAGATGGAGCGACTAGGAACAGAGAAAATCCCAGAAGATGAGATTCAGCTATCCAAAAATAAAATCTTCGGTTCATTAGCTCGTTCCATGGAGCGCCCGCAGACCATTGCTCGTTTTGCGTTGAATACAGCACGCTACAACCTACCAGATGACTACTATTCAACCTATTTTGAAAAGTTGGAAAAAGTGGATGCAGATGTACTGATGGCTGTAGCCAAAAAGTATGTCACACCAGATAATGCACACGTTCTGGTAGTAGGTAACAAAGGAGAAGTAGCTGATAAGTTGGTGCGGTTTGATTCGGATGGTAAGATCAACTTCTTGGATGCACAAGGAGATCCTGTAAAAGATGAAGATTCATCTATTCCAGAAGGTATCACTGCCCAAACAGTAATTGCCGATTACCTAACGGCAATCGGTGGAGCTGATAAACTGAAAGCAGTAAAAGATATTACTCGTGTAGCAGGTGCCACCGTACAAGGTATGGCCCTGAAGATGGAGATGAAGCAAAAAGAATCCACCAAGATGTCAATGGTTATGTCAATGGGTGGCATGCCAATGTCCACTCAGGTGTACGACGGAAGAAGCGCTAAGGTAGTAGCACAAGGCCAAAATCAGCCAGTAGACGATAAGGCGCTAGCTGCTATGAAAGAGCAAGCTGTTTTATTCCCAGAACTAATGTATGGTGAAATGGGGTATGAACTAAAGCTAGGTGGCGTGGAAGACGTGAATGGCGCTAAAGCGTATGTCATTAACGTGACCTCTCCTTCCGGAGAGAAGCAAACACAGTACTTTGATATGTCTTCTAGCTTGAAAGTACGTGTGATGACTTCTCAGGAAGCTCCTACTGGGACAGTTACTATTACTACTGACCTATCTGATTACAAAGAAGTAGATGGTATTAAATTTCCATTTAAGACCACTGTTTCTGGTATGATGCCAATTCCGTTGACTTTTGAGACGGAAAGTATCATGGTGAATAAGGGGATTGAGGATAGTGTGTTTAGTGTAGAATAGTACATAAGATAGTTTCCATCGCGGATTGCAAATCCGCTCGGCACGGGCCAAGTGTTTTAAAAGCCAAGCCCGTGCCCAGCGGATTTGCAATCCGCGATGTTTTTTACTGTTTCTTACTCCGGCTCAAACCCCAGCACAATATTAAACCGCCCCAAATTATTCAAACTCCGCTCCCCAGCCTTATCAAATCCAATACCATAGTCAAAGCCGAGCGTACCAAACATGGGCAAGAACACGCGCATCCCCAGCCCTGCCGAACGCTGCAATTCAAATGGATTATAATCGCGGAAGCTTGACCAGGCATTTCCACCCTCCACAAAGCCCAGCACATAGATAGTAGAACTAGGATTTAGCGAAAGCGGATACCGCACTTCGAGGGTAAACTTGTTAAAAATGGGGGCGCCGACTTGTACGTTGCTATTAGGGGCATAGTTGGCCTGGATATCTTCTATACCGTAGCCTCGTAGGGAAATAGGGTCGAAGCCTGCAAAGCCTGCCTGTTGGTTATTGATGCCATCGCCACCCAGGCTGAACCGCTCAAAAGGAATAATGCCTAGCTGACTGTTGTAACTACCGAGCATACCCACTTTAGCACGAGCGCGCAGGATCAAATCACCTGCAAGAGGCGTGTACCATTCGGCATCGAAGCGCCACTTGTGGTATTCGAGCCAGCGGTATTTTTCTTGGGCAGTAACCTCATTGTAGTTCTTAGATTCAAACAGGGAATAGGGTGGGGTGATCTGTAGGGAGAGCGAGATTTTGGAGCCAGATTTTGGGAAAATGGGATCGTCAATAGTGCTTCTGGCAATGGTTTGCTTAATGCTAAAATTGTTGTAATTACCATTCGTAATGGGATTGCCGGAGTTATCTACAAATTGATTGGAAACAGCCCAATCATCCAGGCGTAGTTGCTGAAAGTTGATTGATGTAGTAGAGATAAAATTATCGTCTGGCCAACTTAGTCTCGTGCCCAAACTGACAGAACCTTGTAGAATAGCCAGGCTCCCTAAGTCGCCAGTTTCACTCGATATGCCTCTGAAGCGGTTATAAAAGCCTGCTACTGTTAGTGATTTCGGCTTTTTGCCACCTAGCCAAGGCTCGGTGAGAGAAATATTGTAGGATTGAAAAGCAGCTCCATTGGACTGTGCTCGGAGCGAAAGGCGCTGGCCATCGCCAGTGGGGAGCGGCCGCCAAGCCTCTTTTTTAAAGATATTTCGTAGCGAAAAATTATTGAACGTAACACCAATGGTGCCTATCACCCCTTGATTGCCTCCCCAACCCGCAGAAAGCTCGAACTGGTCTGATACTTTCTCTTCTACCACATATTCCACATCCACTGTGCCCCGCTGCGGATTAACGGGGGTATCTATGCCCAGTGATTCTGGATTAAAATAGCCCAAATTCATAATTTGCCGCTGTGAGCGGATAATGTCCGAACGGCTAAACTTTTGGCCGGGCTTAGTACGTAACTCTCGCCGTATGACGTACTCATTGGTGCGATCATTACCTACGATACGCACCCGATCGATGGTGGCCTGTGGGCCTTCAACAAGTCGGATTTCTAAATCAATCGAATCTTCATTAATAGCTACCTCTATGGGATCTACTTGGAAAAATAGGTAGCCATTATCCATATAAAGGGTACTAATATCGCGGCCATTTTGGCTAAAGCGGAGGCGCGTTTCTAGCACTTCCTGGTTGTACACTTCCCCCTTGCTAATACCGAGTACTTCCGTCAAGCTTTGAGTGTCGTAAATGGAATTTCCTTTCCAAGCAATATCACCAAAGTAGTAGCGTTGCCCTTCTTCTATGTCTAGATGAATGCGTAAATCTCCGTCTGGTTCTCGCCAAATGCTATCTTTTTTGATGGTGGCATCACGGAAACCAATGGTATTGTAGTAGGCAATGATACGTTCTTTGTCGTAGGCAAAATCATCTTGAATGAGCTTGGAGCTAGAAAACCATTTGCGGCGCCGCTTGGTGTTGTCCATTGTTTTGCGCAGGTGCTTGGCAGAGAGCGCTGCGTTACCAGAAAAAGTAATGTCCTGAATCTTGACCTTATTTTTTCGGTTCACCTCAAAGACTAGACGCACTGAATTAATCCGAGTAGAATCGGGAATCTCTTGCACTTGGACGTCCACATCCAGATAGCCTTTGCCAATGAAGAAATCTTCAATTGCTTCCCTGGCGTTCACTTTAATATTTTCGGTAACGATACCTCCCTTGAGTAGATAGCGGTTAATGGCGTCATTCAGATCATCGTGATACGATTTTTTGACATTTGCATAAGAATGCCGCGAAAGCCGAGGACGTTCCTTCACTTGAATGACCAAAAAGATGATTCCTCCTATGGTCTTTTCTTTTAAGATTTGCACGTCTGTGAAGAGCCGTAGCCGCCATAGTGCTTTAATTGCTCGTTGAATATCAGGCCCTGGAATGCGGACTTTATCGCCCACTTGAAGGCCCGAAACGCCAATAATGGCATTGTCGTCACTGAAATTGGCTCCAATCACTGTTATTCCACCAATCTCAAAATCTTTGGGATCAGCATAGCTCTGAATGGCTACACTATCTATATTTTGTGACATAGCAGTACAGGCTAAAAATCCACAGCATAGGTGGATGAATAGGAGTTTTTTCATCACTAGTTATATTTGTTGTTATCTATCTCAAAGGAGAGCCATGGGCAGAAATTGGTTGTGTGAGGCGGTATTAAAAATCACGAGCGCTCGCTAGAACGCAATTTTTTTGGACACTGTGCCTGAATTTTCTATCTTCCAAAAAAATCCAAAAAACACGATTATGGGACTATTCGATTTCTTTAAGGGCGAATTTATAGAGGTAATTGACTGGGTAGAGCAGAATAAAGAGGTGGTGATGTGGAAATTTCCAGATCGAGATGCCAACATAAAGTATGGTGCTAGTCTGACCGTACGCGAGTCACAGATGGCCGTTTTTATTGACGAGGGGCAGATAGCGGATGTGTTTTACCCAGGTCGATATGAGTTGACGACGCGAAATATGCCCCTGTTGACTACCCTGCGTAATTGGGATAAAGGCTTTCAATCTCCCTTTAAATGTGACGTTTATTTTTTCAGTACTCGAATATTTACGGATCTAAAATGGGGGACCCCCAATCCGATTATGTTGCGCGATCCGCAGTTTAAGCAAGTGCGAGTGAAGGCCTTTGGGACTTACTTTATTCGCATCAATGATCCAGAGCAGTTTTTTAAAGAATATGCAGGAACGCAGACGCGCGTACACATTGATTCGATTGAGAATAGCCTGCGCGATATTATTTCTCCAAAATTTGCGGAGGGACTGGCGGAGTCCGAAGTATCTGTGATGGATTTGGTAGCTAATTATACCGAGTTGGGGGATAAGGTAGCACCTGTAGTACAAGAAAATCTTTCGCCTTTGGGAATTGAGTTGGTAAAATTCCAGATCAGCTCCACAACCTTACCCAAAGAAGTAGAAGAATTCTACGACAAGATGACCAATATGAATATGGTCGATGATATGGCGAAGTTTCAGCAATTTCAACAAGCACAAGCTATGGAGAAGGCTGCTGAGAACCCCAGTGGCGGTGCTAGCGATGGCGTAGGAATTGGTATTGGAATGGGCATGGCGCAGATGATGATGAACCAGCAAAACCAAGGGCAAGTAACTGGAAATGGCAAGGCCATGACTAGAGAAGAAGTCTTAGCTACCCTTAAAGAACTTGGGCCGCTCAAGGAAGCAGGCATTCTTACCCAAGAAGAATTTGATGCTAAAAAGAAAGAACTACTAGCCAGACTCTAATCCATGGACGACTCAACGGCTGGAACATACCTAGAGGACACGCTGAAATTACCGTGCCCTTCCTGTGGTAGTGAGCTTCACTACTCGGCAAAGCACCAGAAGATCGTATGCGATTACTGCGGCTATCAGGAGGAATTGGATCGTGCAAATGATAAGGTGGTAGAGCAATCGCTGGCGCGTGTGGCTTCTGGCTTGCGCGAAATGGTGCCCGAGCAAGTGGGGAAGCGGGTGTTTGACTGCGATAATTGTGGGGCCAAAATGATGCTCGAATCCGATCGGGTGAAGGTGCAGTGTGGCTTTTGTGGGTCGCAGCAAGTTAATCTAGAGGCCTACGATCACCAATTAATTCAGCCAATTGGCATTATTCCGTTCTATATTTCTCGCGAGGAAGCGGAGAAGATATTCACTAAATGGGTACAACAAGGTTGGTTTCATCCTAATGGCTTGAAGCGCTTTGCTGCTATTGAGACACTGCATGGTATTTACATTCCCTTTTGGACTTATGATGCTAAGACCGAGTCGCAGTGGAGTGGCCAGGCTGGCTATTATTACTATGTTACCAAAAGGGTGCGGCAGAATGGTAAAATGGTGACCAAGCAGGTGCGCAAGACACGCTGGAAGCAGCGCAGCGGTCGGCTAAGCCACTTTTTTGACGATGTCCTGGTGATCGCCTCACACGGGCTTTCTCAAAAGAAAGCGCAGAAGATTATGCCTTATCGCTTAGAAGAAGTAGTTAACTACGATCCGCGTTTGCTGGTAGGGTGGGAGGCAGAGTTGTACCAACTTCAAGTAGAAGATGGCTATCAGATGGCTGACCAGATTATGGATGGCCGTATTCGGCAAATGTGCTCTGCTCAGTTGGGAGGCGATACACAGCGTAATTTGCGTGTATCTACCCAAAAGTCGGCTCAAACTTTCAAGCATTTGGTATTGCCTTTGTGGATTTGCTCGTATGCTTACAATGGCAAGGATTTCCAATTTTATATCAATGGACAAACGGGTAAGATACATGGTAAAAAGCCGGTTTCTGCATTGAAAATTGCCCTGCTGGTTATCGTCATTGCGTTATTTATTGCCGGTATAATTTTCTTTGCAGAATATCAAAAAGGCCAATAGGGAACACTTATCTTTGCCGAAAATTCCCTAACCACCATGATTCAAATTTTTATTACCGGAGGTACTTTCGACAAAGACTACAATTACATCTCTGGCACCTTATTTTTTAAAGATACCCATTTGCCAGGCATGTTCCAGCGGGGTAGGTGTACCATTGATCTCGACATCAAAACCCTGATGATGGTCGACAGCTTAGACATGACTGACGAAGACCGGCAAATCATCGCCTATAATTGCAAGCGTAATACGAACCGCTCTATCTTGATTACCCACGGTACAGATCGGATCGTTGAAACAGCAACTTATTTAGCGCAAGCAGAAATAAAGGATAAAACGATTGTACTAACTGGGGCCATGGTGCCTTACGCCTTTGGTACCTCCTCTGACGGTTTCTTTAACCTAGGTAGCGCTTTGGCCTTTGTACAGATCTTGCCCCCTGGAGTATATGTGGTAATGAATGGCCGCTATTTCAACTGGGACAATGTGCGCAAAAACAGAGCTACTGGCTTTTTTGAAGAAGTTCAAAATTAGAGACTATGGATGTTATTGGCTTAATAGTAGAGTTACTTTTCTTAGGATTGGGGGTCTACATCTACCTCTACAGCAGAGGATTTTTTAAATCTAAAGATGCTGCAGTCCAAAAAAAATCAGACGATTTTCGAAAGCAAAATGGCTGGTGGCTCCGCCTATTAGCTTTGGGACTTATTGCAGTGATGTCACTCAATCTAGTGCTTCATTTGCAAGACTTGTTCAATCGGTAGGAATAAAAAAATGAGCTTTTTCATGCTGGTTGTGGTTTTGTTACTAGTGCCCTAAACAATTGATGAGAGCGATTGTGCGTTCAGTCTTTGTGCGCCGTCCCAATATCATATTATTTTATTAATATTGCACCAGGCAACAATCGCTAAGGTTGTTGTTGACACATCTGCAAAAAGCTTATCGATTTAAATATGAAAAAAATAGTTCTACTCTTTAGTTTTTGCCTTGGTTTAGTGCTAGTACAAGGGCAAAGCGACTCCAATTTTTACAAGCCTGGTCAAGTGCAGGATCTGCAAATCACCTTTGAGCAAGAGGATTGGCGTTACCTGTTAGATTCGCTACGTTTCAATGGCGATGATATGTTACTCGGTAATATTTCCATCAACGGCACCACCTTAAAAGATGTAGGGGTACGCTACCGCAATTCGCGTACGTTCCGCCCAGGGATGAACCGTAATGCCCTGTACATCAAGCTCAACTATATCAAAAAGAAGCAAAACTACGGCGGGCATAAAGTATTGGAGCTGTCCAATGCACTACGCGATCCGAGTATGGTACGAGAGGTATTGGGATATGAGATTGCGAGAAGCTACATGCCCGCTCCACAAGCCAACTACGCTAAGGTAATGGTCAATGACGACTACTATGGGTTATTAGTCAACTTAGAAGCAGTAGATGAAGCTTTTCTACAGACCAATTTTGGGAATACCGATGGGAGCTTCTTTAAGAGCACTCCAAATCTGGATGAAACCCCACCAAGTGGCTGCCGCAGCGACGCGGATGGCTCCCTACAATACGATGGGGAAGCGAAATGCTACCTGCATAATTTCACCATCCTTTCAGAAGATGGGTGGGATGACTTAATTGAGTTGACCCGCATCTTGGAGCAAGAGCCGCAGCGTATTGAGGAGGTGCTCAATGTAGATCGTACCTTATGGATGTTGGCCTTCAATAATGTAGTGGTTAACCTTAATAGCTACTCCGGGCGTCACAATCAAAACTACTATCTGTACAAAGATAAGGATGGCCGTTTTAACCCCATTATTTGGGATTTGAACCTGTGCTTTGGTAGCTATAAAAATACGGGGGTAGGCTCCGATTTGCGCTTTACCGAATTGGCAGCAATGGATCCCATGCTCCACATGGCTAATGAGAAAACACCGCTCATCTCCAAGCTCCTTCAAAATGATGATTATAAGAAAGTCTACCTTTCACATATCAGAACCATACTCGATGATTTCTTTTTAAACAGTGCTTACGAGAGCCGTGCTAAAGACTTACAGGGCCTGATTAAAGGTGCATATATGGAAGATCGCAATCGCTACTACAATGCAGAAGAGTTTAACCGTAGCTTGACGTCCACTATTGGTAAGCGCAGTAAAATTCCGGGAATCGTGCAGTTGATGGATCGTCGGGCCGATTTCCTTAAGGGACAAGATATGCTGTCCATTATTCCACCAGCGGTAAAGAATATCACCTTGGCAAAGCGCGAGCCCTTGTCAAGCAAGCAAATCAAAGATTTTGAAATCACGGCTACAGTGGAGCAGTTTCCAAAGGAAGTAAAGGTATTTTATCGCTTTGGTGGCGAAATGGATTTCCAGCAAACCAAAATGATGGACGATGGGCAGCACAACGACGGCGAGGCGAACGATGGAGTATTTGGGGTAACCCTAACACCGGGCAGCGGCCAAACTTCAGTTGAGTACTACATTTTTGCAGAAAATGCTAAAATGGTAAGCTACAGCCCATCCAATTATATGTACAAACGTCATACTGCTTCTTTAGCAGAGCTCAATAAATAAAATACGCTTTCAAGCGCATATAAACTGCATACAAGGTTCGATTGGAATGATGATTTAAAGCAACATTCCAGTCGAACCTTTCGTTTTTACTAGACCCATCCCAGTTAGCCCATCACCAATAGTCACTTTTTTTAAAAAACCATAATCTCTTATAGATGTCAAAGCATATACTACTTTCCTGTAGCTTTCTTTTGTTAGGAATTACCCTTTTCGCCCAAGAAAAGAGTACCTATGCTATCGATAACTTCTTAGAAGTACGTCTCACTTTTGAGCAAGACAACTGGCATGAAGTACTGGATTCGCTCAAACAGGCAGGCGAAGAAAAGCGCCTCAAAGGAGATGTGACCATCAATGGTAAAAAGTACGAAGGCATCGGAGTGCGCTACAAGGGTAATAGCTCTTACAATAGTGTGCGCAAGTTTTCTGATAAGCTTCCTTTCAATATTAAGTTAGACTTCGACGAGAAAAAGCATAAACTGCCTGATGGCTTTGAGACGCTAAAACTCTCTAATGTTTTTCGCGATCCTAGCTTTTTAAGGGAGGTACTATCCTACGAAATTGCAAATAAGTATATGCATGCCCCCCGTGCCAACTTCGCTAAGCTATACGTAAATGATCAGTATTTAGGCTTATACAACAATACCGAATCAGTAGACAAGAAGTTTCTAAAAGAAAACTTTGGAGATAAAGGGGGAACGCTGGTAAAATGCGACCCCAACTGGAAGGCAAAAGCCAGTAGCACCTGCCCAAAAGGGGAGAAGTCTTCGCTGATGTATCTGGGTAAAGATTCACTGTGCTACATGCCTTATTATGAGATGAAGACCGACTACGGCTGGCAGGATGTAATAGAGCTAGCTACTAAGTTGCATTACGAGCCGGGGCGCGTAGAAGAAATTATTGATATCAATGAGGTATTATGGATGTTGGCTTTCAATAATGTACTGGTCAATCTGGATAGCTACACCGGTCAATTTTGCCACAATTACTACTTATACCGCGATGAAGCTGGTCTGTTTCACCCTGTTGTTTGGGATATGAACCTTTGTTTTGGAGGCTTCCGCTACACGGGCATTACCAAGCCACTGTCCAATACTGCGATGCAAAAGATGAGCCCACTTTTGCATTACAAGCAAAAAAACGAGAAACGTCCACTGATTACACAGCTACTAAAGATCGACTTGTATCAGAAGATGTATATCGCACATATGCGTACGATCTTAGAAGAAAACTTCATGGATTCTACCTTTGTCAATCGGGCTAAAGAAGTGCAAACTATCATAAAAGAAGCCGTTGAATCCGACGAGAACAAGCTCTACAATTATGAAGGGTTTGAGCAAAATTTATACGCTTCTTCTAAAGCGGGCAAATCGTCTATCATTGGCATCATGGAGCTAATGAATGGCCGCGCTGCCTATCTATCTAAGCATCCTTTAATAAGCCGTGCAGCACCGGTCATTTCAGAGGTGAAACCTGACGATTTAGGCTCTGCTATCGTTGTCAATAGTAAGATCGAAGGGACGGAACGCGCTTGGCTGATGTACCGCTATGGCACTAGTGGCCGATTCTCGCGCATGGAAATGATGGATGATGGCGGTCATAATGACATAGACGAAGCAGATGGCATCTACGGAGCAACTGTAGAAGAACGGGTAGAAGGCGCTATTTTTCAATACTATATCATTGCAGAAGGCGATAAGTCGGCCACCCTTTCACCGAGGCGAGCAGGCAAAGAACTGCATACCGTAGAAGCAGGTAGCTAAAATAATTCACAATCCCCCCCCGTCATGCCAGTATTGCAAGCATCCGCTTATCCGAAGCCTCCTTTATATCTGTTCAATGGCCATGTGCAGACCATCTACCCCGCGCTTACGCGCAAAATAGAAGTTCCCTATGAGCGGGAGCGATTGACCCTTTCTGATGGCGATTTTGTCGATCTCGACTGGGTAGATAATGGGCAACGGCAGTTGGTGATTCTATCTCATGGCCTGGAAGGCAATTCCGATCGGCATTATGTGCGTGGTATGGCCAAGTTTTTTTCTCACCATCACTGGGATGTGCTAGCTTGGAACTGCCGCTCCTGTAGTGGCGAAATGAATCGGGCTTTACGCCTATATAATCACGGCGAAATCGAAGATATTGCCGAAGTGATTGCCCATGCCCTAAAGACTAAAGATTACGAAAAGGTACTCCTCATTGGCTTCAGTATGGGCGGCAGTATTACCATAAAATATCTAGGTGCCAATGGTGCTGATATACCAGAACCTATCGTAAAGGGTATTGCCATTTCTGCACCTTGCGAAATGAAAGGAGCTGTGGAAGAGCTAGAAAAACCACACAACTTCTTCTACCGCAAGCGCTTCTTTAATAGTTTAAAAGAAAAAATACGCAAGAAAGCAGCACAATTCCCCGATCAAGTAGATTTCTCTAAGTTCGACGACATCCAAGAGTGGCGCGATTTCGATAATTTCTTTTCTGCCCCCCTCAATGGCTATCGCGACGCCGATGATTTCTACGAAAAAGCCTCTTGCGTGAACTTCATGGCCGGCACTCAAATCCCCATTCTAATCATCAATGCCTACAACGACCCCATCCTCAGCCCCAATGATTACCCCTCTGATATTTGCGCCAAGCACCCCTTACTCTTCCTGGAAACGCCCAAGCAAGGCGGCCACGTTGGCTTCAGCCTCAAGCGCAAGCCCTTCGCCTGGACGGAGTACAGAGCATTAGAATTTGTATATAGCTAAAATAAACTCATCTGCCCCTCCTGCTCATCCCTCAATTTCGGGCCCCGAACTTGCACAAACGAAAGCTTTTGCACTTGCTCCAAAAGATAAGCAGCCAATTGCGGGGCTAGCACATTATCCGGCTCGTGTGGAAAAAAGTACACTTCAGAAAGGCCCTGCTGGTACCAAGTGGCCAGGCGCTCGACCCAGTCATCAATACGGCTATAGTCGGTCGGGTGGAGGCCATTGCCTACAAAACGTACCATCGCTGTGCGATTGGTCAGCTGCATATGCAGGACATCGCGGCGGCCAGCTACATCGGTGAGTACCCAAGCCATGTGGTGCTTTTGTAGCAAATCAACGAGGCCGCTAGCGGCATTTGGTGTGTCGAACCAGCTTTCGTGGCGGACTTCGATGGCCAATGGGATGTGGTTGGGAAACTGCTCCACAAATTGAGTGAGCTGGGGTAGGCGATCGCTGCCAAAATAGGGAGGGAGTTGCATAAAGCAGCAGCCCAGCCGTTCCTCTAGGCCTTGGATGGCGTCTGCAAACTGGGTGAGGGCAGAAGAGTAGGCCCCTAGTTGTCGGCGATGGCTGATCGTCTGTGGTATTTTTGGACAAAACCGAAAGTCAGAGGGCGTTTGGTCTTTCCACTTGGCAATCATTTCGAGGGTAGGGATGCGGTAGTGGGTGGTGTTGAGCTCGATGGTGTTGAACTGCTGGCCGTAGTGGCGCAGGTAGTCTGTGGTTTTGGTTCCTTTTGGGTAGACAGTGCCGACCCATTCTTTCATACTCCAGCCAGTGCAACCGATGTAGAACTGCAAGTGCTTGGCGGCACCTTCTTTTTGTGTGGCTGTAGCCAAAATATTCTGGTTGGTACTCGCATCGGGTGGCAAGCTAAAATCGACGCTTTCAATATTTGACAGTTTACCAAATTTCATTTTTCCCTATTTTTTTACCTTTGCGGCATGCAGCCGATTGAACAACGTTTACAAGCGCAGCTAGATCATCGAAAATCGATTAATGCCTTTCGGACACTCCCGCAGCCGAGTGCACGCATTGATTTTTGCTCTAACGATTACCTGGGCTTTGCCAGGGATAGTGCTGAGTTATTCCAATTATCTGGTGCTCCTACTGGCGCTACTGGTTCTCGTCTTATTAGTGGTAACGCCCCTGCTTTTGAGCGATTGGAGCGCCGCTTAGCACACTATTTCAATGCTCCAGCCGCGCTTTTGTTCAATTCGGGCTACTCGGCCAATATTGGCTTGATTGCTTGTATGGCTACTCGCCATGACACCATTCTCTATGATCAACTGGCTCATGCTTCTATTCGGGAGGGTTTGCTGCTCTCACCCGCTCGAACGTATAACTTTCGGCATAATGACTTGGTGCATTTAGAAGAGCGGCTGAGGAAAGCGCAGGGGAATCGATTTGTAATCGTAGAGAGTGTATATTCTATGGATGGCGATCAGGCACCCTTGCAGGAAATGGTAGATTTGTGCCAGCACTATCAAGCAGCGCTGGTAGTGGATGAGGCGCATGGTACGGGGGTATATGGTAAAAAAGGGGAAGGAGTAGTGGTAAAGCTGGGGTTAGAGGAGC
>JBCCRH010000097.1:0-15129 GCA_039208045.1 Bacteroidota bacterium
ATCACATTTCTAATGCTGTTTATTGTCGGAACATGGCTATTGATCTGTGGAATTAGTATTCCAATAGGAATGATTAGTTGGAGCGTTTTAGCTAAAATATTCCGTACAGAAGAGAGCTATCACTCCATAGGCATTCATCATACTGTAGTGTTAGGATTGATGTTTATCTCGTTTTTAGCGCAAATTGCTTCTATTTTTATACGTCTCAATATTGAATTTTTCTCATTTCTCCTATTATTAGCCTCCATACTCCTTCTTTTTTATTGGTACAAATGGAAGATTACTTTCAAAACGGGGATTGCCAAAATCAAGGCCTTACCATGGTGGATAGTCTCTATTTGGTTGTGTTTCGGCTTTATGGCGCTGCTTCATGCTTCAGGTATGAGTGACATTGAGGATGAAGGTGAATACTATATGCCATTCATTCAATGGATGGTACAGTATCCACTTATTCCAGGTTTGGCCAATATTGAGGATCGTATTGGTTTCAATTCTTCTTTTCATGTTTTAAGTGCGGTATTTCACTTCCCATTCTTACTAAAAGGAGGAACAAACGATCTCAATGCGTTAATAGGAGTTCTGTTCAGCTTTTACTGCCTGAAAGGCTTTTCGCGTTTGTGGAAAAGAGACCATACTTACTTCCTTGCTGATTTTCTGAAACCTTTCGCTCTAATTCTACCATTCAGATCTTATTTCACTGCATCTGCTGCCGATTATTCCATAATTTTTCTAGGCTTGTGGTTTTTCTTCCTTTTCTTAGAAAAGACAGAAGATCAAACTTTAGGCAAATGTGATTATAGGTCTCTCCTACTCTTTTCATTATTTATGTTTTTAACAACCACTAAGTTTATATCATTATTCTTTGGCTTTTTTCTAGTTCCTATTCTCTTCCCTTTAATTCAAGCGAACCCTCGACGATTGATTTCTATTGCACTGTTTGGTATAATCTATTTTACTCCATGGCTATATCGAAACTATATTTTATCCGGATATCTAGTCTATCCAATCTATATTATAGACTTATTTGATCCTAATTGGAAAGTACCAATTTCTGTTGCAGCTGGCCAATATAATTACGTATCAGAGCATGCTACTTATGGATATTCCAGAGAAATTAATTGTTATGAAATAACACCCATTATCTTTTCAGAGTGGTTTCCGATGTGGCTTGAAAATATTCCAACTCGTTTACATTCCATTCTTGTAGTTTTTGGATTAGCTACGACGCTACTAATTTTACCATTTAGGTTGATCTTGTATATTACTGGTAATTCTAAAATTGATTCCTCATTATTGCTGGCACTACTTTTACCAATTCCATTTCTTTTAATCTGGTTTTTCAGGTATCCTGATGTACGTTTTGGTTGGGCATGGATCTTTTTCTTTGTCAATCTTCACCTTTTGACTCTTTTCCAATTCTTAATAAGAAAAAATTTGCGACCTATTCTAATTTTAGTCTTGGTAATCCTCATAGCATCTAGTGTAAGAAACTTGATATTTCCTTACCATATTTTTTCCAGCAACGTTCAGTACACCACTTTGCCCAGATTATTACCAATTAAAACATCAACTCAGCTAACACTATTCTTGCTAAATCGTACGCCTATTCATGTATCGAATAATAATAGCTGCTGGAGTACTCCACAGCCTTGTTTTCCAAAAGATTTCCACAAAAGAATTCAAATGCGTGGTGGTCATCTTACTGATGGATTTAAAATTCCTAAAGAATAAAAATGCGCATACTAATCATCACAGCCCTATACCATCCCTCAAAAAGCCCCAACGTATATCGTTGGAGCGCCATAGCGGAGTATTGGGTGCAGCAGGGGCATGAGGTGCATGTACTATGTACGAGCCTTTTGGGCGAACCCAAAAGTAGAGTATGCCAAGGGGTGCAGGTGCATCGGGCAGGGCAGCATACGCTACTGGATTGGGCGTTGAGTGTATGGGGTAACGGGCAAGTGAGAGGGCGAGTGGGAGGGCTGCAACCTGTTGCTCATAGTAGAGCAAGAAAATGCTTGGAGTGGCTGATTGATCGTACTTGGCGGCGGCTGTATTGGCCAGATGGGGCGATACTCTGGTATGGCCCGGGCAAGCGTCGCGTGCGGCAGTTGCTGAGCGCACACTCGTTTGATGCGATGATTAGTGTAGGGCTGCCCTTTACGGCCCACCGTATTACAGTGGCTGGTAAGCAGGCATTTCCGAAGGTCCATTGGCTGGTAGATATTGAAGACCCTTTTGCCATTTCCAAGGAATTTTTCGTCAATAATTTCCAGCTTTATCGCCGCCGCAACTTCAGGGCAGAAGCGGATATTTTAGCGAAAGCGGATGCCGTCTCCTTCACCGTACTGGCTGCGCAAGAAGCTTATGAGCAACACTTCTCGGAGCAGTGCGCAAAGTTTGCGGTAACGCCGCCACTCTTTAACCTTCGAGCACCAGCGATCACTTCTAACGCTCCCCTCCCCTATTTTGAGTCGAACCACCTCCACCTTTCTTACTTTGGAAGTTTTTACCAAGGGGTACGCACACCGGATACTTTTCTCAAACTTTTGGCGCAAAGCCTAAGACAAGCTCCTGCACTAGCACAACGCTTGCGGGTACACTTTTTTGGTGAAATCAATGGGCCATTTGCAGAGCGGTTTCAGCAATTCCCAGAGCTAAATTCAGTTGTTCAGTTACACGGCCTTATTAGTAGAGCAGACGTGTCATTAGCAATTGAGCAGACCGATGTATTGCTCAATATTAGCAATACAACCACCTATCATTTGCCTAGCAAAAGCGCGGACTATTTGATGAGTAGAAAACCTATTGTCAATATTTATTCCGCTGAAGCGGATACGTTTAAAGCTTTTTTTGAAGGTTATCCTCTTATAATGCATATTCGGTTGCTTGGCGCAAAAGAAGCAGAGCAGGAAGCTGTTCGATTTATTGATTTTTTAGAACATGCTGTAGGGAAAAGGGTAGATCAGGAGGTGGTGGAGCGATTGGGGAGGCCTTATCGCTTGGAGCGGATAGCGGAGCGGTATATGATGCTTTTGCAGAAGACTCCTTAATTGCAAACCTGCCATGCCTACAAAAAAGTAGCTACTTTTTGGGCGACAGCCTCCCAACTCAGCGTTGCTTGTTTGGCCAACATTTTTTGATGCAAATCGGCATAGAGTATGGGATCACTAGCTAATTGCTTGATGCCTGTTACCAAGCTATCCACTTCAGGTGCTACCCATACAGCTTCTTCTTTTGTCAATTGCTCCGGCAAGCCGCCTACTTTTGTACAAATCATTGGCAAACCTGCGGCGATGCCCAAGGGAATGACACCAGATTGAGAGGCTTCTATATAAGGAAGGATCGAAATATTGTGCTCCTGAAGCAGTTTTGCTAGCTCCTCTTCGGCTAGCCACTTGGCGATTACTTTGGTATTCTCTGGTAGCGTAGGCAGCTGATAGCCATTGATGGGCATCCCGGCAACAGTGAGCGTCAAGCGAGGATCGGCCGTAAGTTGCGCCATTGCATCAAGCAATAAGTCTAAGCCCTTGTAAGCCGAAAGGCGACCAGAGAAAAGCAGACGGACACGTTTTTGCGGTAGCTGGCGTGGTATTTTCCGTAAGGAAGATGGATGGACAATCCCGTGTGGTATTACAGTAGCTTTTCCCCGAAAGGTGTATCGCTCTGTAACTTGCTGTTGCACAAAATGGCTCAAGAATATTAATTGATCACTTGATTGAATGCACCATTTGCGCAAGCGAAATGCCCCTAGACTCTGTTCACCTTGATGTGGTACCCCATCATGCACAGTGAATACAATACGTAGGCCCCACCATTTACACCAATGCATAATCCACCAATTCCAAGGATGAAAAAGGGGAAAATAGGCTGTCTTATAACCCTGTTGGAAGACTCGGCGTAGCTGCCAGAGGAAAAGTGGAAGGCGCACCAGACTATTCCAAAAAAATTCGAAGCCACTGCGGTAAGTCTTGATAGGTATGCTATCTTTAGGCAGTCGCTCTGTGGCATAAGCAGAGGTATAGACTCTCAGGGGCACTTCTTGTCGCAGTTGCTCGACTAATGGGGTGGCGTAGGCCAAACAGCCACGCCGCGTCAACATAAAAACCAATACTTTTTTGTCTTGCTTTCCCAAATCTGTTGCTTTTGAAAAAACTACTCTTCATTATTGGGACGCGTCCGGAGGCCATCAAGTTAGCGCCACTTATCCATGAGGCACAACGCACTCCCCTCGATTTTGAACTAAAAATAATAGTTACTGGACAACATCAATCGCTGCTCCATCCTATTCTTGCTTTTTTTGACATCCAAGCAGACTACACGCTACAACTTGAAAATACTTCGCTCAGTAGTTTTGCTGCACATTTGCTTTTGGCACTAGCCCCTATTTTTGAGCAGGAAATTCCTGATGCTGTAATCGTACAGGGCGATACCTCAAGTGCGTATGTAGGGGCATTGGCAGCTTTCTATCAGCGCCTACCTGTAGTGCATATTGAAGCTGGTCTTCGCACCTTTCAGAGATATAGCCCGTTCCCAGAAGAATTGAATCGGGTAATGATTAGTCGCTTAGCGAGCTGGCATTGTACGCCAACCTCCAAGGCAACGCACCAATTACTCCAAGAGGGTATTGCAGCAGAAACTATTTGCGAAAGCGGTAACACGGTGATTGATGCGCTGTTTTATGCCCAAGCACGTATTTTGCGCCAAGCGCCTCCTACTGTCCTGCAATTGCAACAGCATCTAGAATCAGTCACCTTACCAGAAAAACCTATGGTTTTGGTGACCGTACATCGGCGGGAAAATTTTGGGGAGCGCCTGCTTACGATTTGCCGTGCATTGAGGGCTTTCGCCCAAATGGGGACGCACCAGTTGATCTTTCCAGTTCACCCTAACCCTAAGGTGCAGGAACCAGTATATGCCCTTTTAGAAGATGTACCCAACATTACGCTTTTAGAGCCGTTGCCTTACGAGGCATTTGTTTACTTGTTGCAGCAGGTGCAAGGGATTATTACGGATAGTGGAGGAATTCAGGAGGAAGCAACTGCCTTGGGTATTCCGACGATTGTGCTGCGCCAAGTAACGGAGCGATCGGAGGCATTGGCTTCAGAAGTGATTCAGCTTTGTGCCATTGAGCAAGATGACATTATACAAGCATTGAGCACTATTGGAACTAAAGAGGTTGCTCCGCAGACTATTTTTGGGACGGGACAGGCGTCAAAGAAGATTATCAAGTTTATTGACCAGCAACTACCGCTGAGAAGATAACCGGCTTTGCACGGCTTTGCCTCCGATGTGTACAGCAGGCAGATGGCGTTTTAACGCCTTCAAATAGTGCTGAATGATAAGATCTTCATCGAACCTTTCGAGTATCATTCTCCGACCAGCTAGGCCCATACGGGTACGTTCGCTAGCTGGCAGGTCAATAAATAATTCCAATTTATTGATCAAATCTTTTATAGAGCGTGCTTTGCACAAGAAGCCATTGACTCCATGCTGTACTACTTCTTTACACCCAATATAATCAGTAGTAATAATAGGACGGGCCATACTGGCGGCCTCCAGTAAAACACGAGGCACTCCTTCTCCAAAAAAAGAAGGCAGCAATACCGCGTCCGCATTGGCAATCAGCGGCCTAATATCTTCAATTTCTCCAAGGTATTCGACGATCCCCTCCTTCTGCCAACGCTGCACCAAGTCGTAGGAAACACCGTCAGGATGCTCAGGTACGATAAAGCCAGCCAATTGAAATCGAACATTGGGATAGTATTTTTTGAAATATTTAGCGGCCTCATAGAATTCCTTTACTCCTTTGCTCCAAACGAGTCGGGTAGCCAGTAAAAAGCGAAAGGACTGGGTAGCACTTTTTTGAGCCTCTATAGGTTGGTACCAAGAAATATCGACTCCCTCACTTGGCAGTAAAGCGGTCTTTTTAGCAGCGACTATACGATGCTTCAAAAACAGGTCTTGATCATCTTGATTAAGGAACCATACTTCTTTGCTAAGCCAGCCTGCTATCCTATAAAACGTTCTCAATACATGCTTGGAAACTCGATCTTTCTCCTCGCGAAGTACTCCTAAGCCCGTGGTGATTGCAATAGATGGAATACGAGTCCACCATGCTGCGATGCTACCATAAACATTGGGCTTTGCCGTGTAATGAAAAATAAAATCTAGCTGATGTCGCTTGTACAAGACTGCCAGTTTTCGAATATAATCTAACTCCTTGAGCGGGTTAGTAGAGTAAACATTCAATGCAATATGCTGAAAACCAATCCCCTCTGCAATCAACTTAGAGCTGTAATGATCTTTAGGGGCAATCACTACTACTTTGAACCCCAAACGCATTAGCGTTCGGATTAAACCTAGGCGGAAATTGTACGTATACCAAGTAGAATTAGAGACAATTCCAATGGTATAGTTCTGGTTAGCATTAATATTTTTGTGCATTGCTCGGTAGTTGCTTCGTCAATTCGATCGGGGAACATATACAAAGATGGGCAGCGGCATTACATCTAATCGCAATGTTACTAAAAAAGTACTGAATGGGAGTGCTTGGGAGTTCAAATCGTCTTGAAATAGGCTAATCTTCTTAAGGATGGTTCTCAAACTTTGGCAAATGATACCAAGGGATGAAGTGAACGAGCGTATCACCGACTGAAACAGTTTTCGCTAACTGTCGATTGATAATCCATGCTTGCTTGGGTTGGTATTTTTTGATAAAACTGTGCATCGAACGTCCTAAAGTGGTCTTTTTAAGCTTACCAGACTTTACTTCGATAGGTAGTAGTTGAACACCACTACTTACAACAAAATCAACTTCTGCCTGCGCCTGGGTTCTCCAGAATTGGATTTTTGCAATCGAGTCTTTGAATCGATCTTGCAATAGCAAAAAAACGAGATTCTGAAAGCGCATGCCTTGGTCGGCAATATCTTCATAAGTACCACGAAGAAAGTTTCGTAAGCCCAAATCCCAGAAGTAGTACTGCGGTGATTTGATAATTTCTTTTTCTCGATTTCGAAAGAAAGGCGTGACAGCGGCTATAATGAAGGTTTTTTCAGCATACCATAAATAGTTTTTGATGGTAGGTGTAGATAGACCCGTCATCTTAGATAGATCTTGATAATTGATCAGTTGTCCAGTTCGATTCGCGATTAATTGTAGCAACACTACAAAAGCATTTACCTTTTCTAGCTGTAGCAAATCTCTAAGATCACGTTCAATATATCCTTGGTAGATTTCTTGGAGCGTCGCGTTTTTATCTACTATCCGATCTTGCGTCAGCACCCGAGGGTATCCTCCAAAAGTGAGGTATTCTTGTAGCAATTGCTCTTCAAGTGCTTGGTCTATGCTGAGAATAGTCGATAACTGTTCTTGTGGCTGCCCTTCCATCGCATAGCCTAGCCATTCCCACATAGAAACTGTCGGCAGGAAAAAATTTCGCTTTCGCCCGACGAGCGACTCAGAGATATGCTCCTTCAGCTCCAAACTTCCCGAACCTGTTATGATAAATTTATATGGCAAATCTCGATCGTAGATTCCCTTGAGGAAAAGACCTGCATTAGTCAAGCGTTGTATCTCATCGATGAAGATGAATGCTCTTTTTGAGCCGGCTAATGCTTTTAAGTACCGTACAAATACCTCTTGACCGGCAAATAGCGCAGCGTCTTTTTCAATATCCAAATTGAAAAACAAACAAGTCGCCCCTTGACCTTCCAACTTAGTCTTTAAAAACTTCAATAAGGTAGTTTTCCCAGCTTGCCTTGGGCCTATGAGCAGCGTCATCTCTGGCTCATGGAGGTGATTTTCAAGTACTGGTAGCAGATGTCTTTTGATCTTCATTATTCCTAATTTACAATTTAACCTTGTTAAATGCAAAGTGCTATTCGAATTTAACCTTGTTATACATGACGCAAAGTGGTTTGCCACATTGCAAACCGCTTTGGTACAGTATACCGCGTGCCGCAGTACGCGGTATACTGCACATTAACTGGTTTGCATGTAGCAAACCAATTAATCGTCAGTATAAATTGAAAGTGGGGCTACTTCTCTATCTGAGAAATAGCCCCACTCTACCTGATTAGTGTACCTAAATGCTACGAATAACGCCCCTCAAAATCTTCTGCCACCCGCTTCTGTATTTTTTTGATTTCTTGCTCTTTTGATTTGGGATAGATGAGTAGGACATCTTCTTCATCGACTACAATAAAGTCTTTCAGGCCTTTGATGACGACTAGTTTGCCCTTGGATGTCCGGATTAAGCAGTCTTCTACGTCTTCTACGACTTGGTGATGTGCTTGTACGACATTCCTCGCTTCATCCTTGCTACCTTCTGCATGCAGAGAAGCCCAAGTTCCCAAATCAGACCAACCAAAAGCTGAAGGTATAGTGTATACATTATCGGCTTGCTCCATAATGGCATAGTCGATCGAAATCTTGGGGGTTTTGGGATAGTGTTCATCAATGAAGGGTTGCTCTGTTTCGGTATTAAAACATGCTGGTGAAGCGCCCAAAATATCGGTAATAGCGGATGCATATTTATCAAAAGCAGCCAACAGGGTTTTCACACGCCATACGAAGATTCCGGCATTCCATAGGTAGTCTCCACTAGCTAAAAAAGATTCCGCTACTTTCATTACTGGTTTTTCAGTGAACTTAGCGACTTTGTGTACGCCATCTTTACTGCCACTTTCGTAGTTAATATATCCGTAGCCTGTATCGGGGCGGGTGGGTTGAATACCCAAAGTCAATAAAGCATCCTCTGCTTCGGTAAAGGTTAATCCTTTTTGGATGGTAGTTACAAAACTAGTTTCGTCCAGAATCACATGGTCGGACGGTGCTACAATCAAATTAGCATTAGGGTCAATTTGCTGTAGCTTGAGCGCAGTATAGGCAATACAGGGAGCGGTATTATTGCGCGAAGGTTCGCCCAAGATTTGATGGTCTTGCAATTCTGGTAGGTGTTCCTTTACTAATGCGCGGTAGTCTTTATTGGTCACAATGTAGATATGCGCTGCTGGACAGACCTTCAGGAAACGCTCGAATGTCATTCGGATCAGAGATTTTCCTGTTCCTAGAATATCTAAGAACTGTTTTGGTCGAGCTACTCTGCTAGCCGGCCAAAATCGAGAGCCTATTCCTCCGGCCATGATGGCTACGAAGGTATGTTGTTGGTTGTTCATATTGTTTTATGCTTTTCTGTAAGGGGTATTTTATGCAAATTTAAAGTCAGACTTTAAATTTACATAAACTCGGAGCCTCCCAACCTCTTATTTTCCTTGCTCCGATACACTTTTCACGACCTCCTTGTAGGCAAATGGAAAATTAACGGCCCCCAACTCAGACACACTATAGGTTCCCCATGCAAAATTTTCTCCACTGATCTTCAGCTCTTCGAAGCTTGCTTCTGTGAAACACTCAAAAATAATGACTAGCACTTCAATCTGGTTCATAATAGGAAGTTGCATGGCTTGAAGTAAGCGTCCTACATGTACTTCTATCCCTAGCTCTTCCCTAATTTCTCTAGCCAACGCTCGTTTCAAACCTTCTCCCTTTTGCAACTTTCCCCCTGGCAAATCCCATTCCCCACGCTCATTCTGTACGACTACTACTCGACCATCAATCAAGCAGACTCCTTTTACAGAAACGGGGAAACGCGGGGCGAACACATCAGAAGGGATGATGCGGCCGATGGTGCGTAGGAATAGTTTTTTGAGCATGGGGTAGAATTGCTCACTTCGGCTGCGCTCAGTGAGCAATTCATTACTAATCTAACTTACTAAAAATAGAATTTTGGCTCGCAAATTCAGGAACAATCTGCTTCATTTGCCTGACAATCTCTAGTGGATCACTCTCCTCAAAAGCGGTATTGATCAGCTGCTCAATAGGAGCTTTGATCGCTTGGTAGTCGTTAGCCCGAACGGCAGCAATTTTGATTTTGGGGTGGTGCGTTGGGCGGTTGTCTTCTGCTACATCTAGCAATTCTTCGTAGAGTTTTTCGCCAGGGCGAAGGCCGGTGAATTTAATTTCTACATCTAATCCCGGCGTCAGTCCTGCCATTTGAATCATCTTTTCGGCCAAGTCTACTATTCTGACGGGTGCGCCCATATCAAAAATGAAGATTTCGCCGCCATGTCCCATTACACCGGCTTCGAGTACGAGCTGGCAGGCTTCAGGAATCGTCATAAAAAAACGAGTTACCTCAGGATGAGTGACGGTAACTGGTTGGCGCTGCTCTATTTGTTCTCTAAAGATGGGGATGACAGAGCCATTGGAACCCAGCACATTTCCAAAGCGAGTAGTGATAAACTGTGTTTTGTTTCGCTCTGCAAAATTGAGTGCTTGTACATAGATTTCTGCTATTCGCTTCGACGCTCCCATTACGTTACTGGGGTTCACCACCTTATCAGTAGAAATCATTACAAATTTCTCTACTCGATGCTTACTAGCCAAGAGCGCTAAATTCCGAGTTCCCAGCACATTGGCCTTGATCGCTTCTTCTGGGAAGCGCTCCATAATGGGTACATGCTTATAGGCTGCTGCATGGAACACATAGCTAGGCTGATGTTCCTTGAATATTCGCTCTAGCTTATTCCAATCTCTAATATCTCCAATTACTGTTTCGAATATCCCTTGATGAACCGCATCAGCCATAGATAGCCGAATAGCTGCTAGGGGTGTTTCTGCTTGATCTAAGCCGATAATCTTTGCAGGCTGGAAGTTCAGGAGTTGGCGAACAATTTCCCCACCAATAGACCCAGCGCACCCAGTAACCAATACTACTTTTCCATTGATAGAATCATCAATTGCTTCTTTGTCGAGCTGAATGGGAGGCCTGTTTAGCAAATCCTCAAAATTAATATTCCGCAATTGCCCTACTTGTAGGGTATCACTTAACCAAGATTCAGCAGGTGGTACTTTGAGTACTTTAATCTTGTGCGCCAAGCATTGGTTGATAAAGGCAATACGTCGCTCCTCACTCAATTGGTTGATGGCTATAATCGCCACCTTTATGTTGAACTTCTTGATCACCGCCTCAAAAGAAGGATCAGGATTAAAAATCTGAACTCCATTCAGGTACTTCTTATGCACTTTGGGATTGTCATCAAAAAAGCTAACCACGCGGTAGTTATGTGTACCATTATGCTTCAGCACTCTAGCTAGCAAAGCCCCCATTTCACCTGCCCCAAAGATCACTGTATTCAGGCGAGAGCCTTGCTGCAGCCGCAGGCGATCTACCACTAGGCGAATCACGATTCTGAACCCTCCCGTCAGCACGAGTAGCAGTATATAGTCGACTAAAACAATAGAAAAAGCTTCCCTTTTAGGAAGCATATTAGGCAGAAGACAGACTAACCCAAAAAATAGCACAGAAGAAAAAGAAACCGCATAGAATACATTCTTATAATCTTTTTCCCCCACGTATCGAATGATGATCAAATACGTTTTAAACCATACAAACGAAATTGCTCGGAGCAAAAGCAAGGTGATCGGTGCAAAGCCAATAAAAGCAATGCCCAGAAAATTGAGCTCAAAATTACCAGTAATCAGCAATGCGCCCAAGAATGAAACAATAGCAAAGAAAAAATCTACACCTAGAATAGCCAATTTAGTGGCATATCCTTTCAATTGAGTGGGTTGTCCGGGGATGTATGACACGGGAATGCGCATAAGCTTTTGGGCTTTATCTTTAATAATCTAACAATTGTAATAACCGAAGTAATTGATTAGAGCTGTAATAATGCCTGCAAGCTAGGGAGTATAGTAGTATAGTGGAATAGACTTGTTTCTAACAGCGTCGAATTGCACCACAATATACGGATAAAATGGAGACGAGGAAATTATATTTTATCATTTGTATCAATCAGAAAAAGGCTTTAATGGCTGCTATGAGCGCATCCAAAGAAAGTATTTGGATTCCACCTTTTGTAAAATATGCTTCTCCTTGTATTGGAGCAACTAGATACGTTGCATCAGGCTGCACATCTTCGATAGCATTGTATGTCCCCTTTGATAATTTGGGGGTTTTAGATGCTTTACACTCAATAGCGATCATTTTCACCCCATCTGATAGCAAGAAATCGATTTCATTTCCGTGATTGGTACGGTAAAAGTATATATCAAGTGAAGGAAAATGTCCCCACAAGTTACTCAAAACAATAGTCTCCCAAAGTGATCCAAACACAGGATGACCTATCGCTTGTTCGAAGTTTTTTAGTCGTAGTAGGGCAAGCAAAATACCAGCATCCGATAGATAAACTTTAGGAGATTTAATGAGTCGTTTTTTTGTATTTACGGCATAAGGAGAAAATAAAACTCCCAAAAAAGTACCTTCCAGTAACTCAATATAATTTCGGATAGTCGTATTACTTACCCCTAGCGCCTTTCCCAATGCACTAAAATTAGCGGTTTGGCCATTGCTATGCGCTAGCATCTGCCAAAGCCTGCGCATAGTGCTTGGAGTAAAGCCAGCAAACTGAAGTAAATCTCGTTCTAGAAAAGTCGTGATGAAGTCAAGTCGCCACTCAAAAGATGCGTCTTCCTCTGCTAGCAAGCTTCTTGGAAAACCTCCTTTGGATAAATAGTCCTCTAATGATACCAAAGTATTCACTTCACTCCACAAAAAAGGGGTAAGTTGCTTAAAGCTAATGCGACCAGCTAATGATTCCGAGCTTTGTTGCAACAGTTCTCTTGATGCAGAACCCAGTATAAGATACATACCATTTCGACCAGCTTCATCTACTAAACTGCGCAGCAATGGAAATAACTCTGGTACTCTTTGAATTTCATCTAAGCACACCAGCTTTCCTTGCTGTAGTTGTAAAAACCATTCTGCCTCTTCCAATTTTGCTAAATCGGATGGCCGCTCCAAATCGAGATAAACGGCGTCAGGAAAATCATTAATAATATGCTGTACTAATGTAGACTTTCCACACTGCCTAGGCCCCAAGACAGCTGTTACTGGATTACGCGACAGCGAGGTTCGGATGGTTGATTCTAAAATTCTATGGTAGTAAGTTTTCATTTTGTGTAAATCTAAAATATTTTTTTAGATTTACACAAAATCGTGATAATTACAAAACGCTCTGACCATTTTCTGTTGATAGCAAACTATACCGAACAAAAAAGTATATCGTGCAGCCAACAAGATAAGCTACAAAAAGGCTAATTAGCTGAAATGCAGGTCCTAAAGTAGCCACCCACAAAATAGCTACACAATTAATAAGAAGCTGTACTATGCCATATAGTAATGCGACGTATCTGTGATCCCAACCCCTTTCGTTAGCTAGGAGTTGGTAAAGATGGGTGCGGTGCGCTTTGAAAATATTTTCACGTTGATGAAGACGAATAGCGATCGTCATCACACTATCAACAGCATAAAGGAGTGGAAAAGCGAGTAAATATAAGGAAGAAGGCCCTGACCAGTGTTGCAGAAAGAGCCAACCCAAGATAAGAGCCAGGCTAACGCTTCCAACATCCCCTGCAAAACAGAGCGCTTTTTTACGAAAGTTGAAAATAGCAAACGCTAGCAGAGCCGCGATCATAATAGGCTCTAATCGTTGTGGAGATAAGGAGGGATGAGTTATACTGGATAGGCTCCAAAAAGTGCTAAGCATCACCAGACCATAAATTGTAGTGATACCATTAATACCATCCATAAAGTTGAAGGTATTGAGCCAGCCAGTAAGAAGGATTAGGGAGGTAAGGATGACCCACCAAGGCCATGTTGATTGCATATCTAAGATCAGAAAAAGAACTGCCAAAAAGTGTATGGGTAGGCGATAGCGAGTTGGTAGCCCTGTGAGATCATCGATGTAACTAATTCCTCCAGCAAGCAATAGCGCCAGCGCACTCAACCAGTAAGAAGGAAGAAGTATGAATATGGCGGTAATGAAGGTGGGTGCCCAGAGTAATCCACCACCACGTGGTGTAGGGGTTTGGTGCGAACTACGGTCATTGGGGAGATCGAGTAATGCCTTTTGACGAGCAATGCCTAGGTAGAGCTGAATACCTAGCGCATTACATACAAAAACCACCATTAGGTGCCACCACATATCAACGAAGCAATTCGTGAAGGTGAGACAGCACAGGGCGAGGTCGCCAACCTAATTCTTGACGCGCTTTAGTATCACTAAAGGTAAGCGTAGCTGTCATTTTTTGAAGCCGATCAGTTGTTAGTGGAAATGGGAGTCCAAGTTTGCGCAGTCCACTCCCAAAAGAAGCAGCCAGCTGAATAGGCCACTGCGGAAGCGTCCATTTCAGTTTTTGATGGTGTAATCGAGCTAGTGCTTGCTCCAAATCAGAAAAGCGTGGATGCACTCCATCTGTTAGATTGTAAATACCGGAAGGGCCATTCCATTGTTGAATGAATTGAGCAACATCTTCGCCCAAGACCATACTTTTTTGGGCATGATTATTTCGAATACGGATATAGTGTCCGCTCTGAATCATCTTGCTGATAGCCCCTAGATTACCTGGTGGATTGGGCCCAACGATTAAAGGTAGGCGTAGTATTAGGTAGGCAATTCCATATTTAGCACAAAAATCTTGTACCAGTGCCTCTGCCTGTATTTTACTTTGTGCATAAGGTGTTTTTCCATGCAAAGGACATCCTTCATCGATACTTTCTCCTTGATCCACACCATAAACAGCGACGCTGCTGATGAATACAAATTGCTTAGGAGGATGAGGCTTTAATGCTAATAACAGATTTTCCGTACCTCGCACATTGACGTCAAAGAATGCCTGTTCTTCCTTAGATGATTTGGGTATCATATGTGCTTTCCCAGCATTATGTACTACTCGATCGACGGGCGGAAGATCAGGCACGGTAATAGCTAGGTCAATGATCTGTTGATTATTAGAGGAACGGCCAATGGTGAGGGTATTTGTTCCTAACGTTTGAAGGAGGATTTGGCCTAGAAAGCCGGTGGCGCCGGTGAGGAGGTGTAGTATGATTTTATAATTTAATTTTATACTTAGCCAATTAGGGAATCATTAAAAAGTCATAATGATTTTAAAGCTAGCTATAAAATTTGACCAATGGTTGGTAGGCTTAAATTGTTCAATGCCTAATTCATTCTGCTGACTCGATGCTAGCAAATTCCTTTATAAAAGCATTACTCGTTTTC
>JBCCRH010000098.1:0-15108 GCA_039208045.1 Bacteroidota bacterium
AGAGGATATTGGTGAATGTCGACTTTTAAAGTCTTTTTCTCTTGTAAAAAAATAAGCGGAATAGTTTCTATCTGAAGTTTTAAGTTACCAGATTTTCCTACTAAAATGGGTACGGTCTCACCCATTGTGAGTAGACTGATTCGATCTTCTTCCCATTGGTCAGGACTGATATAATCACCTAAATTATACTCTAATGGATTTTCTCTATTCACCATCTCTAAATCTTCTGAATAGGGAATTTCAATGACCATCTGATTTTGCTCAGGTGTAGTCCTTAAAAAAGGGCTTAACTCTGCTACCAACCGTTCCAAGCCCTCCCGAAAAAAAGCAAACTCATTTGGTTCAAAAGGACTGTCAAACATTTTGACACGCTGCTGCTGTTGCTTGATATTTTCTCTTCTTCTTAAGCTCTCCAACGGCCGACCATTGTCTGGCCAGGTTTCAAATAGGGTGAGTACGGTATCTTGCCAGGCGCACTCCTCCAATAAGATATTGATGATGATCTTTCGCTGCAAATGGGCTTCCATCAGCTCGTTTTCTAGATCGGGATGGGCCTCTAGGTGCTCCAAGAGTCGGGTGCTAACAGGCAATAAGATCACTTCTTGCTCTTGGATCAGCTCGCTCAGCGGAAAGTAAGACTCAGGTGCTTGCATGATGCTTTAGCTTAGATTTTCAAGATTTGTGTCGGTGTAGGAGATTCGTAATGCTTCTAGTATTTGCCGTAGGTTGTTGATTACTCGCCGTTCCTCATTAGCATGGGGCAGGTGTACTTGTATGTTGGTGCTATTCCTGAATAGCAAAGCTTTTTCTAGTGCTTGCAGCAGCTCTTCATCATTTTGGATATTGTGTTTGCGTTTGAATGTTGTTTTTGCTTCATCAGAATTGATGTCAAGCGCATCCCAAAGTACTGCTATGCTTATGGATAGACTAAAATCATCACTCATGGATAAAAAGGGGCGAATTAGGGCTTTTCGATGCCCAAATAGCTGTGGGTGCTGCTCCTCCCGTGCTTCCTGGACACGGAATTCGAGGAAGTTCCAAAGGCTGTGTTGCGTAATGCTCCCAATGGGGTGTCGTTGTAAAATATTGATGAGGCTTTGGGTGAACAGGCCACCTTCAAATTCGGGCGATTCGTAGGTTTCCTCACTAAGGCGGCTTGCCGCCAAGAGAACTTGCTTGGGGTTCTGTAAGTCGATCCAACTTGAAGTACCCATGTTGCAGGCATCAAATACAAGGGTGATGTAGGCATCCTGCGTATTCGCCTGCTGAAGGATTTTTCTAAAGTCTACATCGCTTAAGATACCGGTGTATCTTCGGCGGGGCGTCCTTGTTTTCCGTTGTATTTCAGCGCCATCGAAACAGACAAATCCTGCTTTTCCCCCAAATTGAGCCCTAGCACCACCCTGTATGCCTGTACCTACCAGGTAAACCAACAATAAATCATTGGTTTGTAGCGCTTCTAATTGCCGATAAAGAGCATTCTGTATATTCCGCTTAATAGCTTCCTCATTAAATAAAAATTGGTACTCAAACGGAATTTCCAGCTCTCGTTCCAAAAAATCCTTTATCGCCTGCGCATCCGACACACAATACCTCAATTTATTGCCCAGTTTATAATCATCAATTGCAACAATTAAAGCGACAATTTTACCTGGTGATGCCGCAGCTTGCCGCTCTTCCAGCACCTGCTGCACGGACTTTGGCACATGTATCGTCGCTATATTCTTTCCACTACTTGAAGGGGTACTGGCAGGGAGTACCTGATTGCTTAAATTAGCTACTGCCGTATCCACTTCTCCTTTGGCGAAAGCCTGCATTCCAGTGGTGTAGGAAGTTAAGGCTTCAAAAGCCGCTTTTTCGCCTGCTTTTAGCTCTTTACCCAAGGTCTGGTATTGTTTCTCAATACGATCCACCAAGGTCTGGATACGCACTTGATCGCCTCGGACATTTTGCTGAATGGCCTGCGAAAAAGCTTCGCGTAGGCGTTTTGCTGCCAGCCCCGGCTCCAAATAGGCTAGCGCATTGAACTCCTGCACTTCCCGCGTCTGATCTAATAGCGGATCACTTTTCCAGTGGTATTTTGATAAATACTGCAACATAAAGCGGGCCAACTCTTCCAAACGCCCCTGCCCCTCAAACCGCTTCTCCAAACAATAGATCAGCGCCGAACGAATCTTCGGGTGCATCTCGAAAATATCCGTTCCTACTTCCTTCACCAAAGTAGACTGTAAAATATCTGATACTGCCACCCGCTCAATAATTTGGGCTTGACCTTGCTCATCAGAGTACTGCTGGAAATTTAGCCACAGCTTATACAGCAAATCAGGCGTCAAGAGCACTGGAAATGCAGCATGGCAGACTAACAGGATATGCCCTTCTCCATACCCCTGCTCAAACGTGCGAGCCATAAACTGCTCGATTTGTTGGGCAGCGCGCGACTCTCTTCCGAGCACAGCAGCGATATGTTGGTTATACTCCATGGGCTATCGGCGGTTTTTAGTGTTCAATGGCGAATGAATGCCTCGCAATACCTTGATGGCCTCCGTGAAGCCCAGGCGGTCGCAAGGAAACATGGGCACGAGCTGTGCCAAACGCTCCGCAGCGGTATTCGACCAACGCTTTGCAGGCATGGGATTGAGCCACACGAGGTGCTGCACCCGTTTTTTGAGCTGTCGCAAAAAATACCAGGCTTTGGCCATCCGTTTCGCATCCATGCGGTTGGTAGCTGCGCCTGCATCGCTGAAAATCAGTAAGTTGGCATACATCGTAGGCAATAGCTGATAAAGTTCTTCCAGCTGAATACCATCGGTGCGATCTGGGTTGCGGTAAAAAGGGGCGTCTAGTGTCTTTTCAAAGTAGAACACTTGATTATTCGCTGTTCCGCTCTCTGTTGCTGCTTGTACTAGCTGCTCGCCCAATTCGCGAAACGCTACCATCGACTTGCTGATGTCTATAAAAATGAATTGCTGTAGTTTATTTTTATAGTCGGGTAAGTAGTGTAATTCCTCTAAAAGTCCTGTTTTGGCAGTCCCCTTTATGGTCGTTGCAATATCCAATTCGTTGGAGCGGCCACTTGCTACTTTATTGCGTAAAAAGCGCCAGCTTTGTTTCATCTGCCGTAAGGTCAGGGGTTGGTAGCTGGTGTGCATGAGGTATTTCTTTTGGAAGAAGTCTTTGGGGGTGAGGTCTTCGGGTATGGGTTCGTTGAATTGGATTTGGAGTTCTACGGAGGTGTAGGTGGGGGTTAGAGTGGTTTGGGGGGTTGGGGGTTTGGGGGTTGAGGGGTTTGGGGTTTTGGGTGACGGATTTTGGGTGACGGGTTGTGGGTTTTGAGTGACGGGTGACGGGTTTTGGGTTTTGGATTTCGGGTTTTGGCGGGTGTTTAGGGCGTCGGTTAGGGTGATGTGGGCTATGGCTATTTCTGCTTTCGCTAAATGGGTGAATAGGCGGTGAAAGGCTTCTTCTTGGTCGATGTCTTTGAGCCATAGGCGGTGGCAGAGTTGGTACATGGCAGTTGTATCAGTGGGGTCGTAGCCCAAATGGATGGCTTCTAAGAGGAGGAAATACTCGCCAATGCCGAGTTCGATGCCGAGTTCGGTGCGCAGTCGCTCAAAGAAATGATATAGAAAGCCGGATGGAATCATGCGAATGTTTGATTGGAGAAGAGGGCCTGATCGGTTTGGCTTTTTAGCAAAATCTGGCTGAAGGCTAGTTCTTCTTCGTTTAGTAGGGCGAGCATATCGGTGGCATTTCGGCTGTTTAAGATGCGTACCCAGTCGATCAGTTCGCTGGTGGATACTTTTTTCTCGGTATTGGGATCTTCGGTCATTGTTTTGCGTAAAGCGTAAAAGCGGGCGAGGGCTGTTTCCTGAACTTGGTCATCGAGCTTTGGGAAATTGGCCTCAATGATGGCTTGCATGCGGTTGGGCTTTGGAAAGTGGATGTAGTGAAAGAGGCAGCGGCGCAGGAAAGCGGGGGGCAATTCCTTTTCATCATTGGAAGTGATCAGGATAATGGGGGGCTCTTTTGCTTCTACTTTTTCCTTCGTCTCATCTACTTGAAACCAAAGCTCATCCAGTTCTAAAAGTAAATCATTTGGGAAATCAATATCGGCTTTATCAATTTCATCGATGAGGAGTATGGAAGGCTGGCCTTCTTTCGAGGCTTTATAGGCTTCGCCAAGCTTACCAAATTCAATATACTTGTTCAGATTGTCGCTATCCATATCCTGTTTTGCTACCTCCTTATCTTCTAATAGGGCCTTTTTTAGCTGATGTGCATCCAGCTGAGAGTCGCGGAGCCGCTTGATATAATCGAAGGTATAGAGGCCATCCTTAGCTTTGGAAGTAGATTTGACGCGCCATTCAAAATAATGCTCCAAATAGGCGGTGTCGTATAGCTCATAGGCTACTGCTTCTGCTAATTTGGTCTTGCCACAGCCTGGCTCGCCCTTGATGAGCAGCGGGCGCTTAAGCTGAATAGCGAGCTGCACCGACTCAATCAAGCGTACAGAAGGAAAGTAGGGGCGGATGCTTTGCATCCTACCATTGGTATCTTTGAAATCTACTTGCTTTTCCAGCTTTTGCCCGGTGTATTGCTGAGCTAGTTCTATTCTTCCAGCCATGATAAATTTAGTTTTTTGTAAATGAGGTCTTTTTGGGATTCTAGTTGACTTTCTTTTATAATTTTCTCTACCAAATCTAGCATGAGGATGCTGTCCTCTCCATTGGGAAAGAGTAGATCGATTTTTCCTTCAAAATGTTGGGATATTTTAAGTTTGATATCATCTCGAAATCGGCGTAGGGTATCGGTCCAATCTTCCAGATCATTGCGTTTGGCGGGAGAGATGGGTGGTAATATTTCTACCAGCTGCTTTAAGCCACCAGCCGAATTGGGTGGAATAAATTGACTGACTCCGTAGGCGCGGTCAGACACCTTATCCATAATAAAGACGAAAAAGCGGTTCGGTAAATCTGCCTTCTTGGGTAGCAAATACTCCTGATAGAGCTTTTGCCAAAAGGCATTGATGGCACCGATGTAATTGTCGCGATCCTCATGGATATTGTCTAGCAGTAAAATGATGGGGCGTTCCTTTAGAATTTCTATGATCTGTCCGCAAACGTAGTTTGGGGAAAATGATCGTCCAGTTAGCGCCAAAGTGGTCTTCAGCGCCGCCCAAATGCTAGTGCTATTTGACCGAAAGGCATGCAAATCCAAGAAAAAAGGCTCCACGTCAATTTGCTCTTCTTCTAAAAAACTGCGCACAAAAAGATCATGCCCACAGTTGTGCGTACCGCTGAGTAAAAACAGATTGACGGGATTAAAGCGGCGTTGGTAAGAAGTACGGCGATAGTCTTGGAAGGCCTCGCGCTGATCGCTATAGTTCAGGTAAAGTAGGCTGTCCGCCAGATGCTCAGGGGAAGTGATGGGCGGAGCTGTAGGGGGCACTTCTTTTTGTTCGTCTTCGGCTTGGTGCTGTGCTAACTCTTTTATCCGTAAGGGCAGTTCGTCCAACCAATTGGAGACTAGCTCCGAAAAGGCTTCATCTAAATCCGCAATTTTATTGAGTGGCTGCTTCAAGGGCGGCGCAAGTTCTCGAAGCGGTGAATCGGGACGAAAAAGGGAAGTCGATATCAAGATTGGGAACACCAATACTTCTTTTGCCAGTAGGCGTTCAAATAGACGCGCCTTGAGCTGTAAATGCAAGGGTGTATTTAGGTATTTCTGATTGATGAGTGGAATCACCACATTGGCCCACTCCAATGCAGCAAGGCTATCTGCGATACTTTGCTCTGAAGAATAGGTTTTATGAGTAGGAAAAAATGGGCTAATAAACGAGAGGAAATGCTCTAGCTTAGCAGGCGCGTCGCCTTCGGCAGGGTATAGGATTAATATGTTGGGAGTGGTAGCCAATTCGTCTTATGCTTCTTTTCGTAGGGCCTCAGAAAGGGTAATAATCTGCTCTACTACCAAGTCATACACAGCATCTTTATCGGGCCAAGCTGATACAGGTTTCACCTCTTTGCTCCCTTTCCGCTTCTTGGGAATCGGATTACGCCCCTTAAATTCTGGGTAATGCTGGAAGGGGCAATAGCGCACCACAAATGGAATGAATGCCTTGCCTTGTTCAATAGCTGTTCGCGTCTGCACCATCGCTTTCTTTATGTCTGGCCTATAAGTGGGGCTATTCCTTCGGTCTAAGTCATCGTCATCATTCAAATAGTCTACACTAATCAAGCCCACAACAATCTCTGCATCTTTCAGGTTTTTTTCCAATTGATTGGAAATAAAGGAACCAGCCAGCATCTTCGTGGCATCCCACTGCTGGATCACACCCTGATTGGCCCATGCCTTTAGCATATCCTGCAAGCCTTCCAAGTACTCCGCGTCTTTATCGCTGCCGCTTGAGATTAAGAATACCTTGGGCACATCGGGCACACCGACAAAAGCGTGGCGGCAAATGCGGGTGGGGGTAAGGTCACTTACGTTAATGACGGGAACTTGCTGGATGGTACTTCCGAGTGCCGCTGCTCGTTGGGGCACTTCTACCGAAAGGTGCTGCCAAAGGTTGGCAAAGGTGACAAAGGGAATATTTTTGTGCGTAGCAGCACCATTCAGGGCTTCTATGAGTACTTCCGTAAATACGCTGTAGTCGCGCCCAATGTATGATTTTTGGTCTTTGGTGGAGGAGGCCAGCAAGATACGGCCACTTCCCATATCTAGGTCGTGCGCGATGGTTGCGGTAGCGGCACGTATATCGAGCACCCCAAACTTGGCATTACCCGCATAGCAGGCATCTAAGATCACAATTTGCTTTTTGGTAGCCAGCTCATCGATACTTTCTAGTACTTCAGCAGCAGCTACAAAGGTGCCGTCTATATCGTCGAAATCGGCATCATAAGGTTGAAAAAAGTAGGCATCGTCACTCGTGCGCTTCCAGCCGTGGCCCGAATAGTAGACAAACAGGGTGGCATCTTTATTATCGACTTCACTTTCCTCAATGAGTTCACTCAGCTGGGCTAAGCCATCTAGGATGCCCTCCTTAGTGGCCTGTTGCTCGGTGAGCAGGATAACCTGTTCTGCGGGATAGCCTGCTTTTTCTGGATTGAGCAGCGTATCAGCAATAGCTTTTGCATCAGTTGCTGTGGTCGGCAGATCATTGCCTACCCCGATAATCAAAGCAAAACCTTCTTTAAATGCGCTCATATTGAGGTGTTTGGGGGTTGTGATAGGCTGTTAAAATAGCTGATTTTTTCGGATTATGAAAAGAAAATCAAGGAAGGCTGGGTCTAAGGGCCACGCGGATTACAAATCCACTGAGCGCGGGCCAAGCTTTAAAGAAAAAAGCCTAGCACGTGCTTAGCGGATTTGCAATCCGCTATAGGGTATTAAATAAACTTTTGTTACACGGTAATAGGCCCCTGCTAAAAAATTGTATTTTAAGCTGTGCATAAGTCCAATTAAAACGAACTCGTATGTCATCTACCAATTCGCTCTATCGGGGCGGCCACCAAATTACCATTGAAAGAGCAAGTGAATTTTTCACAGCTATCCTACCCGAAGCGCACCAGCGCGAAGCACTCCAGAAGCACCAAGCGGTGCATGAATTTAAGCGGGTTTTTCAGCATGTTTACAAGGTTCGTACCTACGATGATAAGCGTGATGAATTGATGGCGCAGATACGGACAAATGAGCAGGTACCATGTATTTGCCATCATGCTTACCATCCTGCTGGTGATCACAATACTCGGTACTACCTTACTGATACCATTGTGGTGTGCTTTAAGGATGCTGTGAGTACCAGAAATATTGAGCGGCTGTTGGCGGCGCATGGACTGGTATTGATTAAAAGCTTTAGCCAAAAGAATACCTACCTTTTGCGGGTGACAGCTTCAGCTGGCAAAAATCCGGTGAAAGTGTGTGCTGTAATGCACGAGCTACCAGAGCTGGTCTTTGCAGAACCTAACTTGGTGAATCGCTTTCAGCCGATGTATACGCCTAATGATACGCTTTTTTCGCAGCAATGGCACCTGGATAGTCGTGGGGGGATTGAGCTACTGAAGGCAGCCGACGTAGATGCACCAAAAGCTTGGGAGATTAGCAGGGGGGATCGAGAGATTATTGTAGCGGTACTGGATGATGGTTTTGATATTACCCATCCAGATTTGAGAGGGGATGGTAAGATTGTAGGGCCACGAGATTTTGCCGATGACGACTTTTTCCCATTACCTGTGCGTACAGCAGAGAATTATCACGGAACGCCCTGCGCGGGAGTAGCCATAGCGGAGGAGAATGGTACGGGTGTTGTGGGGATGGCTCCGCGTTGCCGATTTATGCCTGTTCGGTTTAATCTTAATGCAGATGATAGCTTGCTGTACGATATTTTTGAATATGCAGGTCGTCAAGCAGATGTGCTATCATGTAGCTGGGGGCCAGTACCGGCGTTTGCGCCACTATCGAGCTTATTGTACCGACAGCTGAGCGAGCTGGCAGCTACAGGAGGCCCCAGGGGGAATGGAGCCATTATTTGTTTTGCCGCAGGCAACTATAATGCCCCGATTCAAGACTTGGAGAATACAAGATTCGAATGGCGCCATCCTCGCAGAGGTATTATAAATGCTACTGGCCCTATTATCAATGGCCATGCTGCGCACCCCGATGTGATTTGCGTGTCGGCATCTACCAGCCAAAACCGGAAGGCGGCGTATAGCAATTGGGGTAAAGAGATAACGGTAGCTGCACCCAGCAATAATTGGCATCCACTCGATCGTCAGGTGCGACTTCCAGGCCGTAGTATTTGGACGACGGATAATGAAGTGTACGGCTTGGGGTATGAGCCAGGGAGTCGCTACACAGGCAACTTTGGAGGAACTTCTAGTTCGGCGCCTTTGGTAGCGGGAATTGCTGCTTTGATCCGATCTGTTTATCCTTCTTTTACTACCGCTCAAGTGCGGGATATTCTTATTGCTGGAACTGATAAAATTGAGGACGGCCAGGCTGATCCCGTGCTCAATTTACGAAAAGGTAATTACGATGCCGCTGGCCATTCTGAGTGGTTTGGATATGGTAAGGTCAATGCGCACAAAGCCTTGGTAAAGGCTAAGCAACTACTGCTAGAAATGGGACAGACAGAAGAAGATACTCCTGCCACGATGGAGAGGGGAAGTATCAAAATGATTGCTGCTATGATCAATCCAAAAGGATCGGAGCGTGGGGCAGAGCAGGTATTGCTATTAAATATCAGCGATAAAGATGTACTTATGAATGAGTGGATACTGAAGGATAAGAATGATCGGAGGGATCGATTTATTAATATCAACTTGGCGCCGGGCCAAATCTTGAATTATACCCTTACCAACCCTCGATTAAGCAACAATGGAGGGCAGTTGCGCTTAGAAACGGGTGAGGGTTTCGTAGTAGACGAGGTCACCTACACCAAAGATGAGGCAAAGCGCGAAGGTTGGTGGGTGACTTTCTGAACAGGAATCAAGTCCTCCCTTTCCGAGGAAAAGGAGGACTTGATGATTACTGACAGCCTAAATCAGCACTAGACTGCGCATCTGCATTCGGAAAGCAAAGGCCCGTAGGCAGTGCAGCAGGTTCGTAGCGCGTTAGATTTGGGTCGCGCAAGCCTGTTTCCAGAAAAGCAGTAATTGCGTCTACTTCTGCATCGGATAATTCTAGGGGTTTAAATCCTTCTGCTAGCTGTGAAGCGGGTACATTTTCTTTAGCAGGAATAGCTGCATTCTTATACTCCACTACTTCTTTGATGGAGCGGAAGGTTCCTCCATGCCCTAAAAACGGAGAGTCCGCTAAGTTGTAAAGTTGAGGTACTTTGAATTTGTAGTCGTCCTCTGGTCTACCAGTAAAACTTCCCCGTCCTCTGTGCTGAGGCGCGTCTGCTGGGGTCATGAAAGTAGGTTCTGGGTTATCCGAAAGGTCTCCCATTCCCAGTGCGTAATAATCCATGACGTTCAGGGCTGGCCCAGTGTGGCAATCCACACAAGCCGCTTTTCCAAAAAATAGCATGGCTCCTTCTTTTTCTAGCTCGTTCATCGCTTGCATCTGACCGCGCAACCACTGCTGAAAGGGGGATTGGTTCGCTACGATAGTACGCTCGTAAGCGGCAATAGCTAAGCCTACCATTTCTGCGGAATAGCGGTTCGATTGGTCGATCTCTGGGAAAGCTGCATCAAACATGGCTTTATATCCATAGTTGTTCAACATATTTTCGTCTAGTACCAGTCGGTGTACTTTTAGGCCGGCAATAGCTTGTGTTTCTACCCCTTGATAACCCAAATAATTGGTGGCCAATGGGGTGCCTATTGTCCAAGCATAGTCGGTGCCCTTATTGACGGAAGTTCCTGCAAACTGCCCATTCCAAAGCATAGCTTCTTGGTAGGCTGTATTGAGGGCAGGAGGAGTTCGCATGGGCTGTACGTCCATCTCTTCTGGTAAGTAGTCTCCGTTAGCTTCCCGTCCTTCCCCGTTGATTCCAAAACCCACTCCGCCTTCTCCGATTCCTTGGTGGCGCCCTGCCTGGAAGCCTGCCCCTGCAAAGTGGCAAGAAGCACAAGAATACTCACCCAATGACTGCGGCTTCATTGGATCAGTGGCAATACCGGTTTCGTGGAATAAGAGTTTACCCAGGGCCACCTTTTCTGTGGTAATGGGATTTCTTGGATCCTGTGGAATGTTGCTAAAATCTGTTTCGTCTGGGAGGAGGAAGAATGACTTGCCTTGGCCTTCGGAAGCTCTTGTGAGTAGCGCTTCCAAACTATCGTCTGTACCTGTAGCCATTTGGGGACTGTCATCGTCTGGTTGGCAAGCTGAAAATAGGGCCATAAGGGCCGCCATGCCGTAAATTATTCTCTTTTTCATTGTTCAAAAAACTTGGATTGTAAATTTGTTTATAAAAAGTCGTCTAAGCGATAGTAGCTAATACGAGTGAAGGGGAGAGAGGTTGCGAAAAACGTATGCTTTTTTTTCTAATTACAATTGACTGACTGAAGGAGAGGCCAATAAAAAAAAGGGCCTCCACCAATGCTATGGGGAAGCCCTTTTAAGTATCTTATGAGTGGTAGTCTACTTGTCTACAGAGGCAACTACCGCTTTGAATGTCTCAGGATGATTCATGGCTAAATCAGCTAATACCTTTCTATTCAACTGAATATCTGCTTTTGATAAGCTGTGAATCAGCTTTGAATAAGTGGTGCCATTGAGGCGAGCAGCAGCGTTAATACGCGTGATCCACAATCTGCGGAATGCCCTCTTTTTGTTTTTTCTGTCGCGGTAGGCATAAGTCAATCCTTTTTCTACAGCATTTTTAGCAACAGTCCAAACGTTTTTTCTTGCTCCAAAATAGCCTTTGGCCATTTTGAGAATCTTTTTGCGTCTTCTTCTAGACGCCACATGGTTTACTGAACGAGGCATATTTTTGTTTTTTAGTACAACGCAGAGGCTAACCTCTGGTAGCTCTTTGGCCCTGCGCTCTCGTTAAAAAATAAGGAGTTAATTACAAGCAAAGTAAATCTTTTACGCGACCCTCATTGTGTGGGTGTACCGTAGTACTATCACGTAGTCTCAACTTTCTTTTCTTAGTACGCTTGCGCATCAAGTGTGAAGTATTCGCTTGAAAACGCTTGATCTTACCAGAGCCAGTGCGCTTAAAACGCTTTTTCGCACTGGAATGGGTCTTCATCTTTGGCATCTGTTCTACATTTTTTTAAACGGACTGCAAAGATATAGAAAATTCGGAAAGCAAACGAATATTGGAACGGCTTAAATTACTATTTCTTCTTCTTAACTTTCTTAGGAGATACGATTACAATCATTCTTCGTCCTTCCATTTTTGGAAGTGCTTCTGCTGCTCCGTAATCTTCTAGTTCTTTCAAAAAGCGGAGGAGCAAGAGTTGACCACGGTCCTTGAAGACAATAGTTCTACCTCGGAAGTGTACGTATGCCTTTACTTTTGCACCTTCTTCTAAGAAACCTTTGGCGTGACGTAGCTTAAATTCGAAGTCGTGGTCATCTGTATTGGGACCAAAACGAATTTCTTTTACTACTGTCTTGGATGCTTTAGCTTTGAGTTCCTTTTCCTTCTTCTTTTTTTCGTATAAAAACTTGTTGTAATCTATAATGCGAACGACAGGAGGCTTCGCGTTTGGTGAGATTTCTACAAGATCTAAGTCAAGCTGTCTTGCCCAATCTTTTACCCTGCGGGTAGGATATACACCCGACTCAATGGTTGAACCTACAGCTTGGCTTACTTTATCCAGATTTTCTCCAACTAGACGGACTTCTGGAATTCGGATTTGCTCGTTAACACGGAAATTAAATTTCGGTTCTTTTCTACCCCGGTTACGATTGTTGTGTCTTGCCAAATGAAAATATATTTAATTATATAATGATTGTGTACTCAATATACGAAATTCAAAATTCAAAAAAAAAGTTCATTTTTTTGAGCTTTCTATGTAATTTCTATTAAAATAACTAGGTACCATAAAAAAAGTGCGTTCACCCGTAGGCAAACACACTTTTTTATAGATGATAAGTATTCTATTCTTTAACGTCAGTATTGACCGCCTTTTCGGTTTCGATCTGGATCTTGTCACTATCCTTATCTAAGACCGCACGGAGTACCGTTCCGTCTGCTAAGTTCTCGTTGAGGATAAACTCAGCTAATGGGTCTTCCAGATATTTCTGAATAGCTCTGTGAAGCGGACGTGCACCAAATTGCGGATCAAATCCTTTCTCTGCGACGAATTTTTTCGCTTCCTCTGATAACACCAAGCTCAAGTTCATGCCTTCTAAGCGACCAAATAGATCTTTCAAAGAAATATCGATAATCTTGAAGATGTCTTCTTGGCTTAAGCTATTGAAGATGACCACATCGTCAATTCTATTCAAAAATTCTGGCGAGAAGGTACGCTTTAGTGCATTTTGGATCACTCCTTTTGAGTGGTCTGCTGCTGCAGTTTGGCGTGCTTCTGTTGCAAAACCAACCCCTTGACCAAAGTCCTTCAACTGACGCACCCCAATATTGGAGGTCATAATGATCAACGTATTCTTGAAGTCTACTTTGCGACCTAATCCGTCGGTTAGTTGTCCATCGTCGAGCACCTGTAGTAAAATGTTGTACACATCAGGATGCGCTTTTTCAATTTCATCCAAAAGGATCACTGAATAAGGCTTGCGACGCACTTTTTCCGTCAATTGACCACCTTCCTCGTATCCTACATAGCCCGGAGGCGCACCGATTAAGCGGCTCACAGAGAATTTCTCCATGTACTCACTCATATCGATACGAATTAGCGCATCATCTGAGTCGAATACATAGCGAGCTAAGGCTTTCGCCAATTCCGTTTTACCCACACCGGTTGGCCCTAAAAAGATGAACGTACCAATTGGCTTTGACGGGTCTTTTAGGCCTATTCGGTTACGCTGGATAGCCTTGGTAATTTTTTGTATGGCTTCATCCTGGCCAATAACTGCTTTACGCAAGTCATCGTCCATTTTCACTAGGCGCTTACTTTCACTTTGTGCTACCTTCTGTACTGGAATACCCGTCATCATCGCCACTACTTCTGCTATATCCTCTTCTCCAACTGGGTAGCGCTTTGTTTTAGCTTCTTCTTCCCACTGCACCTTGGCGAACTCGAGCTGACGTACCAGTCTTGATTCTTTATCTCTTAAATCTGCTGCACGTTCGTATTGCTGATTCTTGACCGCTTGATTTTTTTGTTCCTTCAGATCCTCAATCTTTTTCTCTAGCTCTTCGATATGCTCAGGAACATGGATATTTTTGAGGTGTACTCTAGCACCTACTTCGTCCAGTACATCAATGGCCTTGTCTGGTAGGAAACGATCACTGATATAACGGTCACTCAATTTCACACAAGCAGTGATGGCTTCGTCCGAATAATTGACATTGTGAAATTCTTCATACTTGGGCTTGATATTCTCCAAAATATTAACGGCTTCTTCTGCTGAAGGTGGTTCTACCATTACCTTTTGGAAACGACGATCTAGCGCGCCATCTTTCTCGATATGCTGGCGGTACTCATCGAGTGTTGAAGCACCTATACATTGGAGTTCACCTCTTGCCAATGCTGGCTTGAAGATATTGGAAGCATCCAATGAGCCCGTTGCTCCACCAGCCCCAACGATAGTGTGAATCTCATCGATGAATAAGATCACATCACGTGATTTTTCTAGCTCATTCATGATGGCCTTCATACGCTCTTCAAACTGCCCGCGATACTTCGTACCCGCTACTAGAGCAGCTAGATCAAGCATAACGATTCGCTTGTTGAATAGCGTTCTAGACACCTTGCGCTGGATAATGCGCAAAGCTAAGCCTTCTACGATCGCTGTTTTACCTACACCCGGCTCTCCAATAAGGATAGGGTTGTTCTTTTTGCGGCGGCTTAGAATTTGCGATACCCGCTCAATTTCATTTTCACGACCAATGATGGGGTCGAGTTTATCTTCTTCTGCGAGCTTGGTGATGTCGCGGCCGAAGTTGTCTAGTACTGGAGTTCTTGACTTAGTCCCTCCTTTACGTTGTTGATATCTGCCAGACTGCTCTTCTTCTTCAAATTCTTCTTGTTCAGAAGGAGCCTGTGCATATGGTTCTTGTGCCATTCCTGAAAAGTCTTGTTCTTGACGGACATATTCTAGCTCTGCCTTGAAGATGTCGTAGTCGATATCGAAATGTTGGAGAATCTTGGAAGCTTGATTCTCATTATGTTTTAAAATGGAGAGCAATAAATGCTCCGGGCTGATCTCTTCACTTTTAAGCATCTTAGCCTCAAGGAAGGTTACCTTGAGTACTTTTTCTGCTTGTTTGTTCATGGGCAAATGTCCTACATTAAGAGATGTGCTTGAAGATGGAAGGCGCTGTACTGAATCTTCTAGTGATTGGCGAAGTTCAGATGCATCTACCTCAAGACTATCTAAAACACGCATAGCAAGGCTGCCATTATCAGCCATAATCGCCAGTAGCAGGTGCTCCGTGCCAATAAAGTCATGGCCCAGGCGGATCGCTTCCTCTCTACTTCTGGTGATTACCTTTTTTACTTTCGGTGAAAATCGTTTATAATTCAT
>JBCCRH010000099.1:0-14990 GCA_039208045.1 Bacteroidota bacterium
CCAATATTGAGCCCCCCGTCCCCCTCCATCCACCGTCCTCCCAAACCTCCTTGCGCGAAATATTGGATATTACCTAGCCGTAGCCATGCTTAAATATCCAATATTTAGCCCTCCCGTCCCCCTCCGTCCCCCGTCCTCCAAACCCCCCAAACCCCTCAACCCCTAAACTCTCAAACCCTTAAACCCCCAAACCCCTCAACCGCTCCCCTCACGCCCTCGCCAGCACCACCTTCCCACTCAACCACCGGCCCTGCTGGTACTCGTACCGCAGCTGATAAATTCCATCCGGATAATTTCCCAAATTTAGTTCTAGCCGATCTAAGCCATTGGTGCGGAACTGCTGCAAGACCTTTCCTGATAAATCGGTCAGGTAGAGATACTCTAAGTCCCCATCAATTTCTACGGTTAGTTGGCCGCTAGTTGGATTGGGATAATATTTCCAGTGGATGGTTTGCACAGCCGTTTTGGCAACAGCCGTATCCGCCAAGAGGTCAATAGGGTAGAAGAGGGGCTCTTCGCATTCTGGGGTAAATGCAAATTGGTAAATGACGCGTTGGAGTAAGCCGTTGAGTTTTTCCACTTTGTAGTCATCTGTGGTGGGTTCGATGTGGGGGGCACCAATACCACTATCGTCCGTCAAGAAGATATAGCTGCCATTGGTGGCTAGGGAGAGGGAGCGCATCAAGTATTCCATTGGTTTATTGGTGCCGCTACAGGCTACAGGTACAATTCGGATACCTTGCTGCGCAGCCTTGGTGGCGAGCTGGCGTAGGTGTTTTTGTACCTCCGGATTATTATGTGGTGGAGCATCTAATACCAAGAAAATAATACGGGTGATGGCATTGGGACTCCATTCCATATCGTTGATGGCCACCTGGAGCGCATCTTCAACAGCTTCGGGGTAATCGCCACCGCCGCCCGCATTTTGATTTTCGATGAAAGTAGTAGTCTTACTAATATCCGATGAAAGCGGCGATTGCCTGGTGAGGTAGGCATCCGAATGATCGCGGTAAAATACACTGCCCAGGCGCAGGTCGATAGTGGGTAGGGTATCCTTAATGCGCGTGATGACATCATTGAGTTCTGCTTTCAAGTAATTGATTTCATCCTGCATAGAGCCAGTAGCATCTACGGCAAAGACAATATCTACTGCCTGCGGTAAATTACAATCCACTCGCATTTCCTGAATGTTAATGCCTTCTTGGAATTTTTTTGGCTTTTTGATCTTTTTGACTACACCATCACAATCAGATACAATGCGACCTACTTCATCTTGCTGGCCATAGAACAGATTCGCCCATAGCTCCGCCTTGCCGGTATTATCGGTGCGACTTTCCCAGAGGACTCTACCCGTTTTGCTAAGTAATTGTACCTTACAATCTACCAGTGGACTACCTTTTTTAGTTTGTAATTGCACGGTATATCGATCTTTAGGAACCAACTGCCAGGCCTCTTGATGCGTTCGCAAATCTTCTTCGCTTACATCTTGCCATAAGTCCCATTTCATAAAATCATTTACTTCGCCTGCGGTAAGCATGCCTGCGCGCGTTGCAGGTGGGGCAGGAGCAGCGGTGGTGGTCATCCCGCGCAAAAAAGCATCCTCTGTTGAACGTTTGACCCGTTCTTCTGGAGCTGCTGTAAGCGGTGTCTCCTCTGATCGAACGATAGTGTAGGTTTCTTCATATGTTTCCGGATCGTAAACGGGTTCCACAATAAAGCCATCTCGGGCAATCGCTTCGTCTGTGGTTTTAGGGCGATCCCCAGACGTTCCATCAGCTGTTTCATCTGCATATCTTACGGTATTTTTTTTCAATTGGATTAGCAATTGTTTTTCTGTCCCAGTAACGTCTACTTTTTTTGAAACAAACCCCACATAGCTTACCAGCAATTGGATGCGTGTTTTAGGGCGGTCGATTTCAAATGCGCCTTCATAATCCGTTAGGATGACTGTATCTTGTACAGAGATTTCGATACTTGCACCGACTAGCGGCTCGCCATCAGTGGATTGTACAATGCCACGAATGGTGGGATCCGCTTCATTTCCATGAAAATGGAAAAAGAACAAAAAAGGAATGGCGAAAAAGGCAAAAAAGGAATTGGTTTTCATAGCTTTCTTTTTGGTCAATAATTTGTGTTTATTGAATGGATGCAGTAGCAAGGAGAATTACACAGTAAGCCTAGAAAATAATTTTAAGCAAATGGAAAAATACTTCGTTGCCATCCTATTTAGCCTGAATTGCCTTTTGGCAACCGCCCAAAATATGCCCAGCCTGCTGAGTGGAAAAAATATCAATGCTACCTTCTCTATCATAGCCTATGATGCCGATCAGCAGGAATGGGGTATTGCGGTAGCGACAGATAATATCTATGTGGGTAATTCCACCATCTACATCGAACCGGGGGTAGGCGCATTCTCAGTGATTGCCGAAACCAATCCCGATTATGCGATCAATGGACTTAGTCAGCTAAAACAAGGAGCCACCATTGAGCAAGCTATTCGCTTCACCAAAGCAAAAGACCGACAAGCCCACTACCGACAAGTTTCTGGCATAGATAGTTCAGGCAATGTCTTTGCCTTTACGGGAGAAGCGCTGCACTATTGGAATGGGAAAGCCGGGCATTTCCCAGGTAACCAATTTGTAGTAATGGGCAATCAGCTAGGCGAAGCCGTGCTAGAAAGCATGGCCAGTACATTTGAGCAGGCGACAGGTACGCTGGCTGAGCGCTTGCTGGCTAGTCTGTTAGCAGGGCAAATGGCAGGTGGGCAGGTCACAGGTAAACAATCTGCTGCATTGGTGGTCAAAGGCTCCAATAATGAGTGGTACAACCAAATTGACCTGCGAGTCGATCATTCAGAGGAACCTTTTAAAGAACTACAAGCCTTGCTGAATTATCACTACGGGAGAATCCGCCTCAATCAAAGCATCTACGCATACCATGCTGGGAATACCAAACGAGCAAACACCAAACTGGCGGAAGCCGAAGCTCTATTGAATGGCTGGAACAGTATCTACAGCAAAATTGCGTTTGCCCACTCCCTGATGGGGAAGGATAATCAGGCAGTTCGCTGGATTCAAAAAGCCCTACTCGAAAATCTCAACTGGAAGGTGAACCTCCCTGCTTTTTTCTATTTGCGTAAGCATTCCGCCCTCTCTTCCCTGATCGCTCCCGATAATTTCAAACTCAAAGATTGGGAAAATGCCATTTCTATGCTATTGCGATTGAATAGAGGGCAAGAAGCAGTTGAAGTTGCCAAAGAAGTTCTGGCAAAAGGGGAATCCTCTTCTTATTTACAGTATCTTTTGGGAAAGGGCCACGCTCAAGTCGGGGATCATTTAGAAGCAAAAAAGGCCTTGGCCAAAGCGCTAGAAATGGATTCGGGCAATGTAGAGGCGCGCTTGATGTTGGAAGAAATGAATAAATAGCATGTATAAAGATGGAAGAAAACTACCTCCACAGCGCTAAAAAACAATTCACCTATTACAAAGTACTCGGTGAGAAGACCTTCGACCAATTGACCGAAGCAGAACTATTCTGGCAATTCAATGAAGCCAGTAATTCTATTGCGATTATAGTTAATCACCTTTGGGGGAATCAAAAATCGAGGTGGACTAATTTTTTATCCTCCGATGGGGAGAAAGAATGGCGTAATCGGGACTTGGAATTTGAAGTAGTGATCAAGACAAGAGCGGAACTACTGGAAAAGTGGCAGGAGGGCTGGGATTGTGTTTTTGAAGCTTTAGATACTATTAATGCAAGCAATTTCACCACAGAAATTTTTATCAGAAATCAAAGCCACACCCTACCAGAGGCAATCAATCGGCAGATGATGCACTATGCCTATCATATCGGACAAATTGTCTATATCGGTCGAATGATAAGAGGGGAAAACTGGAAAAGTCTCTCCATCCCCAAGGGCAGATCAAAGGAATTCAACCAGGCAAAATTTGGGAAAGGAAAGCATAAGGGGCATTTTACGGATGAGATAAGTTAAGTCGCAGCTCTTACCTAGAGTAGTCATCCCTTTGAACAAGTAGTAGCTGAAATTTATTAGTTTTGCAGGCCATTTACAACAGATCGTTTTACAGACTATGTCAGTACAAGTACAAGACTTGACCAAAATATACGGCTCGCAGCGTGCCATTGACCAGGTAAGCTTTGAAGCCAAAGGAGGAGAAGTGCTCGGCTTTTTGGGCCCCAACGGAGCAGGGAAGACGACGACCATGAAGATCGTCACTTGCTTTGTGCCGCAGAGCAGTGGTAGAGCCTCTGTCTGCGGTTATGATGTGGTGCAGTCACCTATGGAGGTGCGGCAGTTGATTGGGTACTTGCCGGAGCATAATCCTTTGTATAAAGATATGTATGTGCGCGAATACCTAAGTTTTGTGGCGGGCTTGCACAAAGTGCCCAAGGTGAAGCATCGGGTGGCGGAAATGATTGAGCGCACGGGCTTAGAGCGAGAACAAAACAAACTAATTGGTGCACTATCCAAGGGATATCGCCAGCGGGTGGGCTTGGCGCAGGCCATGCTACACGATCCCAAAGTGCTTATCCTAGATGAACCTACCTCTGGCCTTGACCCTAATCAATTGGTGGATATTCGGCAATTGATCAAACAATTGGGGCAAGAAAAAACCGTTATTTTTTCTACCCATATCATGCAGGAGGTGCAGGCGCTTTGCGATCGAGTAGTGATCATCAATCGAGGTCAAATTGTAGCCAATGATTCGATTGAAGCCCTGCGTGCTAAAGTAGCAGGGGAGACGATTGTGAATATTGGGTTTAAAGAAAAAGTGCAAGCCAAACTATTAGAAGCAGTAGCAGGAGTGCAATCGGTCAAAGCGCTGGATGGAAATCGATGGCAAATCATAGCAAGTGGAGAACAAGATGTGCGGGAAAATTTGTTTAAGCTAGCAGTACAGTCTAACTTAACCTTATTAGAAATGCACCAGGAAGTGTCGAGTGTAGAAGATGTGTTCCAAAAATTTACCAAATAGATGAAGAAGATTACCTTGATTTTGGGCCTGCTGATAGCTATTTCGGGCACCATGCTTGCCCAAGCAGACAGCCTACTCCTCACCAATGGCTTTAAATTTAAAGATGGTATTTACCTCTCTTTTAATGACTTCCAGAATAACCAACCGGCCTTTACCTGGGAGCAGCTGGAAGCGAGCCTAGTTACTTCTGCCCGAAATATGGGCGCGCAGGTAGAATACATTCGTCAGCGCGAAGGGGCGCCCATTCCGCTTTCTGCGGTCTGGGGCTTCAGCCTAAAAGGCATTCCCTACATCCAGGTGCCAGCAGTGGATAAGGCGTACGCCAAATTTGCAGGTTTTAAGATACGCGGTAAGATTTGCTTTTTCATCGTAGAGCAAGAGCAGAGCCAAAAAGTAGAGATTAAAGCGTATAACCCACTAACAAGAAGACCCTTCCGGAAAGGAGAGGTAGAAAATGAAGTGCTGGTAGAGCAAGGGTTTATGCTCCATTTTGAGACGGGCGCCATTGCTGATTTCAACTATGAAGAAGTCTTACAATGGATTGCTGATGATAAAGAGCTATTGGAATCGGTCACCGAACTGACAGAAGAAGAAGTCGCCCAGAAGCTCTATAAATGCATTATGATCTACGATGATCGAAATGGGATTAAAGTCCCAAATCGCCAATAAATACCATTGCATGCTCCCGATTTTTCAAAAAGAAATAAACGCATTTTTTAGCTCTCTAATTGGCTACATCGTCATTGGTGTTTTTTTGACGATTATGGGCCTGCTACTATTTGTGTTCCCAGACACTAGTTTATTAGAGTATAACTACGCGACCCTAGATCAGCTATTTGATATTGCCCCTTTGATTTTTATGTTTCTCATTCCGGCAGTAACGATGCGCTCCTTTGCTGAAGAAAATCAGACTGGGACGATCGAGCTATTGGTGACTCGGCCACTGAGTGAGGTATCTATTGTCATGGGGAAATTCTTAGCGTGTATGGTATTGGTAGGCTTTGCGATTTTGCCAACGGTCTTTTACTATTGGACGGTGGGCACGCTGGGCAGTCCCGCTTGGAATATTGATGGTGGCGCAGTATTGGGGTCTTATATTGGCCTGCTATTTTTGGCGGGGGCCTTTGTCTCTATTGGTATCTTCGCCTCCTCGGCGACCAATAATCAGATCGTTGCCTTTGTCTTAGCTACCTTTCTTTGCTTTATACTATACTGGGGCTTCGATTTTTTTAGCCGCTTGCCCATCTTTTTTGGCAAAACGGATGATATCGTACAGATGATTGGCATCGACTACCACTATGCCTCCATCAGCCGGGGAGTGATTGATACGCGTGATATTATTTACTTTTTATCGGTGATTGCCCTGTTTATTTGGCTGACCGTGGTATCCTTGGAACGCAGAAAATGGTAATTCAGTAACGAATGAGTAAGACAAAGAAGCCCACTACCTTGAGTAATCGTACTCGATCCGTCATACAGCTGATGCTCTTTGTAGGCATTCTCCTATTTATCAATATCCTGGCAAATGCTCGCTTTGGTGGGCGCTCGCTGTATACCTATTTTGACCTCACAGAAGAGAAGCGCTTCACGCTTACCCAAGGTACCCAGAATCTGCTGGCAGAGCTAGATGATGTAGTGTATGTCAATATTCTACTAGAGGGAGAATTTCCAGCAGGCTTTAAGCGCTTGCAAACGTCTGTGCGGGAAATATTGGACGATTTCCGAGCCGAATCGGGCTATGTCGAGTTTTCTTTTGAAGACCCAAATATCGGTACCAAAGAAGAAATCAATGATCGCCGCAAAACCCTGGCGGATATCAACGTTCGCCCCACCACGCTCAACTTAGGCGATGCGGATAGTCGTGAGCAACGCCTTATTTATCCCTACGCCATATTCTACTACAAGGGCCGCCAAATGCCTGTCAATTTTTTGGAAAACGAAGTGCCCGGTGTCCCTACAGAGGTGATCCTCAACAACTCTATTGGCCTACTGGAATATAAGTTTGCTAACGCTATACAGAAGCTACAGCTCGGTGTTGAAAAGCCAGTGATCTTCTTCACCACAGGGCATGGTGAATTGGAGCCTGCTGAGACAGCAGACTTAGAACGTGCCATACGGCCGTTCTATAATACGGGGCGCTTGTATCTAGATAGCGTGGTAAGTATTAGCGAAGAAGTGTCCGCCTTGGTAGTAGCCAAACCCCGCTTCTCCTTTTCAGAAAAAGATAAATTTAAGATCGATCAGTATGTGATGAAAGGCGGGAAAGTGCTATGGCTATTAGATCGCATGCGCGCCGATCTAGATAGCCTTCTGGGGCGGCGAGAATATTTGGCCACCACTTACAGTGAGGACAACCTCAACCTAGAGGACTTGTTATTCAAATATGGAGCACGAATTGTCCCCAATTTAGTATTGGATGTACAATGTACCAAGATTGAGCTAGCGGTAGGCCAAGTGGGGCAAGCTGCGCAATTCGATAAGTTTAACTACCCCTACCATCCTGTGGTGGTGCCGGTATCTGATCACCCGGTCGTAAAAAGCCTAGGGCCACTCAATCTCCTGTACCCCAGCACTATTGATACGACGGTACGCACTAAAACACCAGTAGAAAAGACCGTTTTGCTGCAAAGCTCTCCCTACTCGCGCTTCCAAATGCAGCCCATCGCACTTAATTTCGAAATACTACGCTACCCACTCGATCCCACCAAATTCAATAAACCGGCGCAACCTCTAGCCGTACTTTTGGAAGGCACTTTCACTTCTATGTACGAAAACCGAGTGACCCAAGAACTATTAGACGGTTTGCAACAACTCAATGAGACTTTCCGCACTGAAAGTACCCCTACTAAAATGATTGTTGTGGCGGATGGGGATGTTGCGAAAGACCCCATTGTACCTGGCGCAAAGACTTATTATCCATTGGGCTACAACCGTTTTGAGAATTACACTTTTGCCAATAAAGACTTTTTGGTCAACGCAATTGAATACCTTTTAGATGATAAAGGCGTAATCGAAGCAAGGGCCAAAGACGTTCGCCTTCGCTTACTAGATACCGTCAAAGCACAAGATGAACGAACCTACTGGCAACTCTTTAATATTGGTATTCCCTTACTATTTTTGACGCTATTTGGAATTGGATATAACTGGTGGCGCAGGCGCCGTTTTGGAAAGAGCAAAGCGAGCTAGCTGGGCCTACAGAAAATTAAAGCTATGCAAACGATTAGAAATTTATTTATACTATTTATACTGCTTGGTGCAGGGGCATTATATTACTTGAGTGAGCCAGCAGAAGAGCAGCAAAGCTCCCTAGGTGCAGACCGCAACTTTGCAGTAGAAAATGTAGAAGATATTGGTAAAATCTTCATTGCCGACCGAAAAGGTAATCGCACCCTGCTGGAGCGCAAGGGCGAGCAGTGGATTTTTAACGACACCTATCCTGCTAAGCCCAATGCTGTGGATAACCTACTGGATGCCGTCCGGCGGGTACAAGTAAAGTTTAAGCCGCCACAAGCCGCAGAAGAACACATCGTGAAGAGCTTGGCGAGCGAGGGGATTAAAGTAGAAATCTATGACCGCAGTGGTACTTTGATAAAAGCCTACTACGTCGGAGGAGCGACCTCTGATGAGCGGGGTACTTATATGATCTTAGAGAACGCAAACCAGCCCTACGTCGCCCATATCCCGAGCTGGGAAGGTAATATTCGCTTTCGCTACAACTTAAAAGACGATGCTTGGCGCGATGAGACCATCTTAGCGTACACTCCAGAGGAAATTGAATCGATTAGTATTGAATATCCCAAGCAGCGCAACAAGTCATTCATTTTGGAGCGCGACGGAAATGACTTTACTGTCCGTCCTTTCTTCGAATTGACACCCAAAATCAACCGGCCATTGTCACAAGGCCTTATAGAGGGGTATCTGATGAATTACGAGGCGATCATGGCCGAAGGGTTTGAAAATAAAAACCCTGGTAAGGACTCCATCCGCGCGCAGGTGCCTTTTAGCATCATCACGGTGAATGATACCAAAGGGAAAAGCAAGACCATTAAGCTCTTTCCTATCTATATCGACCGCTCTGGGGTAGATCCCAAAACAGGCTTAGTCGTAAATACTGAATTTCCGGTAGAACGCTACTTCATTGATGCGAGCAATGGCGACTTTTTCCTAACGCAGCATCGACTGTTATCGAAATTGCTCTGGGCGTATGAGTTTTTCTATGAGCAGCCATCGTAGTGAGCGATGAAAGAGATCATAGCGCTTTCTGATAAGACCATCACTATTAGTAGAAATGCCTTCTTGAAAGTAAAGGGAAGTATTGATACCAATGTGTACTATGTAGAAAGTGGGAGCTTAAGGATTTTTATCCTCCATGATTATGAGGAACAAATTATCCGATTTGGCTACCAGGGGAATATCATTGTAGCAATGGACTCTTTTTTGACGGGCAAGCCTTCCAATTTTTATATTCAGGCGCTCAAAAAGACTACGGTACGGGTGATCCCCAAACAGCGCCTAGATGAATTTTTAGCAACAGCAAGCAATCGAAAATGGTGGATACAGGTTTTGGAAAACTTGGTGCTTCAGCAAATGGAGCGGGAGATTGACCTCTTGACACTTTCTCCCCGTGAACGATATGAACGGGTGCTACAACGCAGCCCACAGCTATTCCAAGAAATTCCAGGTAAATACATCGCCAACTATTTGCGGATGAGCGCCGAAACCCTATCCCGCCTCAAAAAGTCTTGATTTCAATCAAGAATTGTAAGCGCCATATCCTGTTCCTTTGTAAAAAAACAATTCAACCATGCAATCGGAACAACTTATCCAATCGCTCATCGAGCAAACCAGACAAATTATTAATCGAGTAGAGGCCCTCAAATCTTACGATTTGGAAACCTTAACTTGGCGTGCACAGGAAGATGCTTGGAGCATCCTGGAGTGTATCGAACACTTGAATCGATACGGCGATGATTATCTACCTAGCATCGAACGGGCGATCAAAGCATCGAACACCCAGGCCGAGCAAACCTTTAAAAGTGGATTTTTAGGAGGCTACTTTGCCAAGAGTATGCTACCCAAAGAAAAGCTGAATAAGATGAAAACGTTCAACGATAAAAATCCATTGCATGCTTCCCTTGATAGGTCAGTGATCGATACTTTTATGCATCAGCAGACCCAACTGTTAGATTTATTGAACCAGTCGAGAACAGTAAGCTTAAATAAAGTGAAAATTCCAACTACGTTTTCTAGTTTGATTAAGATGAAGCTGGGGGATTTGTTTCAGTTTTTGGTGAATCATATGCTTCGGCATTTGGCGCAGATTGATCGGGTGAAGGCTATGGGGTTGTCGAGCGTAGGCTAGGGGTTTTGTTCGGTTGCAAATCCGAACGGTGCGGGCTAGGTTTTTTAGCAATAAGACGGAGGGTGCTTCGTTTTAAAGAAAAAACCGAATGAAATCTCGAATCGCGCTCTTACCTGCCATTGGCGGGCTTCTCCTCCTATTCCTACTCACGGCCTTCACCACGCCCCCTTGGGGCTTTTGGGGCCACCGCCGTATCAACCGTTTAGCTGTATTTACTGTGCCGCCGCCGCTTATTGCATTTTATAAAGGGCATATTGAGTACATTACCACCCACGCAGTTGACCCCGACAAGCGCCGTTATGCTACTAAGCATGAAGGGGTACGACACTACATGGATTTGGATCATTGGGGACAAGCGCCTTTTGAGGCGATGCCGAGGAGGTGGTCAGCAGCGCTGGTGCGCTGGACGCATTATAAGCAAATTACACAAGAGGGGGATACGATTTGGTGGCAACCAAAAGGAATGCAGCAGGATAGCAGTGCGTTTACTTTTGAGGCGGCTGGCCAATCGTGGCAGATGGATAGCAAGGCATATCAAAATTTTTTTAAGGCGGAAGTGTTACCTCAATATTATGAAGAGGAGTGGCGGGTCGAGGAGGCTGCTTTCTCGACTTTGTTTGACACCACATTTAGCGGAAGCGAAATCATAGCAGTGGATAGCTTATCGATGCACGGAGTGCTGCCTTTTAATTTGGTGCGCGTGCAGCGGCAGTTAACGGCGGCCTTTCGGCAAAAGGATATTGCTAGAATTTTGCGCCTTTCGGCAGATATTGGGCATTATATTGGCGATGCACATGTGCCTTTACATACCACTAAGAACTATAATGGGCAATTAACTAATCAAGTGGGCATTCATGCCTTCTGGGAAAGTCGCCTGCCGGAGCTCTTTGCGGATACGCAATATGACTTTTTTGTGGGTAAGGCCCAATATATCGATGATCCCTCCGCTTTTTACTGGCAGATCGTGCTGGATAGTCATGCTTTAGTCGATAGTGTGCTGCGGATAGATAAGGTTTTAAATCGGACATTTAGCGAAAGCGAACAATACTGCTTTGAGGAACGCAATGGCTTGAATGTGCGCACACAATGTAGCGCCTATGCTGCCGCCTATCACGAAGCACTAGACGGTATGGTAGAGCGGCGGATGCGGTCGGCGATTCGGGCGATTGGGAGTGCGTGGTATACGGCCTGGGTAGATGGAGGGCAGCCGGTGCTGAGCGAGGGGGCGGAGCCGGTTTCTTCATCTTTACCAAATTTTGATAAAAAAAGCGAATCGGTACGTGCTCGGCCGCACGAATAGGAGGGACTTTTTCTTACCTTTGGCCCCACGAAACAAGCAAACTACATGAACTGGGCAAAACAATTTACCTTGGCACTGAAAGGTGCTGCAATGGGTGTGGCAGAAGTAATTCCTGGCGTTTCTGGCGGAACAATCGCTTTTATTACAGGAATTTATGAGGAGTTGATTAATACCATTAAGGCCGTGCTAGGGCCAGGTGCTATTGGCGCTTTGCGCAAAGAGGGGATTGCTGCGGCCTGGGAAAAAGCGAATGGTACATTTTTAGTCTTTCTGTTGGGAGGCATGCTAGTCGGCATCGTGCTGGGGGTGTTTGGGGTGACCCATTTGTTGGAAAATTATCCGGAGCTGCTTTGGGCCTTTTTCTTTGGGCTGATTTTGGCTTCTGCGCTATATATTGGTCGGCAAGTGAAGCAGTGGGGGGTTGGGACGCTAGTGGCGCTAGTTTTAGGAACAGCCCTCGCCTATTGGATCACCGTAGCTTCGCCTTCGCAAGGAACAGAAGCCTTATGGTTTGTTTTCCTGTCGGGAATGATTGCCATTTCGGCGTTGATTTTGCCGGGGATTTCGGGGAGCTTTATTTTGCTGCTTTTGGGGATGTATACGTTCATTATTCCCACAGTGAAGGATGCTCTGAAGACTTTTAATCCAGAGAGTTTAGTGGTGCTGGGCGTGTTTGGGGTGGGATGCCTGCTGGGCTTGGCTACTTTTTCGAGGGTGTTATCTTGGACATTTAAGCACTATCACGATATTACAATGGCCGTGTTGACCGGCTTCATGCTGGGCTCGCTGAATAAGATTTGGCCTTGGCGGAATGTGCTCGAAACACGCATTAATAGTAAAGGGGAGAAAGTGCCATTTTTGGAGCAAAGTGTGTTGCCTGCTGCTTATGAAGGCGATCCGCAGGTGATGGGTGTTGTAGCTTTAATGATTGTCGGATTTGCTGCTGTATTTTTAATGGAGCGCTTGGGTAAAAGGAATTAATTTAATGGAACAGAAACAAGCATTGGTAGACATAGATCGGTTATTTGGATTGATCGGATACCCACTATCACACTCTTTTTCAAAGGGTTACTTTGCTGAGAAATTTCAAAAGGAACATATTGAAGGCGCGTTTTACGAGTCCTTTCCCTTAGCGCAAATTGAAGCGCTGCCTCAGCTCTTGCGGGAGTACCCCAACTTGGTGGGCCTAAATGTAACCATCCCCTACAAAGAGCAAGTGCTCCCTTATTTGACGGCGCTTGATGCCGATGCAGCTACTATTGGTGCAGTAAATACCATACTTATCAATGGAGCAGAGCGAAAAGGCTACAATACCGACATCTATGGCTTTGAAACCTCACTAGTCCGCCTTTTTGCCGAAAGGCAGCTACACCCCCAGCACGCCCTGGTACTAGGCACGGGCGGTGCGGCCAAAGCAATCACTTTTGTACTGGATAAGTTGGCTATCGACTACCAGTTTGTTTCGCGTACGCCCAAAGCAGGGCAGCTTACTTACGATCAGCTGGATGAAGAAATCTTGCGAAAGCACACCCTAATTGTCAATACTACTCCCCTTGGGATGTATCCCAATGTTGCGGCTTGTCCCAATATTCCGTATAATTATATCAGCGAAGAACATTTGGGCTTCGATTTGATTTATAATCCTGCAATTACCCAGTTTATGCAACAGTTTCTCAATAGAGGGGCTGCTGCCAAAAACGGCTTAGAAATGCTGCACTTGCAGGCGGAAAAGGCTTGGGAAATTTGGAATGCTACTACCCCATAATCACTTGAATACATCGTTCATTTCACCAAATTGCTAACGAAGACCATGGAAAACTTAGGCAGAACAGTCGATGATTCACAATTGACCAAACTAGCGCAAGACGCCCCGCTGACGCTCGATTTTCAGAATACAGAGATCGCGTTTGCCATCAAATCCAATGACGAGCTCAAACGAGCAGCCTGGTTGTTTGGTTTGATGAATAAGCACTGGCTGGTGGGCATCGGCTCTAAGCTGGGAATCGCTGCGATCAAATTGCATTTGCCATTTGTAGAATCGGTGGTAAAAAATACCATTTTTAAGCAGTTCTGCGGCGGAACTACTTTGTTAGAGTGCAAAGAAACGATCGATAAGCTGTATCAGTTTAATGTACAAACCATCTTAGACTACGGAGCGGAAGCCAAGGAAGAAGAGGAGGATTTCAATCAAACAATGAACGAAACGATCCGTGCGGTTGATTTTGCGGCCACCAATCAAAGTACACCAGTAATTAGCTCGAAAATTACGGGTTTGGCAAGATTTGAGTTGTTAGAATCTATTCAGGCCGGTACGCCACTCACTAGCGCCACGCGCCTAGAATACCGAAATATACTGAAGCGGGCAGACGCTATTTGCCATGCGGCAAGCCAAAAAGGCGTAGCCGTATTTTTTGATGCGGAAGAATCGTGGATTCAGGATACGATTGATCACATTGTCAATCTAATGATGAAGCGCTACAATAAAGAGCGAGCAGTAGTATACAATACGTTTCAGTTGTACCGAACGGATCGGCTCCAATACTTGATGGATTCTTACGACCGAGCGCGCAAGCACGGCTATATCCTCGGAGCAAAGCTGGTACGAGGCGCCTATATGGAAAAAGAACGAGAGCGTGCCCGGCGCATGGGTTATCCATCGCCAATACATCCCAACAAGGAAGCTTGCGATAATGCCTATGATACGGCCGTGCGGTTCTGTGTGGATCATTATGAGCATATTGCCTCTGCTAATGCCTCCCATAATGCAGCGAGCAATCACTTGCAGGCACGCCTTATCGCAGAGCGAAGTATAGATAAGAATCATCCACACCTAAATTTTTGTCAATTATATGGCATGAGCGACAATTTGACCTTCAATTTAGCAGAAGCAGGATATAATGTGGCCAAGTATGTACCCTATGGTCCTGTTAGAGAGGTTATTCCGTATCTAATCCGAAGAGCACAAGAAAATTCCTCTGTCACTGGCGATATGACACGCGAACGCCGATTGGTGATTGATGAAATGAAGCGCCGAGGCATTTAATTGGCGAAATAAGTTTACTACTACATGCAGCACATATTGATGTCAAAGACTCTACAGTTCAGTAACAGCCAAAGAATAAGTTCCGCATTTTGGCAAGGGGATTTTGCTCTAAGACAAGGCGAAAAACGCAGACGATGCCTAGCATCGGCGAGGCTTTTCAACGCAGTATTAGAGCAAAAGAGCCAGCCATAAATCGAGAAGTTATTCTTTGACTGTTACTAAGTAAATAAAGTAGTGGAGGAAATTGGGTGAGTTCCCAATAACAATTATCTTTGACTTGCAAGACTA
>JBCCRH010000100.1:0-14938 GCA_039208045.1 Bacteroidota bacterium
ACTGCACCTCCTCCAGATAGGCGACCAGATCTGCAATCGGGCGGCTGACCAAAATCGGCTGCCCGCCCGGCCCGCTCAAGGCGACATCGGCCCCGTCGCCCTCGAACCAATCGCCGAAGACGGGCATCGAGCGTTGTTCTACTAGGTGGCGGGCTTTTTGGAGTTTTACTTCCGTAATGTATTTGCCAATGGTTAGGCCAGTGAGGAGTTTTACTTTCCGGGCCATTTGGCGTTCGCCAAGGTTGAGTTGTACGGCAAGGTGGCCAGCGGTGAGATCGATGCGTTTTTCAAGGGCTTCCAAGGCGTGGGTTTCCAGCTCTTTTAGCCAGGTTTGATCGGCAGAAGGGGAGGGAGTAAACTCGGGATCGACCCTGAGGTATTCCTGCTGATAGGCGAGGCGTTTTTGGTAGTTTCCTAAAATATTTTCGATGCGTACTTTCAGCTCAATAGGCGAAAAGGGCTTTGTTAGATAGTCGTCTACGCCCATGCGGAGTGCTTGTAGCTTGCTGCGCTCTTTCGTGCGGGCCGTGAGCATAATCATGGGGAGCTGTTGCCATTGCTCGTTTTTTTTGACTGCTTCGATTAAGCCATAGCCATCTAGGCGCGGCATATTGATGTCTGAGAGGATGAGGTCTACAGCTAGAGGGTTACCCTTTTGGGAAATTAAAAAGTCTAGAGCAGCCTGCCCATCATCAAAGGGGAGTACTCGGTAGTCGGGTTGGAGGAGTTGGAGCAGGAAGCCTTGGACTTCTAGGTTGTCTTCTACGATCATTAGGGTTGGGGAGGGGGGATGGGTTTGGGGGTTTGGGAGTTGAGGGGTTGAGGGGTTTGGGAGGGGTGGGTTTTGGGTTTTGGGTGCCGAGTGGTGGGGGTGGACGGAGGAATTAGGGAGGACGGAGGTGGAGGGGAGATGTAGGAGGGTGGAGGATGGAGGGGAGACGGGGGGAGTTTGGGCGATAGTGGGTTTCTTGGTGGTATTTGGTTCTTTTGCAGGTAATGTTAGGCGGAAGTGGCTTCCTTGGCCGAAGGTGCTATCTACTTGGAGGTTGCCGCCTAGTAATTTGGCGAATTCTAGGGAGAGGGAGAGGCCGATACCGCTGCCGCTGGTTTGCACTAATTGGGCTGATTTGCTTTGGAAGAAACGTTCAAAAATATGGGGGAGGTCTTGTGGTGGGATGCCACGGCCGGTGTCGCTGACTTCTAGTACGACTTGCGCTTTTTCTTTTTTTACGCTTAGGCTGATTTGACCTTTGGTTGCTGTAAATTTTAGGGCGTTGCCCAGGAGATTGCTTAGGATTTTTTCTAATCGACTGGGATCGGAGAGGAGTTGGAATTGTTGATCTATTTCGAAGTTTAGTTGGTAGTCGATGTTTTTGCGTTGTGCTTCTAATTGGTATCTATCAAAGATTTGTTTGCAAAACTCGAATAGGGGAATGTGCTCTTCGTGAATCTGAATTTTATTGGCGTCGAGGCGCGCTAGGTCCATCATTTCGTCTACTAGGCGCAATAGTTTTTTGCTGTTTTGATCGATGGTTTGGATAGACTGCTGAAAACCTTGGGCATCTTCGGTTTGATTGGTTTGTGCTAATAGTTCCGCTGGGCCAGCAATAAGGGTAATGGGGGTGCGCAAATCGTGTGAAATATTGGCGAAAAAGCGGTTTTTCATTTTATCCAACTGCTGCAATTCTTGGGCTTGCTGTTCGATGAGTTCTTTATCTTGTCGTATCTCAGTGGTTCTTTTTTCAACTTCCTGTTCGAGCACTGTTTTTTCGCGCCGTAAGCGCCGTATCCAGAGCCAGGCGAAGCACAAAAAAGGCATTGCGCAAAGCAGATAAAACCAAGCTTGCTTATAGAAGAACTCTTTGGCGTAAATGGGGATGCGGATGGTATTGGCCGTCCAATTGCCATTGTGATCTATACCGGCAATTTCTAGTTGGTAGCTTCCGGCAGGTAGGTTAGGTAGGCGAATCAAGTGTTCCGAACCTATGTAGTTCCAGTCTTTTTCTTGGCCACTCAGGCGGTAGGCGTAGCGACTTTTTTCTATTTCTCCATAATTAGACATCCCCACCTTTACACTCAAAAAGCGCTGTTCTGCGGGAAGGCTTAGCGGGGTCGAGCTGGCTTGATAATTACGCACATGTACCGTCTGTCCGCTTTGTTGGTCGAAATAGCTTAACCGACTGATATAAATTTGAGTCTTCTCCGAAGCTTCTAATTGCTGTTTTACTTTCTTGGGTTCGATGACGTTGAGCCCTGCCAAAGAGCCGAAGTAAAGTTGCCCAGTATTACTTTTAAAGGAAGAGAGTCGATTGAATTCATTATGAGTCAGCCCGTCTGTTTCATTCAGGATAGCCATAATTTCCCCATCCTTTCGGATAATCGTGATACCATTATAGGTGGCAGCCCACAAATCACCCTCCTCATCTTCCAAGATACCGACAACGATGTTATTACTTAATCCATCTGTTTCGTTAATTACCTTGACGACTTTCTCCTTAATGGGATCAAAAATATGGATGCCTCGATTAACAGTTCCGAGCCAAAGTAAGCCATCAGCAGCTTCATGAATCACTAAAATACTGCGGTCTTCGAAATCGGAACTATGGCCGTAGTGGTTTACTTGTCCAGTAGATAGATCGACTTTATATAGTCCATCATTGGTCGCTATCCAGAGCAGTTCGTTGGAAGCTGCCCATAGATCGTGCAGTACACCATTGATGGTGTGGGACAAATTTGCGATTGGCTTTTTTACTTGAGTCGTTATGTCTAAAATAGAAATTTGGCGGCTGGGATGCTCCAATAGTACCAGCTGACCATTAGGTAAAAAAGTTGCTCGCTGGACATCTATACCAAATGGTACAGCAAAGCAAGAGCCATCGGGTTCTGGTGTATATCGGTTTAAGTGATTGATGGTTTTCATCCAGGCCTCTCCAGAGATGGGGTGGGTTAATATTTCCTTTGGGCCATTATCGGGCAAGCTGGCATTCAAGCAATTTTGAGCAGGAAGCTTTGTAATAATTCCATCCTTCAGGGTGATCACATTTCCATAAGCTCTTATCAGTAGTTCTCCGCTTCTCTCTTGTCCGATATGTCTTAAGCCCTTGTCGGTTTTGTAGGTTTTAATGGCTGTTGGGGTAGCGATTTGCACAAAATAAGCCCCATTGGAAGTGCCGAAATACGCTTGCTTTTTAAAGTCAGTACTGTATACAAATTGAGTAGTAGGGAGGGCGCTCGTAATTTCAGAATAGTTGTGTAAATGATTTGCTGTATCTAATACCATGCCTCGTTCTTGCTGCGCTGCATCTTTGTAAACAAAGAGTAGATTTTGCTTTTCATCCTTCCAAATGGATTGGCCTTGTTTAAGTTGTGGGCTAATGGTAAGCGGTGAAAATTGATCACTTGCTTCTCGCAAATCTAGGTGGTAAAAATGAGGACTCATCCCAGTATTCAGCACGAATACTTGACTATCTCTCACCTCTAGCGCCACCTTGGCATTGGCAATAGAGCTGAGCTTAGCAGAGTCTGTGAAAATACCAGGAAAAGCGGCAGCTTCATATCGCTTAACCACCTTAGAAGGAACATGAAAGGAGATGAGTGGTAAGCGCATATCAAATAGCCAAAGCGTATGATCTACATAACGAAAATTTACAAAACCAGAATGCGCAAAACGATTTTCCAACGGATCAAAATGGGAAGTATTGGGGATTTGGGCATATAATTCCAAGGTATGGCCGTCCCAATGAGCTATCTGAAAGGCTTCTTTCGTCTTGCAGAGCACCCAGAATTTCCCGGTTTCATATTCTTCGATACCACCAATTATTGCATCATTAACAGGGGTGTAGTGGACGGTATTCGATGCAATATCAAAGGTATAGAGTAGCGATTTTTCGGTAGACTGACTCAGAAAACCATACAAAAAACCAGCTGCTGATACCCCTTCAATATTCGTTCGCGCAGCGCCTTTCCACTCCTGATTTTTTACGGGTATCGGCCAACGATCGTAGCCATCAAATTGCACCACATGCATGCCATACAACTGCTCTGCCACGCTGCAGGGGCGCATCCATAGCCTACCCGAATGATCAATATTGATCGCGTTAAAACAAAACTTGGTGGGATCATGCTCACTCACCAGCGACTTGATAAGCGCAGGACGCAGGCTAGGCACTTGCCCTAGTGCTTTCCCTGCCATAGCAAGTAAGAACATCAACATGAAGAAGGCCCTGCACATCTTAACAAAAAGCTTAGACTAGATAGAATTTACTGATTAAAGATAGCTAAGAAAATAGGGCTTACTGTCAAGGTAACATAAAAAGTTGGCTACTTCCAAGCTATCTTAACTTCCTTCTTCTTCCGTCCCGTACGTCCTATATGAAATTGCCAATAATCCCAAGAAAGTTAAGAGCCCATTCAAGGCGATGATGAGGAAGCCAAACTGAAAGCCATACAAAATCTCTTCTGAGTAATAGTTGAGGAAGTAGGAGAGGAGTGGTGCTGCAATGCAAATTGGTAATACTAGATTGTCACGTACATTTAGCTTAGTGAGCATACCAAAGGTAAATAGGCCAAGGATAGGCCCATAGGTGTAGCCTGCCCATTCGAATAGCTTGCTAATAACTGCGGTATCGTTAATGGCATTAAATACAATAATAACCAAGAAAAGAACCAGCGAAAACCCAATATGCACCCCAAAACGTATGCGCTTTTGCTGGCTTGGCTCTCGCTCTTTTTTTTCAAAATCAAGAAAATCGACACAAAAGGAAGTCGTAAGGGCTGTCAAGGCAGAATCAGCACTAGAATAGGCTGCAGCAATCAAGCCTAAGATGAAAACGATACCTACCGCAGGCGATAAATTTTGCAGCGCAATAGTAGGAAATAGCTGATCCGTTTTATCTGGAATATCGAGCCCTACTTGAGAGGCATAAAGGTAGAGCGCAGCACCAAGAGCCAAGAATAGAAGATTGGCAAATACCAAAATAATACTGAAGGTGAACATGTTCTTTTGTGCATCTTTGATATTCGGCAAGCTCAGATTTTTTTGCATCATATCCTGGTCCAAACCGGTCATCACAATCGTAATCAACGCACCAGCAAAGAACTGTTTAAAAAAATTGTTAGGATCACTCCACCCGCCTTCAAAGAAAAATACTTGGGAGTAATTGCTTTCCTGAATCATTCCGATTAAGCCTCCTATATTGGTCTCCAAAGCACTACTGATGCCAAAAAGGGTCAATACCACCGCTGTAAGCATACAAAAAGTCTGTAGGGTATCCGTCCAGATAATCGTATTGATTCCTCCTTGAAAGGTATACACCCAAATGAGCACAATGGTAACCAGCACCGTCGCCCAAAAGGGGACGCCAAAGGCACTCATCACAAAAGCTTGCAAGACAATGGCCACTAGATACAAGCGAAAAGAAGCCCCTACAATTCTAGAAATCAGGAAGAATGCAGCCCCCGTTTTGTACGAAAAAAAACCAAAGCGCTGTTCGAGATATTCATAGATAGAGGTCAGCCCCAATCGATAATAGAGCGGCAATAAGACAGTAGCAATCACCAAATAGCCTAGCAGATACCCAAAGACCATCTGCATATACGAAAAGGCCTGGTTAGCACCACCCGCTCCCACTACTCCGGGGATCGAAATAAACGTCACCCCAGACAGCGAAGCCCCGATCATCCCAAAGGCGACCACCATCCAATTAGAAGAGCGACCCGCCAAGAAAAATGTCTGGCTATCTGCATTTCTACTCGTCAGGTAAGAAATGGCAATGAGCAATAAAAAATAAGCCACAATGATGGCTAAAATGACGCCAGGCGTTAGTTGTTGCAACATAACTTCCCTTCAAAATTCAGTTTCTCAAAAAATATTGCGTTTATGCAACGGCTTCGAAGGAGGCCACTGAATGGCAAAGATAGAAAAAAGCAGGAAAGCGACGAGGGCGTGCCCCCGATCGTCCACAGAGCGTAGTCGAAGCGGACGATCGGGGTCGGGCTATCCGGCACTCTCTCGCCCCTGTAGTTGACCGAGCGAAGTCGAGGCAAACTACAGGGGCTCGTTCAAACAACGCCTCCTATCCCTCACGCGGCCCAGCTCTGTCCCTCTCCAATTTAAGCTGTCCCTTGGCTTAAACCTTGGAGGTTTTTCCTAGCACATACCTGTCAACCTCCAAGGTTTTGCGGGGCTGCACAGCTTAAAGACGCAGAAATCCCAAAATTCCATAACTTTTCAGCCACAAATTTCACAAAATATCTAAATTCAATACCAACATGCAAAACTACATCCAAAACATCCGCACCCACCTCGGCCACCGCTCCTTCATCCACCCCGCCGCCCGCATTATCATCGAAAATGACCAACAAGAAATTCTATTTATCCGAAGAGCAGATAACAACCAACTAGGCCTCCCCGCCGGCGCACTCGAAGCCAACGAAACCATCGAAGCCTGCATCAGGCGAGAAGTACAGGAAGAAACAGGCCTACAGCTAGAAAAGCTAGTAGTTATTGGCATCAGCTCCAACCCACAAATAGAAGCCGTCACCTACCCCAATGGTGATCAAATCCAGTATTTCACCGTAGAGTTCTACTCCAATCAATGGACTGGAACGATTAAGCCGAAAGACGAGTTAGAAATCAAGCACGCACAGTTTATGCCGGAAGCTACTAAGCTCCGCTTGCCAGCAAACGAGCGGGGGGCTTTCGAAAGTTTGGCTTATTATAAGGCTCATGGAGCTGTATTGCTAAAGTAATGTATTCATAAGTTTCTAGGTGCTCTCCTTGGTAGCTATTGCTAATTCAAATGAAATGAGCTAAATTGGTACTTACTAGGTAATTACTTTAATAGCAATAAATGGAAGTTTCAGTCATACAAATTGGCAATTCAAAAGGTATTCGGATAGCTAAGTCTATCCTAGAGGAATACGGAATAACCGATAAAGTAGAGCTTGTACTTAAGGAGGGCTTTCTAATCTTAAGACCCATACACTTGCCTAGGCAGGGTTGGGAAGAGGCATTCCAAGAAATGGCTAAAAACGGGGACGATCAGTTACTTATTGATGATTTCTTTGAAGATGAGTCAATGGAAGAATAATGAAAGAAATCGCACAATATGAAATACTAGTGGTCAATCTAGACCCTACTATTGGGAGTGAAATTAAAAAAACGAGACCTTGCGTCGTGGTTTCACCCAATGAGATCAATCGTCATTTGCGGACTATAATTATTGCACCAATTACATCCCAGTCCAAGCCATATCCAACCAGGGTTCCTATCTTTTTTAAGGAAAAAAATAGTTGGATAGTTGTTGAGCAAATTAGAACGATTGATAAGCAAAGAGCTTTTAGAAAGCTAGGAAGACTTCAGGAAGAAGAAATCGTTCGTTTAAAGGCAGTAATCAAAGAGACTTTAGTAGATTGAAAACAAAAACGGTAATTTTGTGCCAATCAAAAACAAAAGTCAACCACATGCGATTCCAACTCTTTATCCTAGCCCTCTTCCTCGGAGCTTTCACCGCCTGCCAGCCCACCGACAAAGCACCCCAGGAACCCACTGAAGAAAATGCCGACGAAGCAGCCCAGCGCCCCACCGTTGAAGCACCCGAAGCTGCCACTCCCAATCTGGCCGAAGATGAATTATTAATGAAACTATCGGCCCTGCTCATCGCCGAACCCCAAACCTTAGCCGATAGCAATCGCAACGAAATCGTCAACTACGCCATCGACCAACAACTCAATCTTGATCATTCGGACTCAGGTCTCTTCTACCAAATCCTTGATCCGGGCGAAGGCGACCCACTCCAATGGGGCGACCGAGTAGTCGTCCACTACCGAGGCTACTTCTTGGATGGCAAAGAATTTGACTCCTCCTACAAGCGTAACCGCCCCATTAAGTTTTATATCGGCAATATGATCGATGCCTGGAATGAGGGGATGCAGCTACTCCGCCCCAAAGGACGAGCGCTATTTATCACTCCTTCCAATTTGGGTTATGGTGAAGTAGGGATTAAGATTAGTGAAGAAGAGTATATGGTACCACCTAATGCTATTTTAGCGTTTGAAGTAGCGGTGATGGAGAAGGTGGAGTAGGTCGTACTATTCCTCAAACACCTCCACCACGAAATCATCAATCAAGATGGGCTTATCACTATCGCCATTCCAGAATTCGACTACGCCTCTGGTAGGAGTACGTTGGCGAAGTTTTACGTCCAACGAAATGCGTCGGGTGTCGCCATCATAGAGTAGTCGATACACCCTTAGATAGTTACTGCTGATTTCTTCCTCCCCGTCGAAGAGGCGAACTTGGAAGACGGTGCTTCGCCAGATATTCCATTCCTTCGTTTTACAGCGGAAGGTGGCAGTAGCGCGAAACCACTCGGCATTGCCAGGGTTTAGCTCGAAGCTATACCAGGGGCTATTTTGTGTGGTTTTATTGAGGCAGAGGGATCCTTGGCCTGTAATGGGTGGTAGTTCGCACTGGGCCGTAGTGGTATCGGCTTCAAAATTATTTTGATAGACGACTTGTGCATTTTGGGGGTAGCCGATAAAATCATAGCGGTTATCTAAGAGTTTTTGCGTTTCCAGCGGCACATCATACCGGCCTAATATACCCCAAAAGTAGGCTTTAGTCATCTCGCCGGGGCGCAGCAAGCCGCCCCGGTGCGCCTGATGCGTCAACCAAAGATTGTAGTACACAAAGAGTACGCAAATGGCTCCGAAACCAAGCCGCAAGGCCCTTTTTTGGGTGAAAACCCACCCTACAAACGCAGCCATAGGAAAGGCTAAAATAGGATAGGACTGTACCATGGCTCGTATTCCTAAGGAACCCCCGTACCACCAGATGTCCCACGCAAAAGTGATGTAGATGAAAAGTGAGGAAAAGAACAAGCTTGCCCAAAACGTAGTAGGCGCTTTTCGATACAAGAAAATAAAGCCAAGCAGCGAGAAGACCATAATGGGACTGTATACTAGCCAACCACTCCGCGCACTGAGAATACCGTGATAAAAATGCGGCTTTAGCCACGAAAATCCCTGATCCTCATAGCTATACACGAACCAATCGCCGCTGACGTATTTCCAATATATCAGCTGTAAGCTCCCAATGGCTGCTGTTGCCAGGATAGCTAGTAGGAGCTTTGGAAAATGTTTTCGGTAAAAAGCTAGCCGTTCGCCTAAGGCATTTAAGCGTAAGCTTGATAAACCCCAAAACAATGGAATCAGTGCGCTGATGATTTCCGTCGGACGAGTCAGTGCCGCCAAGCCTATTAGGCAGCCTATGGCAAATGCTTTGCCATAGGTAGGGCTTTGATAAAACCGATGGCTCAGCCACAACAATAAGGAATAGATGGTAAACAAATTATTGTGGGTCATAGCCCCATTGATGGCGCTGTAGTCTAGGTAGTTGGAACCTAAGACCAAGAGCAGAATGGTGACAGCTACTATACGGTCAGCGAAGTAGACCAGCAGTATTTTACGTAAGTACCACAAGCCCAGAAAAGCAATGAGCCAGCTGCCAATGCTAATGAGCAGTTGGTAGGGTGGTGAAAAGCCATCGGCCTCATGAGTACTGTTGAGGGCAATGAGGTGTGCTGCCGCAAAAAAGGGAAGGTATTGCACGGCTTGGCCACAAGAGTATTTCAGGATGTAGTTGCCACTTTCGTGTAAATAGGCTTGCTGTAGGTTGGGGGTAGGGCCGTATTTGGGTAGTATTTCGTCTTTGAACTGGAGCTGCTTGAGGTCTTTATAGATAAAAATGGCAGGGAGATAAAAGTAATAGCCTGATACATCCCAGCTGATGGTGGCTTCCGTTCGCTGCTGTTTCCATTTAGGATAGTAGAAAAAACCAGTGGCAAAGACGAAAAGCCCGGCAAAGCAAACAGCATAGAGCGAAATACGATTCTTCATGCTTCAGTAGGTTGCTCTGGTTTAGGCTTGGACTCTTTCCGAAAGGCAATAGGAATCAGAATGAATAGCCCTAGCATAATAGACATATCTGCCACATTGAAAATCCCACTGCGTAGATTGCCGATACCAATATTCATAAAATCTACGACCTTACCATATTGTAGGCGATCATAGATATTACTCAAACCTCCCCCAAGAATAAAGCTGAAGGCGGCTATCTGCCACCAATCGAGCGACTTAGAAAAGAGCAAGTAAAAAAATAAACCAGTAAGCATGATAATCGGGAATACTTTTAAAACCCAATAGCGGATCGTTTCTGACTGATTAGCCCCCATGCTTAAAAATGCCCCTGTATTTTCGGCAAACTGTAAGCGGAAGGTATCCCCTAAGTAGGAGGTTCGTGGCTCCCCTTTTAGTTGCGCCACTGCCCACTGCTTGCTGTACTGATCGACGCCTACACTCACACCAATAATGGCCATTATGATTAAAAATCGTTTTAACAACATCACTCGTTTGCTTTTGTAAATTAATAGTCTACCCGGTCTTTTTTCTGCTGCCATAATTCAAAGACAGGCAGGGCCTCTTTCCGCATCAGCTGGCTAATGGGGAGCTGACGTAAAGGCATAGCCTTATCTAGCTCTTCATAAATATGTTCGTCATCAAAACCGATGGCTGCTGCATCTTGTCGACTGCAAGCATAGAATACGCGCGCCGGGCGAGCCCAATAAATGGCTCCCATACACATTGGGCAGGGTTCGCAAGACGTATATAAGGTACAATCCGTAAGCTGAAAACTACCTAAGTACTGACAAGCGGCTCGGATGGCTAGTACCTCGGCATGAGCCGTTGGATCATTGGTAGAGGTTACGCTATTGTACCCACTACCGATGATTTGCCCGTCTTTTACCACTATCGCACCAAAGGGGCCACCAGCACCTTCGGCCATCCCTTTTTGTGCCAGTTCAATTGCTTTTTGCATGAAATACTCATCACTCATCACCTCTTATTTAGACCCACAATTTAGCTAATTCTTGTAGCTCCTCCACTTTTTTGTTCGCTAATCGGTATTCGGTGATTATATTTGAACCGAACCGAAAGCAAGAATCAATTAATTAACCGTTTGTATGGAGCCTTTTTTTACTAATGATGCCATTGTATTGGGCCTGCTGATTATGGTCTTGGCCTTTGTATTTGTTACTTCCAGTAGTGATAATCCAGGATGGAAAAAATTTTATACTTATGTGCCGCCTTTGTTGTTGTGTTATTTTTTGCCGGCATTGCTGCACTGGCCGTTGGGACTTATATCAGGTGAAGGTTCCAAGCTCTATTTCGTTGCTTCGCGTTATTTGTTGCCTGCAAGTTTAATCCTATTATGCATCAGCATCGATTTTAAAGGAATCATCAACTTGGGGCCTAAAGCCATAATTATGTTTCTAGCAGCTACATTGGGCATTATTATTGGTGGGCCCATCGCTTTGTTGCTTATTTCGTATGTAGCCCCCGAGATAGTTTCTGCCAGTCCAGATCAGGTTTGGAGAGGGCTATCGACCGTGGCAGGAAGTTGGATTGGAGGAGGGGCGAACCAAACGGCGATGAAAGAAATCTTTGAAGTAGGAGATGACTTATTCGCCTCTATGATTGTAGTTGATGTTGTCGTTGCTAATATTTGGATGGGTTTCTTATTATATGGTGCTAGTATTTCTGATAAGCTTGACTTACGTCTAAAGGCAGATAATACAGCTATTACAGATCTTAAGCAACGCGTTCAGGACTATCGTTCTAATATTGAGCGCATACCGAGTACTACGGATGTGTTCGTAATGCTTGCTGTTGCTTTTGGTGGAGTAGCATTGGCACATTGGGGTGCAGATGTGATGACACCCCTTATGAAGTCGTTCAAGGAATCGCTGGAAGCGATGCGACTCAATTCGCTCATGTCACATTTTTTCTGGCTAATCGTGGTTTCGACTACAGCGGGCTTGATTCTATCCTTTACTAAAGCTAAAAAGCTAGAGGGAGTGGGAGCCTCCCGCTGGGGAAGTGTCTTTATATACATACTAGTAGCTACTATTGGTATGAAAATGAACCTAGGGGAAGTGTACAAAAACCTAGGCCTATTTGCTATTGGCATTGTATGGATGCTCGTCCATGTTACTATTTTACTCATTACAGCTTACCTAATCAAAGCCCCCTTCTTCTTCGTTGCAGTGGGGAGCCAAGCCAATATAGGTGGGGCAGCTTCTGCACCGATTGTGGCCTCTGCATTTAGCCCAGCCTTGGCACCAGTAGGGGTGCTGATGGCAGTACTGGGCTATGCTTTGGGCACCTACGGGGCACTTATTTGTGCCTTCTTAATGCAGGGAGTGGCCGGTGGTGGGGGATAAAAGCCTACTCTTCACTCAGCTCAATCATTTGGTTCACCACTTTTGACGATTCTGGACAGTATCGGTTACGCATGAGGTCTTGAACAATTTTATCCTCTTCACTATCAAGTTCGCCACCTGCTGCTTCCACAGCATCATTCATACAATCGATGGTATCGTCGGTCAATTCATCGAGTCGATCGATCAGATCTTCTGGAGGAACTTGTTGCTTTAAATGGGCCTTCAGCAGGGGCGCTGCCATATCAGCTAGTTCTTTCTGGCAGCTGCAAAGTTGTTGGGCCAGTTCGTCTTTATTCACCTTGGGGGCAGGAGTGCAGGCTTGCGCCAAAATGGCCAAGAGTAGCAATAGCGTAAATTTTTCCAGTATCGGCATGATTGATAAATTTTTGGTCAATTAAGATATTTTATGAAAAAAAATCAACGCTTTTCTTCTTTTTTTGGAAAATTCAAAAATAAGGCCTTTTACACTTCCCATTTTAGAATATCCTCAACAATTGATCCCTTTCATTAAACGCTATCTAAAAATTTAAATTGTTTTTTGAAATATTTGCATTTATGAGTGCGCTTGCTCTATATTTGTCTTAACAAAGGGCGCAAAAAGATGCGAATTATCTAATAGATACAACCCTTTTTTGAAAAATTGCTAAAATACTAGCAAATAACACTGTGAGATGGTGAAACAGGCAGCCACGCCCTCTCGTCTCGGGGGTAGGGAGAACGGTATAAAGCGAAGCACTAGCGAGCCTAACCGCCCTGTGAAGGTTCGAATCCTTCTCTCACAGCAAAAGTGTCTTGGAAAATTAGCGAAAGCGCTGATAAAAATAAGGAGCAAACTCCTAAACTACTAAATTCCAAAACACTTAAACTATAACAATGTAGGGTGGTGAAATTGGCAGCCACGCCCTCTCGTCTCGGGGGTAGGGAGTATGGGATAAAGCGAAGCATTAGCATTTTAGGGTTTAGTTTTGAGAGGCTAAAACCTAAAATGCTCGCTGAGCCTAACTGCCCTGTGGAGGTTCGAATCCTCCCCCTACAGCTACTTCTTTTCTTTTAATGGAATTTATCATCTAATAATTCCAGAACGAAATCCCACAGCATTTCATACGGTACAATTTCTATCTCTGCACTTTGATTCGCTACTTCTATAGGTACTGACCTCAGCTTATCCCAGTACTGTTTTGATTTTCGAACAACAGCTTGTTTGTGAAAGCTAGCAGCGGGAATTTGTAGCAACATTTTGATGAAGCAATTAATTCGAAAGGTTTCGTCTTTGCGCAAGTAGCGATGGTTGTAGGTCTTGAGCGGTTCCATAAGCTCAATTATCTTGCCGTATTTTCTTTCTTGAAGGAGGAATAGGAACTGAAGAATTAGAATACTCGTATTGGTACCCTGCTTGTCTTTCGATAGCACTGGTACCATGTTAAAAAAGCGTTGCCGTCTAAATTTGGGGGCTTCTTCTATATTCTTTGGTTGTAATTTACCAATAGAAATAAAATAAAATACAAAGGCTTCGTGGATGAGCCAGTGTTCTTTCAAATCTGCATGGAGCTGATCGAACTTAGGGTGATTTCTCGCTAAGAGATAGACCTCGAATGCTTTAGCAAAGTTGGAAGTATGAAAGCAGAGAATCATTTGGATGTCAAGAGTGCGAAACCAATTTAAATCCCCCGTATTAACATATTGTAGACATTCTTTTAGACTTTTTGAGGCATCTTCATATTTTTTGGGTCTCAGGTAGCAAGAAAGTAGCTTACGGTTGAATATCAGAAGTACTGTTTTTGAAGCAATGTGCTTTTTCTTGTTGAAAAAGGAAAGGGCATTTTGGCAAATACCTAATGCGTTTTGAAAATCATTTACAATTTCATATTGAAGTGTTAGCACTAAGTAGGCATGCAAATTAATGCGATAAGAGGAATACTTTTTTATGATCTGCTCCAAATCATCAGCGAATGCTGTAGCGATTTCTGCTAACTCTTTCTTAGTGGCTCTAGAATTCACAATATTGACTCCAAGCGCAGAATAATAACCTTCAACTTTTATTTCTGCATTAGCTATTTCCGCATATTCTTGCGTTAGTTTATGATAATGATTAAATTTTTTCTTATTGCCCATTATACTTCCGTAATGAACTCGAAGCACACGAGCTAGTGCAATAGTAATATCAACAAATTCAAATCGAATTGCCTTTTTTATAGTGTTTTCAGCCAAGTTGACCGCAGGCTTCCTTGCATTTTTTCCTAGCAGAATCTTAATGATGGCAACATTTTTGTAGCACTCGTAATAAGCCTTTTGGATTTCTATAAAATTCGGTTGGTTGGTGTCTATAAAAAATAGAGTGTTTAATAATTTATTTTTCAGTTTTCTCTTCAAACGGCCAAAATTAGATAGTCCATTTGGAGCATCCTTGTAAAAAAAGTGAATGGCTTCTGCTTCTGTCTCAAATTCTTTGTCTTGAATGGCTTGATATAACTGGTGAACCTTAGAGTTCGTGTTAGGGGTCTGATCAATAATATCAATATTTTTAACCTTATTTTTCTTTATTACATCAGCTAATATTAATAATTCTTCATAGATAAGACATTGTAGTTGGATGACCTGGTAAGAGTTTTAGTAAGATAGTCGGCTTTAAGCACCGCTGACCAAAAGTATAAACT
>JBCCRH010000101.1:0-14915 GCA_039208045.1 Bacteroidota bacterium
CACATACGAGACGGTTTCGCGCGCTCCTGTCTCAGGGCCTCGATAAGCTATTAGGCGAAAGCCAAATGCCGACTGGTAATAGTAGGCTGCCTGCTTGGCATTACCAACATAGAATTCAATATGGTCAGTGCCATTAATCGGAAAATGATCTTGCTGCACTTGGTCAGCTGTAGAGGGGAGCAGGTCCATAATAGGAAATGATTATTTAGTTAGGTTTTCAAAAAGTTGGTTCAAGGTATGCATCATTTGGTCGATTTCTGCTTTGGGTATTCCTTCCCAGGCCACGCCCCGCGCTTCCTTAATAATGGGCTGCACTTCTTCAATTTTAGCTCGACCGAGCTCGGTTAGTTTTATTTGAAAGCGTCTTCTATCTGTCGGGTCGGTAATACGCTCCGTTAGGCCTTTTTTGCACAATAAGTCAATGATGCGGGTAATAGTAGGTGCATCTTTGAAGGTCGCTTTCGCTAAATCCAGCTGGCTATGGCCGTCTTTGTGTTGTAGCTCTTGTAGCACTACCCACTGGTCAATAGTGATATCAGCTTGTGCTAGCTGCAGTTGCTTTTGGAAGTACTGCTTCATGCGCTTGGCAGTGCGCTCTAGTACGACGCCTGGTAGTAGGGTAGTGGCAGTAAGTAGATCGGGTTGGCTCATGGCAATTATTTAGTGCAAAAATAGTTGTCGTACTAACTAATTGCAAGTTTATCTACTTCAAATTTCTTTCCTTGAGTAGTTGCTCTAGCTCTGCTTGATGTGCTGCGTTTTTAGGATTATTGACCAGCTTATAGATGAAAAATAGGGGGATTAGCGTCAGAAAGCCCCAGGTATTCATGGCAAGGCTGTAAAATACAACGCCTGCTAGGAACCCAATTAGGACTGCATTCGTAATAGCTGTTGATTTACTTTTTTTGGCTTCCGCCAATAGTTCTTCATCGGTAAATTCGGATAGTTTCTTCTGCATAGCTGATATGGTTTAGTTGTTAAAAACACTCAAAATAGCCTCCCGTTCGAGGTAAACTACCAGCTGCCCTGCCAAGAAGAGCAGCTCCTGTTCGTTCTCTTGGATGGTATATTTAGTGGCAATACGTGTGATCAATTCATAGATCACCCACTTATCCGTATCGGTGATTTGATCGAAGCCAGCTCGCAGTTTTTCGATCATTTCTTCTTGGGTCTTTTTTAGCTTAAATGACTTGGGCATAGGCGCATCATTATTTTTAATGAGCGTGGCGAAGCCCAGCACAACAGGGGTGATTTTATGCCGTTCTTCTATGCGCGTAAGCTGGCGGTATACCTCAAATCGCATTGCATCGATACCACTGTACGACAAGCGGCCAAGTACACTAAAAGAGGGGATTGCTCGCTGCTTCTGAGAAAAAAGCTGTAAGTTTCCAACGCTATTGGCATCTACAACAAACAATGCTTTTTGGGGGGCTTGCTCTTGCTGCAACACCTCTAGCGCCGTAATGTAGCCCATATTATCCGACATAGCGCCATCTACCAAGTGCAGGGCATCCCGCTCAGGATGATAGTTGCTATACAGAATAGTATTGGAAATAAGGACTGGAAAACTACCACTTGCTTTAATACCTACAGCCAGTGGAACTCTAAAAGTATCGAGCGAATCAGATTGCACGGTACGTAGGCGATGACTGTAGCCATTTACACGGTAGTGTGCTAATACATCGGGCGTAAAGGGCAGTATACGCATAGTAAAGTACTCGGAAGTATTGGTAATCAGCCAGGGGTAACGTACCGTTCTTTCATCATTATCTGGGATAAAAATATCACCGAGTAAGATGCTTTTTTCCTGCTTTTTATACTTTTTCCGATGCTCATACCCTAGCACTAAATCATCGATCTTTCGCTCCAGCGCATCTCCATCATTGTAGGGCGAAAACCAAAAGCGAGGATTGAAGTTGGCACCCACCAGCGTAGCCATAAAGGAATGCGAGAGGTCTTTTCGGATCAGGGTATCTACATAATCGGCAAAGCGAAAGGGTTTCCCTCTATGATTTTGGTCGTGATCGATGCGCGCGCGCAAATAGGAACCGCCCGCAAAGCCGCCGCCTGATACGGTGGAAATATAATCCACTTCATCTAATACATCTTGCTGGCCATCTAGCCCAATATTTTCTAGTCCCATCATGACTCCTACCGCAAAATTGGCTGCCCGATGTCCCCCACCTGTCACGCACATCGCTACTGCAATAGTGGAATCCTGATTGGGCCGGAGCTGAACGGATTTATAGTGCTCCAAATTGACAGATGGGCTAACATCCGTATCGCGAAAAAAGGCAGAACGGTCAGGATAAATATTCTTGCTACAACTTGTCCATAGGATAGCGCTCAAGGCTAAGAGTAAAAAGCGGGTAGTCATAATAGGGTTATTTTTTTGGATCGTTTTTTTTGGAGCACTAAAAATAATCAATCTTTATCTTTAAAAGCTTGTTTATCTTGTTGTAGATTCTTGAAGACTATGAAGACGGAAGATTACAAAAAGATTGCGGACACCCTGCCTAAGCAACCAGGCATTTATAAGTTTATTGATGAAAGTGACATCATCCTTTATGTAGGTAAAGCCAAAAATCTAAAGAATCGGATTGCCTCCTACTTTGGCAGCCGTAAAGGACGTGCCAATAAAACGCGGACAATGGTGAAGCGCGCCCATCGCTTGGAATACACCATTGTGGAAACCGAATCAGATGCGCTACTATTAGAAAATACACTCATCAAAAAGTATCAGCCGCGTTATAACGTGATGCTCAAGGATGGCAAGTCCTACTCTTACATTTGCATTAAAAAAGAGCGCTTCCCCCGCGTATTCATTACCCGAAAGGTCATTCGTGATGGCTCTACCTACTTTGGGCCCTACACGTCTAAGTTTCGGCTAAAAATTATTCTGGAACTGATCAAAAATCTGTTTCCACTGCGCACCTGTAGCCACTTTCTTTCGCAAGAAAATATAGAAAAAGGACGCTTTAAGGTCTGCTTAGAATACCATATTAAAAACTGCAAAGGAGCTTGTGAAGGTTTTGAGGAGGAGGAAACCTACAATGAGAAAATCGTACAGGTAAAAAACATTCTCAAAGGAAACTTTAATGAAGTGGTACGCCATTTCAAGGGCGTGATGCAAGAGCATGCAATGAACCTAGAGTTTGAGCAAGCCCAGCAGATTAAGGAGAAACTCAGTGCGTTTGAGGACTACCAAAGTAAGTCCACGGTAGTGAGTCATACAATTCGTGATGTAGATGTATTTGCCATTGCTACTGACGAGAAAGAAGCATATATCAATTACCTGAAAGTGGTAAATGGGGCCATTATTCATACGCACACCCAAGAACTCGTACAGAACCTAGATGATGAGGAAGCGGACCTTTTAGCATACGCCATCCCCATTTTGCGAGAACGCTTTAACAGTATTGCAGGAGAACTGATCCTACCGTATGAACTAGAACTAGCCGATAAAGACCTGAAGCAAACTGTACCGCAACGCGGTGAAAAGCGTAAGCTATTAGAGCTATCGCAAAAAAATGTGAAGTACTATTTGCTACAGCGCAAAAAACAAGAAGCCACAAAAGCGCGCAAGCAAACCTCTGCCGAACGCATCCTGCGTACCCTTCAGGAAGACTTACAGATGGATACCCTGCCGATGCACTTGGAATGTTTTGATAACTCCAACATCCAAGGAAGCCACCCAGTAGGCTCTTGCGTGGTATTCAAAAATGCCAAGCCCAGCAAAAAAGACTATCGCCATTTTAATATCAAAACCGTAGAAGGCCCCAACGACTTTGCGTCTATGGAAGAGGTCGTCCACCGCCGCTATCGTCGCCTGCTCCAAGAGGGAGAGCCCCTCCCACAGCTTGTGATTATTGATGGGGGCAAAGGGCAGCTCAGTTCCGCCATGAAGAGTATTCGTCTATTGGGGGTGGAAGATCAGATCACCGTCATTGGCATCGCTAAACGCCTAGAAGAAATCTTCTTTCCAGATGATCCCATTCCCATCTACATCAATAAAAAATCGGAATCGCTGAAGCTCATCCAGCAGGCGCGCAACGAAGCACACCGCTTTGCTATCAACTTCCACCGCACCAAGCGCTCTGAGCATTTCACCTCCACAGAGCTTACGCAAATACCAGGCATCGGCAACAAAAAAGCACAGGACTTACTAGCACATTTCGGCTCTGTAAAAAAAGTGAAAACAGCATTAGCCACCGAACTAGCAGAAGTAGTAGGCCTCGCCGCCGCAAAAAAAATTCAAAATTACTTCACTAACCCCTGAGGGAGGAGCTTTGGAGGACGGAGGACAGAGGACGGAGGACAGAGGGTGAGCTAATTTTGACGACTGACGACTGACCACTGACCACTAACCACTAACCACCAACCCATGCTACTAATTCCACAACGTCTTTTCGAATTACCCACGGTACGTACCCTACTCACCGACGGGCACTCCTGCATTTTGCGAAAGCAACTTCAAGAGCCCACACTAGGCCGAGAGAGTTATATTGGGACAGTAGTGCTGAGTCTGGTGCGGCAAGGCAAGCAAGTGATTCGCACCTATGAGGGGGAGCAGCTGGAAGTGAGGGCAGGGCAGTTTGCGATTTTGCCGAAAGGCATCTACACGATCTCGGATTTGATCCCAGAAGGAGAGGCCTTTGAGACCCTATTGTTCTTTTTTTCGGATCAATTGATTGATGAATTTTTATCGGGGCAACGGCATCAGCAAGGAGATGGGGCCGTGGAATTTGGGCAACGCTATGATTCGTTTGCTGGAATACAGGTATTTGCGCAAGCGCTAATAGACCTGTATGGAGACGCTACTAAACAGGAGGCAGTCTTTGTGCGATTAAAACTATTGGAGCTCCTACACTTACTGCAAGGCCAAGCGCTACTACCAAATTTCACTTCCTTTTTGGCCCATACGCGCACGGGTAAGCCTCGCAACCTACGCCGTTTTATGGAAGCCAACTTCGATAAGCCCCTCAAAGTGGAGGATTATGCCTACCTGACAGGGCGCAGCCTATCGTCGTTTCGGCGAGATTTTAAGCAGTTTTTTGGAGCTACGCCCCAGCAATGGCTCAAGAATAGGAGGCTGGAAAAAGCACACGACCTACTACTCACCCAGGGTATGACGATCACCGCAGTCGCCTACGAGGTAGGCTATGAACATATTTCCTATTTCATCAAAGCCTTCAAGCAAAAGTATGCGCTGACCCCAAAGCAATTGGTGTTGGAACGTAGGGAAGAGGAATTGGGATAGTCACTAGGCCCCTTCCAAAATAAATACCGCTTGCCTCTGCTTGTTCGGCACGTTCACCCCATCTACTGGATAGGGCGTTACATCCTTTAGCGTAAGCGTATATCCTCCTACTTTAGCTTGCTGTTTTCCGCTTCGCTTGGTCGTTAGCTCTACAGTCTGATTGATGCTCCCTGTAATATCGAAGGTGACATCCGCTTGGCCTGCCTGGACGCAGTTGACGCCCTTGGGGCAGCGGTTATCTTTTATGGATAGTACTCGCACGGTGACTTCTTTACACTCGGCGCAATCCGCCCTTTGGCCAAAGAGCAAGCTTACCGTTTCTCCCAATTGAAACGGCTGAGTGAGTTTCCTTTTGGGGTCACAACTCCAAGAGGTGAGCATAAGCGCTCCCAGTAAGAGCAGCAGTAGGGGTAGTCTAGTAGACATAGGCTTCGAAATATTTACATTCTTTAATGACTCGTCGTTGTACAAATTCGGTATTCCAGAACTCATCGGCTAAGAGGTTAAAATAATAATACGTCTTGGACGCATCCTTGTAGCGGTTAACATAATAAATATTCTGTTCACATTTTGCTGCCATGAAGGCTGCTCTGGCTGCCAGTTCAGGATTGGAATTGCGTGCCAATTGCAAGGTGCGCTCAAAATAATCGAGGGCAGTACTACAATCTAGGTTTTCTTTGTTGCCAAAAGGATAGTAGTAATGTGGGGCAACCCCATCCTTGGTATTTAGCGCAAAGCGAGAAAGCGAACTACCACTTCGGAAATAATCCATTGCCTCCCAGGCATGGCCGAAGTATGTCATATTGTAGTAGGCTAAGCCAACTTCATAAAATAACTTAGCACTTTTATCGCTATTGGATCGAGCATCATAATCTTTGGAGCGAATCGCTTCAATAAGCTCCCCCTTGTTGTATAGGACCGCCGTATCAGGCAAAGGGCAGTATACACAATCATTAATACGCTCAATGAATGGCGCAAAGAGGCCATAGTTGTCCCAATCGGTACGGCCAATATCTTTGTAAAGTTCCAGAGCTGCTTCCAGCTGATTTTTTTGAAGGGCTACTGTTGCTTTGATATCCAACAAGTCATTTTTGATCGTGCTATCGCCACGCTCCACCATTTTGCGTTCGAGGTAGTGACGGCTCGTTTTTTCACAAACTTCTAAGAGGTCATCTACAATATCCATCTGCGGATTGGGCAGCATAGCTTCGAGGGGGTAGTGCATGCGGAAGGCTTTGCCGGGGTGGGCTTCGGTTTTGTATAGGTAAGAAAGGCGGTCGTTGGTGAAATCCTCGAAGTCGGGGAAGGCTTGGAAGATGGGGTTGATGCGCTTCATATTTCCGACTTCTTCCTCTATTTCATCAGTGATGGTTTGGTAGTTTGCAATTTTAAAAGCCAATGTCCAAGCGTCGAGCTGGGCTTTTAGCTTTGGGTTGTTAATCTTTGGGGTGATGTCGTTTAGCGTGCGTTGCGCGTAGTAGTCATTACCCGCCAGGAATTGCAGATAAAAGTCGGCGATCCTCCACAGCTCCAACTGCTTTGTTTGTTTTTCTTCGAGCACTTGTTCCACAAAGTCTAAAAGGTCAATAACCGTTTGGCCAGCATACTTGCTGGGGCGGTTGAAATATTTACTATTAAAAGCTTTTTGATCGTTAAATTCTAAGCCTAGCAAATCCTTCTCTAGCTCGTGCATTTGCTTCACCAATAGGAGCTCTAAGTGACTGTTATTAGGCTCCAAAGCATAGATATTTTGCATTTCCTGCACCCGATTGCTCTTCGGGTTGTTGGCTCTAATGGCATGTAAAGTAGCTCGCTCGTGATCGTTCTTGCAAAGCAGGAATAGCTGGTCCCATTCTTCATCTGATTGAATGGAAAAGCTGCGCCAAGCACTAATGCGTTTACTGGGGCAATTTTCATAAATCTTAGCATACAGATAGGCCGCCTCCACACGCTGACCTAGCTTGAGCAAGGCCCCCGCTCGATGCCCCTCTATCCAGTATTCGATAATGCTGGGATCATTGTCTGTTTTTGGCATCAGCCAATCGTATAGCTCCAACGTCTGCTCGTAATCCCCCATATAGTGCGCCAATCGGATCATTTGGTATGCATAGCGCAAGCGCACATAGTGCGATTCTAGGTCTGTAAAAATCTGCTTTGCTTGATTGATGAGGGTTTGCATGACCGCTACATTGCGCGGGTTAGGATCCCAACTCTCTTTAGCGATAACGTGGGGTTCGCATCGTTTGGCATAGATCAAATAGTCGATCACTTCGAGGCAGTTAGACCGCTTGAGGTACGCAATAAACGAATTGCCTTGCCAATTGTAGGGCAGCGAGTTGCGATCGCGCTCCAATGCAGAGCGAATCATTTGCAAATCGGTAAGGGTAGATTGATAAATGACCTGCTGGATATCCGCTAGTTTGGGCCAATCACAAAATCGCTCCTGCCATTCTTCTAAATTGCCCAGTTGTTGCGCTGCCTTTTGCCCTTTGTAATTTTCATAGACTACATTAAAGTCTAAAAATAAGGGGGCTCGTCTAGTATCGATCATCAGTAGATTGGGCTCCATAAAGGAATATCCTCGAAAGCTGTAGTCTACAGGGCCACAACTCTGCGTTTGCTGGTAAGGGAAAATAGCCAAAAAAGGAAGGAACAATAGTAAGTACTTATTGCGCCAGATCGAGCAGCAGATGTTCCAATAGGGCATGGTTGAATACATTTAGGTTAGCGCTATCGAGGTGATAAAAGGCTACGGTAAAATCATCAGCATCAAAATAAGTGCTTAAATGTTGACAGGCCTCACCCACTAATGCAGGCGTCATTTCTTCCACACGAATCTGATCGCCAGCGTACAAATAGCCTCCGTTAAGATACGTACTTTTCCGTATCCGGTAGCGGTTCGCCGCTATTTTCTCAAAGTAGGTGGTATCAGTTAGTGCGCTCGATCGAAGGTCATTGATAATCTGCAAAAAGCGATCTTGACGGAACACTAGGCCCCAGCTGTAGATGGGTAGGGCTAAGTCAAGCGGTAGTGGATAGTCTCTAAATCCGATCTCGTATGGGGCAGCTTTCTCCAGGTTGAGAATGGAGTTTTCCTCTTCCCAATCTTCCAAGTCGCCCATATTGTAGTACATCAGCATGCCACGGTCTATCGGTGGAATGCCCATTATATTCCGATCTCTGAGCTGGTGTAGGCGTATGGTAGCACTAAGCTCTTCTAGCTCGGGATAGCTTTCGCGAATGGCACGTAGGAGGGTGAAAAAGGCATCGCGAGTGCTTTGGGTCCAGTCGCAGTCTAGCTGCAGGGTGGTAGGCAAGGGGGCATTGGCTTGGGCAGCTTTTCGCTGGATTTTCTGAATAATTCTCTCTGCTAGTACGGGTATCTCCGCCTTAGGCAGGTGCTTAAGCGTCCGGTTAGTGATAAAAAGGGTAGGGGTAATAGCGTAGGGGAGTGCGGCTAGGTCGTTGAGCTGTACCTCGCCTTTAGGGATGGCTGCTTGGCGCGAAAAGTCCCAATCGACATCGAAGAAGCGGACATAGAGGCGCTGGGGCGCTAGTTGTTGGAGGGTTGCTTCCGCTAAATGGGAGGGTTGGAAGTTGCTCTTCCAGTGGTAGAAGCTGGGCTGGACGGTGGGGGGCGTGGGTTGGCAGGCGGTGAGGGCGAGCAGTAGGCTTAGACCTTGGAGGTTGTCAAGTTGCTGCTTGGAAAAACCTCCAAGGTCTGGCCAAAAATAATGACGTAGGAACTTCAAAATTCCACAGTTTTTTCTCAAGAATTTTTAAGTTTTAACATTTTTCAATCAGATTAAGCCCTCCCGAATTAAATCATGCAGGTGAATCACACCTAAATATCGCCGATTTTCCACCACCAATAATTGCGTGATACTATTCGTCCGCATCACCTGCAAGGCGTTCACGGCCAGCGCATCCGGAGCAATCGTTTTGGGCGAAGGACTCATGATGTCCTTTGCGAAAAGCCCCGATAAATCGGTACCCTTCTCCAACATCCGACGCAAGTCGCCATCCGTGACAATGCCATGTAGATAGCCTTCTTGGTCGATTACAGCAGTGGCGCCAAGACGTTTGGAAGTCATTTCCAGAATAGTCTCTCTAAGCGTATCCTCCAGCTGGACGCTAGGCAGTTCGTTATTGGGATATACATCACTTACTCGGAGATAAAGCTGCTTGCCAAGGGCGCCGCCCGGGTGGAATTGTGCAAAATCCTTAGACGTAAAGCCGCGCAAGGCCAGTAAGGAAGTTGCCAAGGCATCACCCATCGCCATCTGTGCAGTAGTGCTAGCGGTTGGTGCCAAATTATTGGGATCTGCCTCTTTGGGAACAGGCGTATGCAAGACATGCTGTGCATGCTTGCCCAAAAAGGAATGGCGGTTGCTCACCATACCGATAAGTTGATTGCCCAGATGGCGCACCAGTGGTACCAACACTTTAATCTCTGCGGTTTCACCACTTTTGGATACACAAAGCACCATATCGCTTGGCTGCACCATACCCAAATCGCCGTGTATGGCATCTGCAGCGTGCAAAAAAATAGCAGGAGTACCTGTTGAGTTAAGGGTGGCTACAATTTTTTGTGCGATCAAGGCACTCTTGCCCACTCCCGTCACAACCAAGCGCCCAGCACAGTGAAAAATCGCTTTTACACAGTCGCTAAACGATTCGTTTATGCTGGTTTTCAGTGCGTTAAGTGTAGCTTCCTCAATCTCGATCGTATCGAGGGCTGTTTTTAGGATAAGGCTTTCTGAAATCACTTTTAATTTTGTATTTTTGACAGCTTTTTGGAGGAACCGGAGGAGTCTCAACAATAAAGTGATCCAGAAAAACCAGTGTGAACCTATTTTTCCGTATTTTGATACGTGCAGATCATCACCCCGTCCATTACCATTGGTCTGCAAAAATAAGTTAAAATCAGAATTGTGAGTTATGACAGTGACGAAAGAAACCTTGCATGGTGCACTGCAACAGTATTTTGGGTTTGATAAATTCAAGGGAAATCAAGAAGAGATTATAAAAAGTGTACTGGCAGGTAAAGATACCTTTGTCATTATGCCCACCGGAGGTGGCAAATCTTTGTGCTACCAGCTTCCTGCTCTTATGTCGGATGGAACAGCTTTAGTGATCTCCCCGCTTATTGCATTGATGAAAAATCAGGTCGACTCCATCCGAGGCTATAGCCAAAACGATGAGGTAGCACACTTTCTCAATTCTTCGCTCAACAAGTCGCAGATGCGACAGGTCAAGCAGGATATTGTAGATGGAAAAACGAAGGTGCTATTTATAGCTCCTGAAACACTTACCAAAGACGAGAATATCAGCTTCTTTAGAGAAACCAACGTTTCTTTTGTTGCAGTGGATGAGGCACACTGTATCTCTGAATGGGGGCACGATTTTAGGCCCGAATACCGTCGCATTCGCGAAATGTTAGATGGTATCGACAAGGATATTCCAATCGTAGCGCTTACAGCCACCGCTACCCCGAAGGTACAGTCGGATATCGTCAAGAATCTGAGCATGGGTAGTGATGCGAAATACATTTCTTCTTTCAATCGCTCCAACCTTTACTATGAAGTGCGCCCAAAAGGCAAGAAAGAACAGACGATAAAGAGTATCATCCAGATTATAAAATCAATGGATGGACAGTCGGGAATCATCTACGTGCAGAGCCGCAAAAGTGCAGGAGAAATCGCAAAAGCCTTAAAGGTAAACGATATAAAAGCAGCACCTTACCACGCTGGACTAGATGCCAAAACGCGAAGTAAGACACAGGATGAGTTCTTGATGGAAGATGTGGATGTAATCGTAGCAACGATTGCTTTTGGTATGGGCATCGACAAGCCAGATGTCCGCTTTGTTATCCACTATGATATTCCCAAAAGTATTGAAAACTACTATCAAGAAACTGGGCGTGCGGGGCGCGATGGCTTAGAAGGAAATTGTATCGCTTTTTATAGCTACAAGGATATTCTTAAGCTAGAAAAATTTCTGCGAGATAAAACAGTAGCAGAGCGCGAGATGGGGGCACAGCTTATGCAGGAAGTAATGGCTTATGCCGAAACGACCGCTTGCCGGCGCCGCTTCTTGCTGCATTACTTTGGAGAAGAATTCGACGATTCGGACTGCCAAGGAATGTGCGATAACTGCCGCTTCCCCAAAGAGCGCATCGAAGTAAAAGAGGAGATTGTCACAGCTTTACAGTCGGTAGAAACTCTAGATGAAAACTTTGGTATTAAGGCATTAGTAGACTTCGTGCGGGGGGTGGCTACCAAGGAGATGAAAGATTTTGGCTTCGTCAAAAAGCCTCTTTTTGGTAAGGGTAAGGATAAAGATCAAAATTTTTGGAGTTCTATCTTCCGCAGGGCACTGCTCAATAACTTGATCTACAAAGATATTGAGACTTATGGCTTGCTGAAGATGACCGATAAAGGGCGTGCATTTATAGCAGCACCAGAGGTAATCGAAATGCCCCTTAATCACAACTACGACATAGAAACAGCTGAACTAGATGTACCAAAAGGTAGAACAGCCGTATTGGACGAGACACTAGTGAAGATGCTCAAGGACTTACGTCGGCAAGAGGCGAAGCGCAAAGATGTACCACCATTTGTGATTTTCCAGGATCCCTCTTTAGAGGAAATGGCGACACAGTACCCGATTTCAATAGAGGATATGAAACATATCGGTGGCGTAAGTAAAGGAAAAGCACTTCGCTATGGCAAGCCCTTTGTATCGCTCATCAAAGAATATGTGGAGGCCCACGAAATTGAGCGCCCACTGGATTTCGTTGTCAAACAAGTTGCCAACAAGTCTAAAATGAAAGTAGCGATCATTCAAGGCATTGATCGGAAGATTCCATTAGATGACTTGGCAAGCTCTAATCAGCTCTCTATGGAAGAGTTGATAAAAGAGCTAGAAGCCATCGTGCTTTCTGGTACCAAGGTTAATCTAGACTATTTCATTGATGAAGAGATTGATGAATATTCGCGAGAGGATATCACCGATTATTTCATGTCGGCTGATACGGATTCTGTCGAAGAAGCGTACAAAGAGTTGAGCGAAGATGATATTACCAGAGAGGAGATTCAGTTGATCCGCATCAAATTTCTATCGGACTTGGCTAACTAGTATCGGCATATGAAGTTTTTGATCATCAATGGCCCCAACCTAAATTTGCTAGGCACGCGAGAGCCTGAAATTTATGGCGATGAAAGCTTCGAACATTTTTTCGCTCGGTTGCAACAGGAGTTTCCCACCGTCACGCTGCATTACTTCCAAAGTAATTCGGAAGGGGCGTTGATTGACAAGCTTCACGAAGTTGGTTTCTCGTATGATGGGATTGTACTCAATGCAGGTGCATATACGCACACTTCCATAGCCATTGCCGACGCTATTTCGGGCATTACTACCCCTGTCATAGAAGTACACATTTCCAATGTTCACGCTAGAGAATCCTTTCGGCACCACTCCTATATTGCGCCCTACTGCGAAGGCAGTATTATCGGCTTAGGCTTGAGTGGATACAAGCTGGCGATTGAATATTTTCTGTAATTAAGGTATCGGAATAGCTTTAGCTGGCTCTTCTTTAGTTGGAATAATTGAAATGTCGATGGGTCGGAGCTTGCGCCGTTTTCCCAAGGTGTAGGTTTTGTATTTAAAAATTTTGGGTATCGTCCATGCCACCAACCAGGAGGCACCCGTAACAATAGCGTCTGACCATCGGTAGTTGGTGCTACTGTCGCCATCCGTTGCGGTTCCGATGGCTGCAAATACAGACCACCCCGAGCCAAACCAAAAGAACATTGGGCCAATTCGCTTTGCCCAGTTGCGAGTATATCGGATTTTGACAATCTTATCAATAGCTACATATCGATCTCCCAGTACAATTAGGTTTTGCTCTAAAATAATATCCTGCATCACCCCAATATACCACTGATCATCATCCTCTAGTTTATAGCGAATGGTTTCTCCAACATAAATCTTCTTGGGATTGGCTTTCCCATACCGCTCTATGAGCAGCATTTTTTGTGCGTTGAGCATGGTGCCAAGGACACAGCAGATGAAGAATAGCAGTAAAATTCGAAGTGGCATAGGCGTAAAATTTAGAAAAGACGTTATTCTTTGTCTGTTACTAAAGAAGAACAATCTAATGGTTCGGTTGGCTATTACGAATCGGATTTTATTTTTTTTAAAAAGCGATGAATGATTCCTTTCATAGCGTTCTCAATGGTTGCATAAGGTAGTGCTTCTTTTGCTACATAAAGCACCATGATCGCATATTGTTGCTCGTGCTTTTCTAGCCCTCGATAGAGTTTGTGTTTATTTAAACGGTAGGCTTCCCTAACTTGTCGGCGAATTCGGTTGCGGTGTACTGCTTTTGGAAACTTGCGCTTGGGCACACTTAGCGCAAATTGAGCAAGAAAATCGCTTTTCAATTGATCACTTGCCATCCAGACAATGCGGAGTGGGTATTGCCCAAAGGATTGCCCTTCCTTAAATAAGGAATCAATCACTTTCTTGCTTTTGAGGCGTTCTCCGGTTTTGAATTGAAAGCTCGTCATGGTGCACAGCTAAATTCGAGTGTTTCTAGGTAAATTACCATTTTTTGTACAAATTGATGCTGTAATGAAACGGCTCTAGGGCAAATCCAACAACGCAGGCCGCTGCGAAATTTCGTGATAACAAATAACATCTTCTGCATAATAGTGGGCCACCATGCTTTTCCTAGTTGCCCCCTCTCTGTGAATCGGACTTCCGCCATGTAGCAAATTAGCATGCCAAACGAGCACATCTCCTTTTTGGGCTTTAAAAATTTTTGGCTGTAAGCCAGCTGCCTGTATCACCTGCTCAATTTGATCCTCGTAGCGCTTATTGCTATGAGCCCCTACCGTGAAATACGAATTGCCCGATGGGAACTGGGGGCCCAATATATAGGGAAGTCGGTGACTTTTGGGATAGTAAAATAGCGGGCCATTATTGGCATCGCAATCTTCTAGCGCTACCCAGATGGCAATCAGGTAGCCCTTCGGGTAGGTAGTCATGTGGATGGAGTCAGAGTGGGCGCGCTGCTCACTGCCTTCTACAAAATTGATCGTTTGGAAAGGGATGACCGTTTTGCCCAGTGCAAAACTGAGGAGCTTGAGCAGGGGTGGATACCGAAAAAACTGCTGGTCAATCAGCTCAGATTGTTGGAAGGCATTCATGATTTTTCGGCCAGTATAATTGAAATCTACTTCTTGTTGCTTTCGCAAACGTTCGATTTCTTGATTGTGGGAATCGATGGTAGCAGCATCAAAAAAATTATTCAGGATCATATAGCCATCATCGACAAAGCGGTCAAGTTCCTGTTGAATGCTAGGGCTGAAGGCGGCATAGCTGGGGTGCTGCTGCAAATTTGCTTTGGCGCCGGGCCGGTCGAGCCAGGGACTTAGGTGAGCAGGCTCTTCTGGCAAATTGTGACTGCCTATCGGGCTAAAAATATTCTTTTGTACACCGTACTTATCATAGAGGGCTCGGTTGTGTTGTAGCTTTTTGCGATTGAGCAAATTGTTGAGCACATACACGAGTTTGAGCTGGCGAAGGGGGCCGGTATATTTTTTGAAAATGGAGCCGAGCGATGGCATAAGCAAGAGCTATTTTAGAA
>JBCCRH010000102.1:0-14876 GCA_039208045.1 Bacteroidota bacterium
ATGGGAGATACCGGGCCTGAAGGCCGCTGTGCAATGCTATGGCACGCTGAACGACCCATCGGATACGGATGAGAAATGGACGGTGGAGTTAGCTTTTCCGTGGAAGGTGCTGGAAGAAGCAGCGAAGCATGGAGGGCCACCCAAAGTGGGGGAGCAGTGGCGCGTCAATTTTTCGAGGGTACATTGGCGAATAGAGGCTGCGGATGGCATTTACCGAAAGGTGATCGATCCGAGGACGGGTAAGCACTATCCAGAGTACAACTGGGTATGGTCGCCCCAGGGGGCTATTGCGATGCACCAGCCGGAAACGTGGGGGTATGTGGAGTTTCGGGATCGCGTAGGGGCTGATCCGGTGGCGATGCCTGCAAGTGCTTTGGCAGAATGGCAATTGTGGCAGTTGTATTATGCGCAACATAAGCTGCATAAGAAATATCAGCTATTTACTGGTGATTTGGGCGCGCTGGGGAAGTACAATTCTGGTATACAATGCTATGCTACCTCGCATACTTTTGAGGCGTTTTTGAAAGTGGAATCCGCAACCATCTTCATCCGAGAGGATGGTAAAATAACTATCTTGCACACAAAATAGGAGCATGAATAAACGCGATTTCTTGAAGCAGTTATCTCTAGCCGGTCTTTCGTTAGGCCTTCCAAGTGTGTTATTTCAGGCTTGTTCGACTCCTGCTACGCCGCCTTCCCTCAAAAATTGGCTTTGGGCTCGACCCAAATCCGACTGGAGCCTCAACGACTGGAAGCGCCAATTAGCGAAAGCTAAACAGCATGGAATTAGTGCCATCCTCCTAGAAGTGTACAATGGAACCAATACCTTCTACGAAGGCGGTCAACTTCCCATGAAAACCAATTTGCTGGAACAGCTCCTCCCCATCTGCCACAGCACGGGCCTCGAACTGCATGCCTGGATGTGGACGATGCCCTGCAATGCCCCAGCTATCATCGAGCAGCACCCCGATTGGTATGCCGTCAATGGACTTGGGCAGCCCGCGCATACGCATCCCGCTTATGTTGGCTATTACAAATTCCTTTGTCCTTGCCATCCTGAAGTGCAAGCTTTTGTGCAAGGGAATGTACGCTCCTTAGCCCGTATAGCGGAGCTAGATGGGATACACCTCGACTATGTGCGGCTGCCAGATGTCATCCTAGCGGAAGGCCTACAGCCCAACTACAATATTGTGCAAGACCGAGAATATCCGGAGTATGATTACTCCTATTCCACCAATTGCAGGGCGCAATTTAAAGCACAAACTGGAATTGACCCATTGGAGGATTTAGAAGACCCTTCCGCCAACCAGCAGTGGCGGCAGTTTCGGTACGATAGTATCAGTAAGCTGGTGAATAACTTTTTGGTGCCTGAAGCAAAGAAAGCTAACAAGATGATTACGGCAGCAGTATTCCCCAACTGGGAAAGCGTTCGCCAAGAATGGCACACCTGGAATTTGGATGCCTTCCTACCGATGCTATACAACAATTTCTACAATCGAGAAGTCGACTTTATCAAAGAGCATACCCAAAAGGCACTGGCTAGGATGGCTACCCCCAAGCCCGTATACAGCGGCTTATACCTCCCTGAGCTTTCCCCTGAACAGATGAAAGCTGGCGCTCAAATGGGCTTAGAGGGTGGGGCGAGCGGCTTAGCTTTTTTTGAAATCGGGAGCATGACCGATGCACATTGGGAGGAGCTACCGCACAATCTGCACATCCCCCTTTAACAGCTCTACCCGCCCGTCCAAGAGTTGCAACTCGATCATATATACATACACCCCAATTGGTGCTTGCTGGCTGCCAATCATTCCATTCCAGCCATCATTATTGGCGGCTTCGTATACCAGAGAACCCCAGCGGTCAAATATTTTCACATCCCGTACTTCCAAGACAGAAGGCGCGGCGTATACTTCAAAGCGGTCATTGAATCCGTCATTATTGGGGGAGAAGGCGTTGGGGATGTAGGCCACCTTTGTTTTATCTACCAGAATGCTAATACTCGCCTCGTCAGTACACCCTTGTTCATCCGTAATCAACACTCGGTAGGTACCACTTTCTAAGGGGAGGAGCTCAGGATTCTGGCAATTGAGGCAACTCAAACCAGCGGCAGGTGTCCACGTCCATATTGCACCATCAGTAAGGGTTTTATTGGGTTGGATATTTAGGCGGATAGATTCGCCCAAGTTAATATCGGTAGTTGAAGCGGTGAGCGAAATATTGAGGGGTTCTGGGGTGAGGAGTTCCACCTGTAGCGTGGTATCGCAAGCATTGGCGTCGGTAATAGCGATTTCGTAGGTTCCTCCAATCAGATTGGTAAATTGATCGTTGAGGCCCACCTCTGTATCATTGAGGACGATTTGAAAGGGTGCCACACCTCCTGCCAGATTTTGGATAGCGATGCTGCCATCATCAAAGACGTTACAGCTAGGGTCGATAGCAACTAGATCAAAAGTTAATTGGGGATCTTCCAGATTCCAATCGGCGGTGAGGGTACAGCCATCAGCGCCTAGTATGCTTAGCTCGTATTGCCCTGGGCCTAGGGCATCTAGGGTAGGCAGGGTATTGGCCAGTGGAACCCCATTTTGTGTCCAGCTGTAGCTAAATGGTGGGACACCCGCTATGGGGGTTACCAGTAGTTGTCCGTCTTGGTCTCCATTGCAGGTGATGGGAATTACTTCCGTTTCTATTGTGATGCCTCCTTGGTCGGTCAGTTCAATGAGAATCGTATTAGCACAGCCATTATTATCCAGCACCGCTACTTCGTAGCTGCCTTCCAGCAGGTTGTCTTGTGTGGTTTGGTCAGGTTCCAGGGGAGTGCCTGTGGGGTTGGTCCAGCTTACGCTAAATGGTGCTTCGCCCTCGGTGATGGTGAGTGCGATACTTCCATTGGCTAATTCGCAGGTAGGATCTTCCGTTGTTGGTTCAATGAGGGGCAGTGGGAAGGGGATCAAAGGAAGCACTTGCTCGGCACTGGTACACGTATTGGCTGCAACGAGGCGAATGGAGGTTTCCTGAAGGAGCGGGGTAGTCAGTGCTGTGGTTTCACTAAGCACTGCACCACCTTCATCGAGCCAGGTGTAGGCAAGAATCTGGTTGCCATTTGCCGAAAGGCTAACCGTATCGCCCACACAAACACTAGGGATGCCTGCAATAGAAAATTCGATGGGGAGATCATTGATTATTAGAATCGTGTCTTCGATAGTTCCACAATTATTGGTCAAACTAAGGATATAAGCTCCCGCCTGATCGATGGTTAGATTGGGCGTAGTAGCCCCCGTGTTCCAGAGAAAGTCACCTGCTACGATGTCCGTTGGCAGCAGCGTGAGCACACTATCCGCGCATAAGAGTTGATCTGGCCCCAAATCAAGCGTTAATTCCCCATCTTCATCCGTCACGATGCTATAGCTCTGTACCCGATCCAGACAGTCTAAGCCCTGTAGGCTGGTTAGGCTCAGGATATAGGTACCTTCTGCCAGCTCATCAATGGATAGGTCATTACCGATAATCGTTCCTGAGGCATCTCGCCAAGCAATCGCAAAATCATTGGGATCGCCTTGCGAAAGCTCCACCTCAATACTTCCTGTTGTAGAATTGCAATCGATATTAGTAATCGTCGATTCGAGCTGAATATCATCAACCACACGGATGTTAATCGTATCAACACTTGAAAACACACATTCTCCTGGCGTAATGCCAACCACAAGGATCGTAGTATCAGCAGTTACTTCAACGAAAATAGAATTATCAAAAGGGTTAGCGGGTGGAAACAGGGATGGATTTTCTCCTGGTGGATAAAAGATAAACCCGAAAACATTATCTGCGGGCACTCCTGATAATTGCACTAGCTCACCATTACAGACCAAGGTATCAGAAGCGAAGGCTTCAATATCAATAAGGTTTTCTGCTGCTACTACTACGATAGAATCTTGAATGCTCACACATTCGCGAGTGGCTGTGACATAGATCACCCCCGGCCCAGATAGCACGTAGGTATCTGCAATGTACGTTTCTCCATTATACGTCCACTCGTAAAAGTCGGCATTACCGGGTGCTTGTAAAGCGGTTCGCTCTGTAATGCAGTTCAATACCGTATCAGGTAACGACAAAAATACCTCCGGCAATGCCACTTCATACGGATCAGAAATGCCACATTCGCCATCTATTGTAATGACCACCTGGTACTCCCCTAGGCCAGCCGCTCCTCCTTCCACCTCGTACTGCTGATCCGTCGCCCCCACGATGGCCACCCCTTCTTTGAACCACTGATAGGTGGCGTCTGGGAAATCACTAGCTTCAAGCACGAGATTTTCATCACAAGCAGAACCCGACAGAATTTCGACATCCCCCACAAAGGGCTGTTCAAAGATGACGGTTTCGTTGAGCACTAAATCATCCAGTAGGTAGTAGTTACCGAAAAAATTGATATTACTCGGAGGCAAAATGTCTGACGCACAGCTCCCCCCAATCGCGATGGCACGGATGTTAAAGGGCACCGAAAATGTAATCTCCGCTTCGGACCATTGCCCCGGCTCGCCAGCTACACTCACCGTACCCAGCCGAACATACTGCGAGGCTCCTGAATTTTCTGGACAAGTGCTAGAGTTAAAAAATACATTGGTGCAGGTAGGCAGGCCATATACCGCTATTTCCACGGGCGATGGCGAGTACGTAAGGTCAGCGCCATCTAATTCAGGGAAAATGAAGCCCAAGTCAAAGGTGAGCGTATACTCTTGCCCTGCTAGCAATGGCGTCTGTTCGATACAGGCGCCGATATACTCTCGGTATTGAGGGTCGGGACTGTAGTTGGTACCTACCCAAAAGCCTACGATTCCATTGCCGTCAGGGGCAGGGAATGGAATAGAATCGGGAAAGTTGGCAAAATAGCCACTAAAAGTCAGCTCATTCCAAACGTCCGTCGTCCCATTAGAGACCTGAAACCACGACTGGAGGCAGTTGGCTTGGTTAATACTCTCTGGCGAGCCAGAAGGTAGGCTAGATAGGCAATCTTCATCATTTTCATAATCTTCAAAAGAGGGGTTGGGTAAGAAAGAAGGGACGGATGCCGGAATGGTACAAACACACGCCGGATCGTTGAGGTCGATCAGTCCATTGCCATCATCATCAATGGCGTTATCACAAATTTCTTGGCTCCATATACTCAGGGGTAAACAAACAAAAAGCAGGAATAAAAGCGGGTGACGATAGTGCATAGCAATAGCTTGGGTTTATCAAGTAATAGGGTGCTAATTCTTGCTTGTCTATAGTCTCCTATAAAATTAGGATAGATTTGGCCTCCAATCAACCGCCTTTTAGTGCAGTATTGAGCAAAACAGTCCATTTTGTGGCAGAAGAGGTCTGCTTACTGGCTGGCAGTCAGCCTGCTAACTGCTAATTGTCTACTACTGTCTTGAAGGGGAAGCTTTGCGGGGCAAATGGGGTTTTATTTGATAGTTGACATTTGGGGGGGAGTATGGTAATTACCGTTCGTACCATATTTTTTACCATTCAGCCCATTTTTACCAAAATATTTGAGGAAAAGAAGCTAACGTACTATTTTAAGGGCACAAGTATGTTCTTCTTTTCATTAGGATACACCTAAAACAATCAGGTATGAAAATTACGATTTTCAATGGCTCCAATTACGAAGGCGATAGCCAAACCCTATCACTCGGTCGGCACGATATCGATGTACTCAGAAGTGGTATAGGTAACGATAGGCTACGATCCATACAGATTCCTCCAGGTTTGCAAGCACGTGTGTATAGAGATAACTTCAAAGTAGAGCGTGGTGTGTTGACTGAATCTACGCCATCAGTCAGTGCAGCTATTGGTGCCACCTCTTCCATTGTGGTAGAATTAAACCCCGCCTATCCGTTCTATATTCAAGCAAAACATAGTCAGAAAGCGCTACAAGCAGCGGATCGATCACAGGCTAATAATGCCACGGTCAAGCAATATACCTTTCAGCGGCAGCCTTATCAGCAGTTTAAGTTAGAGGTGTTAGAAGATGGTTATTATAAAATCATAGCGACCCATAGCCAAAAAGTACTCGCATCAGAAGATGGAAGCACCGACTTGCATTCAAAAATAGTGCAGCAAGACTGGACGAATGAAGCACATCAAAAGTGGGCGTTGGAATGGCAAGAATCAGATGGCGCATTAAAAATAACGTCTAAGAAAGGAGAGGGTGAAAGTAGGGTGATCGACATCAGTGGAGGAGGCATGGCAGATGGTGCTAATGCACAATTGTATACTTGGCATGGAAAAGACAATCAACGCTTTCTACTCATTAGTAAGCCCAACTTACAAGTAACCAACCCTTCAGACAAGCGCTCGACTAGCTCTGTAAATTTGCAAGACCCAGCCATTACTGCGGGTAGTGAGCAAGGAGTGTTTGCCTATTTTATGGATGAGCTGTTGAGCCAGCCCGTTTCCGATGCTACTTCGGTACCACCGGGAGACTATTGGATACAGCTCACTACCGCTGATGGACAGACAACAGCCAAAAAGGTGACAGTACCCACGCTGGCGCTGCCAGAATTAGGCAAACAGTACGGTATTTATACCAGACACAACTTACCCATCGGTATCAGAGACAATAGCAATGCTGAGCATGGCATGCTAGAGCAGCAAGCCATTCATCCTACCAACTACACGCAGCACTTTGAATTTATTGCTATTGAAGATGGCCTGTTTAAAATCAAAAATGTCTATACCGGTAAATTTATAAGTGCTGATCCTACTACCAATCACGATGAGGGTAATATCGTTCTAAATGACTGGCAAGACCAGGATTATCAAAAGTGGAACATCATTCCTGGTGAAGACGGAAAATATAGTTTCACGGTACTAAGCAACGGGAAAGCGCTTGACCTGAGAGATGCAGGCACAGCTGAGGGCACGCGCATTCAACAGTGGACTTATGTCTCCAATGTATTCAATCAGCTATTCCGCTTAGAGCTATTGCCTCCAATTGTAAATCTAGTCATCACTAATCCTTCGGAAACTCGTCAGGAAAGAGTGGTAGACTTACGTGATCCAGCTATCACAGCAGGTAGCGAAGCGGGCAAGTTTACTTATTTTGCCGATAAAGCCCTGACTCAACCCATACCTGATGGTCAAAAAGTAGGCCCAGGCGAGTATTGGATACTGCTCACTACGGCTGATGGGCGTACTATTGCTAAAAAGGTAACGGTACCAGCGGCCGTCCTACCAGAATTGGGTAAGCAGTATGGTATTTACACCAAAAGACACAATCTGCCTATTGGTATAAAAGATAATAGCACGGCTGAAAATAGCACGGTAGAGCAGCAAGCTATACACCCCACCAATTATACCCAGCATTTCGAATTTATTCCTGTAGAAGATGGATGGTTTAAAATCAAAAATGTCTACAGTGGTAAATTCCTAAGTGCCGACCCGGAAACCAACCAAGACGAGGGAAATATCTTTCTAAACGACTGGAAAGACCAAGACTATCAGAAATGGAAGATTATCCCAAACGAGGATGGGCTATACAGCTTTACTCTAAAAAGCAATGAGAAAGCACTAGATTTAAGGGAAGGAGCAGCATTGGTAGGTACCCGTATTCAGCAATGGAGGTATGTATCTGGCGTTTTCAACCAGTTATACCGACTAGAGCCACTGCCAGAAATTGTCAATTTAGTCATTAACAACCCGCTGGAAACGAGATTGAACCGGGAAATCAACCTGCACGATCCAGCCATTACAGCAGGTAGTGAAGAAGGGCGATTTCTTTATTTCAGAGATGCCGCCTTGACTCAACCTATCGCAGAAGGCCAAATGGTTAGTCCTGGTTTCTATTGGATCCTGCTTATTACGGCTGATAATCGAACCATTGCTAAAAAGGTTACGGTACCCGTTTTATTGCTGCCCAAGCTCGTTATCACGAATCCACCAATGGTTTGTATAGGTGTCCCTGTAGACCTTACGGCGGATGCCATTGTTGCGGGGAGTAATGCGGGCACTCGGTCTTACTATTTAGACAAGGCGCTTACGCAAGCCGTCAGCAACCCGGAAGCTGTTGAGCACGGCACGTACTATATAAAGTTATTGGTTGGAGGAGATCGATATTCGGTTGCGAGCGTAGCAGTGACGATTTTTGAAGTACCTCAATTAGACATTCACCCACCAGCACCCGTTTGCTGGGATCACCTCGTTGATCTCACTGCAAAAAGTATTACGGAAGGTAGCAATGGCACTTCATATGCCTATTTCCTGGATCCCGAGTTGACGCAACCGGTACCAGACCCAAAGGCCGTGGGAACAGGAACCTACTATATCGAACTGACGACAAAAGATGGATGTAAAACATCGAAATCGGTTCAAGCCGTCATTAAGCCAGAACCTGTCCTGGAAGTGGCTGATCCTCCTGCTGTTTGTTGGGACAAAAAAGTAGACCTCACCACTGAAGGAGTCGTTACGGCCCAAGATGAAGGGACGCTTGCCTATTTTAAAGACGAAGCTTGTACACAAGCTGTTGCTACGCCAACAGCAGTAGCAGACGGTACCTATTACGTTCAACTTAAAGTGCCAGATGGCTGCACCAAAGCAAAGGCGGTAAAAGCGACCATTTGGCCAGAGCCGAAATTGGTGATCGTCGATCCTGCGCCGGTTTGCTGGGATCAGAAGGTCAATCTGACGGCTGCGGGCGTCATTGCTGAGCAAGACCCAGGCCAGATCAGCTACTACCAAGATGAAGCGCTTACCAAACGCGTGGCCGACCCTAGTGCCGTTGGTACAGGTACCTACTACATTCGGATTGAAACGGAGCGTGGATGTGTGACTAAGCGTCCGGTGAAGACCAAGGTAATGCCGCAGCCTATACTAGAAGTACATGATAGCGTGCTAGAATATGCACCAGATAAGGTGGACCTCTCCAAAGCAATTATTAAGCAAGATGAGGGTACGATTACCTACTATAAGGATAAGCGTCTACGAACAAAAGAAACAGCACCTACTGCCGTTGGGCATGGTGTCTTTTACCTACAGCTTACCAATAAAATGGGCTGTAAATCACTACCCAAAAAGGTAACTGCAATCAATCCTAAGCCCACCTTGGTCGTGCCGCTCCACCTCAAGGGCATTCACGTACCTAAAAAGGCAACCACCGTTGGGCCTACAGCCGATTTTAGCTACTTGCCCTGGAATGACGGCAAGAGGGATTACAATCCAGATTACGCCCCGCTGGGCCAATATATTGAGACGACTCCATTGCAAAGCGCTAATGGTAGGCTACAAATGGGGATTCACTTGCACTGGAATCTTCCAGCAGCTTTTAGCCGCTATATCAAGGGAAAAGATGGCCACGATGAGCTTCCATTTGCACCAGTAGAGTGGGAGGTGATTCCACTTGCGCAAGAAAATAGTGGGGAGCAACTGAAAGAAGAAAAGGTCTGGTCGGATTACCTACACCCAGAAGAAACACCACTCAACCTCAAATACGCCCAAGTGCCGCTTGCGCCAAAAGCCAAGCGCCAGCCTTTTCGGTACATGGGCACCGCAACGCCCCGAAATGAACAACCTAAAGCCACAGAGGGCCAATCTCCCAACTACTATCGGGAGTCAGCCTTCTTGAATCACCCACTGACCTATTTGGGCTACGGATCGATGTCTTTTGCCTCCTTCTACCCCGATTGTCGAGAGGTATTTGGTCACCATATTCCGCTGGATAGTGAAAAACATGCTGGGCTGCGGCAAGTTACCTATATGGTACATACGACTTTGTACCGCGTAGAAGGTGGGAATTATCCATTCAACCAGCTGATGGCCCGACTAGATATTAGTCTGGAAGAATTGCTCAATCAGCTCAAGTGGCCGCTTACCGGAGGTGGAGTGCCCAAGGAAATTCACTTGTCCGGTAGGGTAACGGTACACACCGGGCAGTCAACCAATCAAACGGTAGATCGCAGTACGAAGAATATTCAATTTAGCATGGGCCAAACGGGCACAGAGGCGCTATCGGCCTACCTTGCAGCGGAGCTAGGTAATGAATATGGCTTGCGCCAAAAAATGGAAGAGCAGCTCGAAGCCATCTTAATGGGAGATCAGATCACGGGGCATGCTGCTGATTTGAGCCTCAAGTTTTTGGAAAAACGCCATGCACATGGCTTCAAAAAACTGTCAGGAGGCCATCAGTGGACGATTCAGGCGCAGAGGGCTAAAGAGCTACAGCAAGAAACCTTCGGCCTACACTTCCTCAACGCAGACGAAAAGCAGCGTACGATCAAACGTTTGGCTAAAAGCCTTTTCAAGCCTTTACTGGCCAACCTTCAGCAGGATGAAGAGGTGCTAGCAGGTTTCCAGGAGCTGATCACTCGACTTTCGGAAAGCAGCAGTGCAGAGATACTTGCAGAACTGGAAGGCGTGCAACGGCCCGATCCAATGCCACAAGGGCAGCAGTTATTTTTTGATACCTTAGCCAAACTAGAGCGCCAAGTGAAATGGCTCGATCACCTGGAACAGGTGAGCGGGAAGCTAATTGATCTGAATCTTCAACAATTAAGCTATGAGCAAGCCAGCACGCAAGTGGCGAGCATGAAGCGAGAGCTCTTCGGTGATTGGTACAAATATATGTTGGCCAAATACCCCCCACCAGAAAGCTTAGAGCAATTCGAATCCTCCGATTTTCCGCCGGCCGGAGAAGTAGCGGCCTGGCTACAGCATCGCGCCGAAGCCATTCTTACCAAAACAGAAGCGACAGGCGTAGCAAAAGTAACGGTAGCTGGAAATGGCAAGACCAACGCCATTCATACAAGCAGTGCGGGGCCTGTTGCAGATAGCTTAGTGGCACGTTTTGAGGCGATCAAGCAGGTGATCGAAGCTACTCCTGCTGACGAGGTGCGCGCACAAATTGTCCACCGCCCCGCAGCACCATTCTATATCCCTACTGACCCAGTGCTTTTGATAGCTGGGCTAAATATACCAGAGCCGCAACAGGGGCAAGCGCGACTGGCAGAAGACCACTATACTACTCAGCGCTTTAATGATAATGCTGATTTGAAGGAGCTGCGTGCCTTATCTGCTACCATGCAAGAGCTAGGTATTCCGATTGCGGAAAATGCTGCTTGGGCACCATTTATCTTAGAGTGGGAAGCTGCGTTTTTACCGATAGTGGATCGCAATGACCAGAACTCGCCAAAGAATCGATTTACGCTTAAGGAAAACCGCGAAGAAACCGAGCTGTTGAATGCAGAAGGCTTCAAAAATTCACCGGCGGTAACGATACGCGGAAGAACCTTCCTCACGCCAGGCGCTAAAACGCGCAAGCTAGCGGCGCTGCGCGAGTTCTTAGCTTTAAAGCTTCAGCTCAACGATCCAGCCGAAGAAACGTTAGCTGCAAAGGCTCAAGCATATATCGACTCTAATCAGCGCCCCTATGATACCAACGATGCGGTGCTGACCGCCGCCCGCGCCTATCTGCGCCTCAAAAACGAGAAAATTTTGTCGCAGGCTTTGGGTGGCCTCAATGATGGGATGATACAGCTAGAGCACCACTTACAGCCTATTTTGCAAGACCCACTAGGTACTCAGGAGGAGCAAACCTTCACGGAGCAACTGGGCCAGCTCATTGGCCGAGAAAGCAAGTTAGCCCCTAATCCGGCGAAACCCTTCCTGCCCGCCCGCGCAGGCTCGTTCCGGTTGATTGGCGTTCGCCTAGTCGATACGTGGGGTCGCTACAGAGATTTGCTGGAAAAGCGGGAGTTTGAAGCTATTCTTTCCGAACCGCTATTCCCGATAGGATCCAAAGCAGGCTGGGCAGGCTTACCGCTTCGCGTCACGCAGCCCTTGCGCTTGCACGCCAACTGGTTGGCTGCGAATAAGCATAATGGGCAAGACGTATTGTTGGAGCACCTGCCGTATGCCTCTCCGATTGTCGGTTGGGTATGTAGCAATCCTATGGATCGGAGCCTTCTATATTTTGATAGCCAGGGCGACGCGTTGGGTTATTTTAACCGCCAAGCGGATAAGGGAGCACCTCCGGGTAAAAATGATGACTTTACCTTCCATAATCCAGCTTTGCAGCATGTGCTCGATCACGCAGATGGCAAGCCAGCATGGCTACAGTCTTTTATTGATGCTACTGAAAATGCCTTGGCACACATTGCACCCAAGGAGCACCATTTGCACAAAAGTATAGCGATGCTTACCGGCAGGCCGATGGCTGTGGTGCGCCTGAAAATTAGCTTTGAGCTAATGGGCTTACCCGCCCACGACCGTACCTGGACGGCCCTGCGCGATCAAATTGATCGCTTGCAGCATCACGAAGAAGAACTGCATACCCACTGGCAAGATATGCTCTTCCCCGTACGATTGGGCAATTATATGATGCTCAATGATGGATTGGTGGGTTTCTGGCAAGAAGATGAAGCAGGCAATCATATCGGGCCTTTGTACACCATGGCAAGCCATACCGAACGGCCCGATATACTGCCGCACGATAAGGAGACACTGCTGTGGCTGCCGCTCAATGGAAAGCCGGTCACGCTCACTTTACTAGTCGATCCACGAGGTTCGGTACACGTAACGACCGGCGTACTGCCAGTGCAAAATTTGGCATTCCGTAAGGAATTGATTACACCAGCCTTGGAGCGTATTAGCGCTTGGTTCTTGCAAGCACCGATCTTACAGCCCAAGAGTGCCAAGGATGTGCTAAAAATCAAGCCTGCTGAAGAACCCGGCTACGAGTGGAAGTGGCTAGAAGCAGCCAACGATCACCATGCCGCTACGGATGATAAATGGCATGAAATCGAACGCTTTGAGCTTGCCGGTAAGAAGCCTTCTTTTGATGACGATAGTGAGCTGCGCGAAGGTTGGCTCATCTTAGATCACGAATAAAAAGCACCCAAAATCAAAAAAAATATGAGTCAGCCAACGATAGTCACCAAGCAATATCCCGTCGATGCGCAGTTCCCCATTGAGATTCAGGGGGCTGATCCCAACGGGCACCCCGCCTTCTATTTTGTAAAAAAAGAAGATGCAGGCTCCTCCAAGTATCGCACCCACCTGAGCATTCGCAACGAATCGGACAGAACGATCGTCATTCCGCCCAAGGAAAATAAAAGCTTAGAGAACTACCACTTCCAGCTGCGCTTCCGCCCAGGCCTGGTGAATGGCCGAATGGTGCGCAAGATGATGCCACTCTTCAATGAGTTGCAAAACCAAATGGGGCCTGGTTGGGAATGGCACGACCTCCGTACGCGCATCAATACTGATGGGGTCATTACCGTGAATTTTACGTACACGGGCGTGCTGGAACGTCCCCAAAAGCCAAAGGATCCGAAGGACAGAAATTCAGAACGTGTAGAGGATACGAGCAAGATCAAGCGAACGACAGATAAGGTATACTGGGCACCTGATACGGAGCTACAGCTACAGCTTCGCCCGGTGTATGACGCTCCGCTTACCGGTGCTTTTTTCTTAAAAATGGAGCTAGACTACAGCCCCATCCTGAGCGATGACCAAGGCGTACAACACCGCTTGCTCAACTTAGCGGTTGTAGACCTTAGCGGTAAAACCTTCTTTCCTGTAAAAGCCGACGTAGTAGGCTCCAACACCATCCTCAACGATGGCGAAACGGGCAATGCTCGCTCTATCCACCTTTGGAATACGCTGGCGCACAGCAGTGTCCCCATTCGTAGCCACGGCCGCGATCACGAATCGGGTACTATGATCACCATCGCCATGCGCTGCCACAGCTCCCAGGATAATAACGGCATGGAACGCCACCCCACGGTAATGGGTACCCGTAGCCAAGTAGCAGGCACCAATCTAAAAATTAAGACGATACAAGCCAAAACAGGCGATGAAGCAGAATGGAGCGAGCCGAAGCGCCACGAAGATGTACCCGGCTGGGTCAGCTGGGAAGTGAGTGCCCCCAATACCAGCTCGACCTACTACCTCAATTTTGATGAACCCCATGATGCTGATCCCGCTATTTTGAGTGGCCTCGTGCTTGAGCTTAGCGAGCTTTACAGTAGCGCACCAGATGGTATTTCTAATATCTATATCCACTTCCACCATGTACCTGGCTATGCTGATCATACCATTATTGTGCCACTGGAGAAGACACCGCTGGTCGTGCGTGGGCAGAGCGTTGGCGTGGGCCGAATGCCCCTTAATCCAGATGCAGGGACCTTGGCTGTAAAAGGAGAAGGCCATTTTGGGAGCAACGGCCATTTTGGAGGAAATTTGAATGTATATGGTAATGGTACGGTCTCCAAGGGTTTTACTATTAAAAAAGACTTAACCGTTGAAGGGACTAGCACATTGAAAGGGGACATTGAAGCACAAGGGGATATCGAAGCACAAGGGAACATCGAGGCACAAGGAAATATTGAAGCACAAGGGAACATCGAAGCACAAGGAAATATTGAAGCAAAAAGAAATATTGAAGCTCAAGGAGATATTGAAGCTCAAGGAGACATTGAAGCTCAAGGAGATATTGAAGCTCAAGGACGAATTAAAGATAAAACAGGCTACCTGATGCCTGTCGGCAGCATTATTGCTTACGGCGGCCGATCTGCCCCAGACGGCTGGCTCCCTTGCGATGGGAGGGACATCCCAAGTGGAAGTGAGTATGATGAATTGAGGACAGCACTCGGTTCAATCACTGCAACCGTTAATGGAAAATCAAAAAACTGGGGATATAGAGTACCCGACCTACGCAGTCGTTTTATTGTCGGTTCTGGTCAGGGAAGTGTGGCGGACTATGCGGGTAAAGCAGCCAAAAATTACTCATTACATGCCTATGGTGGGGAGGAAAAGCATAAACTAACGAAGAGTGAGATGCCAGATCATAACCATAATGATGGTAGTTATAACCGATTAGGAAAAGTAGATGGAAAAGATACCAC
>JBCCRH010000103.1:0-14829 GCA_039208045.1 Bacteroidota bacterium
CTACGCGGATTACAAATCCACTAAGCGCGGGCCAAGCTTTAAAGAAAAAAGCCTAGCACGCGCTCAGCGGATTTGCAATCCGCTGTAGGATGTTTAAATTTAATTATGCTACAGAGCACTATTCTTTAGCTAGCGAAAACAGTGCCCCAACTGTAATACTCACCCCTCGGTTGGTAGTATTAGGATCATTTACAATACCAGGATCCCAAAAATCGGTAAGCCCATGTGTATAGCGAATATCCAAGAAAGGTTCCAACTGAGAACTCAAAGGTACGACTAAGCCGCCTCCCACTGCTACGCTAAACTCCCAGCGATTAAATACGTCTATTGAAACATCGACATCTTGCACATCATCTATTGGTTCATCTTGAAAACTTCCATCATAAATGGTTTTTCCATCAATCAAATAGCCCAGCTGTGGACCAGCTACTACATAACCACCAATTTTTTCACCAGTAAACTTATACTTGGCAAGTGCTAAAACATCCAAATAGTCAAACCGCTGCGTTGTTCGAATATTTACATTCGAAAGATTATTATCATCCCAGCCTATACCTTTTTGGGTGTAACTGATCTCTGGTTGAAGATAAAAATTCTTCGTAAGCCCTACCTCCGCAACAGCGCCAAAGCTTAAACCAATAAATAGTCGATCATCCACCTCTTCCCCATTAGCATCCGTAAATATGATATAGTCATTAATAGTCGCCAAATTTATCCCAGCTTTGGCACCAATAGCTAGCTGAGCAAACGAAACAGTAGCAGTACTCAATAGCACTACTAGACAAGAGAGCATACCTTTTTTCATAATTAGTGAGATTTAGAATGGTGAATTAACAATCTGTATATCATTCGATAGTTCTACAATGCAAGATTTGTGAAAATATGACGACGGCATTTTTTTGGCTTGCAAGGCGAAAAACGTAGGCATAACCATAGTTACGGCGAGGCTTTTCAACGCAGCAAGACGGAAAAAGGACAAGTCAGAGTTCACAAATCTTGGGTTGTAGAACTATAAAGGAAAGTTAGGAAGATTATTCTTTGTTAGCTCGTTTTTAAGTGTGGGATAGCGCAGAATTAAAGTATGAATATAAGAATGCAGGATCAGCGCTGAGGAAAGTGTCGCAAATAGGTGAAATAAAAAAGTTGTCAGGAAGCCGTAGCTTTTCTCCTGACAACCGTTCCCCCTTACTTTAAAACTTTATAGCGTGAAATATAATTAATTTGCGATCATAAGCTAAAGATAAGTACTGTATTGTTCTAATTCAATGCTTAATTGACTAAAGGCACCACTAGGGTTACTTTCGGTAAAAAGCAGGTGACTAATTTAAAAGCTCTAGCGTAGTGAGGAGTTTCTCCTTGTACGTGGGGCCCAGCGGGAGGTCTTTTTCCCCCACAAAGACGACACCTGCACTAAAGTCTACTTTGTCAATCGCACCAAAACGGACGATCACACTTCTGTGAATCTTAATGAATTGATGAGCGGGTAGCTTTTGCTCCAACTTGCGCAGGGAGATACGGAGGGTAAAGCGCTTGGACTCGGTAATAATGTATAAATAATTACCTTCTACTTCGATCCATTTAATATCAGTAGGATCAAGTCGGTACAGAATGGTTCCTTCTCGTACAAAAAGCTGCTTTTTTCCTTCTGCCTCCATGGCAATTAGTTTTATAAGATGTCCAAGTGATCCAATAAGTCCGCCTTGTAGGCACGCCCTATTGGGAATTTCTGATTTTCTAGCTCTAACATGTTGTTTTGTAAATCAATACGAGCAATTTTAGTAAGCTGAATCACAAAGCTCTTGTGTATTCGAATAAAATCGTATTTCCACAATTTATGCATCAGCTTTTTCAAAGAAACTTTGACGGCATACTTGCGCGTACTCGTATGGAGATAACAATAATTTCCATCCGCATGTACCCAAAGAATATCCTTGTAGTTTACTTTATGGAGTACATTATTAGTTCTGATAAACAAGTTATCCGTTTTGTAGGCCTTGCGTAAGTGAGGGACTAAGGGTGTTGAAGCTGTAGTTTTTGCGGCAACCATTGTTTGTGTTTAATTTGTTACTAGATCCATCTTTGCGATGCTCTAGTGTTTGTTTCATGTATAAGTCCGTTCTTTTCTCTCAGTGCCATTTTATGACGGGCCTATTTTTTCTAAGTCACGATTTATCCTCTAAAAGCTTTGCCGTTTTCTCAAAAAGCAACATTTTCGTGTGCGAATACCGTGATTTACCATTACATATATTACCATGACCAATACACTTCCCATACTTTCTCTCCAAGGTGCTATTCAGCATTACGACTGGGGTGGATACCACTATATTCCTCAACTGCTCCAATTACCTCATAGTCCCCAACAGCCCCATGCCGAACTCTGGATGGGCACACACAACCGAGGGCCAGCAAGCATTCTGAACACTTCTCAGACACTCGACAAATGGATGCAAGAAAACCCCTTGGCACTAGGCCAGGAAAACTTTGAAGCCTATGGCCCTCAACTCCCCTATCTGTTTAAGGTATTGGATGTCCGGCAGATGCTTTCGATACAAGCACACCCCACTAAGCAACAGGCGGAGCAGGGCTTCCGACACGAAAATGAAATCGGTATTCCACTTACCGCCTTTCATCGGAACTATAAAGACGATAATCACAAACCAGAGCTGATGGTCGCCCTCACCGACTTTTGGCTCCTCCATGGATTTAAGTCTGCATCAGCGATCAACGCAATGCTCCAGCAACAGCCAGAATTTGCCCAGCAACTCCCTGCCGTAAAAAATGGCAACATTAAAGCGCTTTATCAATACATTATGGAGCTACCCCAAACCGAGGTAGATCAGCTATTGAGCCCACTCAAAAAGCGACTTGAAGGAGGGCAGTACACTAAAGATCAAGCCCACTACTGGGCACAGCGCGCCTTCCAAGAATTCCGATTAGACGGCGGCCATTATGACAGAGGCATCTTTTCTATCTACCTCTTTAATATCGTACACCTCCAGCCTGGGCAAGGCATTTACCAGGCTGCTGGCATCCCCCATGCCTATTTGGAAGGTGTCAATATGGAAATTATGGCCAATTCTGACAATGTATTTCGTGGTGGCCTCACTAAAAAGCACGTGGATGTGCCTGAACTCCTGAAAAGCCTCATTTTCGAATCGATCACTCCTAAAGTACTCGACGGAGCGCGCCTAGATGCCATTGCGACCCACTACCCTACTCCGGCAAAAGAGTTTGGCTTGGCCAAGCTCCAATTTCCAGCACAACATACTTATACCTCCACCGCCACTTCCCCTGAAATCCTGATCGTATTAGAAGGTAGGCTACGACTTGAAGAGCAGCAGCTCTTATCCAAAGGAAGCATCATTTTTATACCAAAAGGAGCTAGCTACACGCTACAGGCTAAAGATAAAAGCGTAGCTTACAAAGCATTTGTACCCAACTAATAGGATGTCGAATACGATTTCAAAAAAGACGTGGTGGTTGATCGGACTAATTTGTGCCACAAAATTAGCCATTCACCTTTGGGCAAATGGTAACTATGGCTTTCACCGCGATGAGTTACTTCATATTGCCTGTGGCGATCATCTGGCTTGGGGCTATATGGAGTTTCCACCTTTTATTGGGTGGATGGCGGCATTGCAGCGAACACTGCTGGGGGATAGTGTCCTTGCCATTCGCCTATTGCCCGCTTTGCTAGGCACTACCATCGTCCTGTTTTCTGCTTTGGCAGCAAAAGCCTTGGGAGGCAATGGTAGAGCCATGATCGTGGCTGCTTTGGTCACTTTTGGGGCGCATGCCTACTGGCGCAATCACACCCTCTTTCAACCCGTCGTATTTGACCAATTTTTCTGGACGCTGGGGTTCCTGCTCCTTATCTGGTACCTGAACACCCAGCAACGCCACTACCTACTTGCGCTCGGAGTAGTGGCGGGTTTGGGGTTGCTCAATAAATATACCATGCTCTTCTGGGGAGCAGGTTTAGGCATAGGTATCCTCCTTTCGCCCCAGCGCTGGCTGCTCCAAAAGCGCGACCTTTGGCTGGCCCTAGGCATTGCTCTGTTGCTATTTGCCCCTAATATCTGGTGGCAAGCCCAGCACGATTTTCCTTTTTTAGAACATGCCAGTGGACTCTATGACCGGCACTTCGATAGCAGTCGGTGGACGATTGTGAACGACCAGTTTTGGGATATGAATCCCTTTGCCCTCCCCTTTTGGCTCGGTGGCGCCTTATTTTTGTTGGGTTCCCCCAAAATGGCTAACTATCGCGTGCTCGGCATCACCTTCTTCGCCACATTTACCTTATTCTTAATTACCAATGCCAAGTCTTATTATCTGTTTGCCCTCTACCCCATTTTCTTTGCAGCAGGTGGGGTCGCTTTCGCTAAAATAGTTCCACCCAAGTGGCAGTGGGTAATTGCCATCTATCTGTTCTGCCTATTAGGTCGTGCCCTGGTAGCCCTTCCACATGTTACACCACTCCTACCCATTCAATCATTTGCGCAGTACGCTGGGCTCGACTATGACCAGACAGGCCGATTACAGGGGCTCACCGGCGATTATGCCGATATGTTCGGCTGGGAAGAACAAGTGCAGTTAGTCGATAGCCTCTACCAATCCCTCTCGCCTGAAGAACAAGAACAGTGCGTGCTTTGGGCCGAAAACTATGGCGAAGCAGGTGCCATTCAACACCTCGGACGTGCTTATAAGTTGCCTCCCCCCTTGTGCAAACACGGTAGCTTCTGGCTCTGGGAAGATCAACACTCTAAAGCAGAAATCGCTATCTCCATCGGCAATGAGCCTGATGCGGTAGGCTACTTCTTCCAAGATACCACCTTGGTGCGCATGATCCAACATCCCTATGCAATCGACGAAGAGCACAACATCCCTGTCTACCTCTGCCGCAGCCCGAAAGTCTATCTAAAAGACTACTGGCCCAATTATCGCCCCTACATCTTTGATTAATCTTTATACTGTCATCTAATTAGTGGCGGATAAGCGGTATAGTTTCATCAAAACGCTTATCTTTACAGCCTAGCCTGGCCCGTGCTCAGTGAATCGGTCTGAATCAGATACGATTCGTATACGTTTGGCTAAGCACGTACAAATGTACAGGCTGCCCGAAGAAGTCGGGCGCTCTGAGCGAACAGCAGGCTGGTTACAGACAGTATGTCCCTACAGGACAAATCCCAGTGCTGTAGCTATGGATCGTTGTCCGCCTTAGGCGGAAACCTGTCTATAATTTACTAGTGTGCAACCAGAACTGCCCCTTTTAGCGGGCAAGCTGTACGCCCAACGGGATACTTGATCAGTCTCCAAAAAGGGTGCTCTTTACTGCCTAGCCTGCGCTCAGCGGATTGGTCTAAATCAGATACGATTCGTACACGTTTGGCTAAGCACGTGCAAATGTACAGGCTGCCCGAAGGAGTCGGGCGCTCTGAGCGAACGGCAGGCTGGTTATAGACGGTTTGTCCCCACAGGACAATACCCCAGTCATGTGTTTATGGATCGTTGTCCTGTAAGGACAAACTGTCTGTAATTTACTAGTATGCAACCAGAACTGCCCCTTTCAGCGGGCAAGCTGTAAGCCCAGTAGGATACTTGATCAGTCTCCAAAAAGGGTGCTCTTTATTGCCTGGCCCGCGCTCAGCAGATTTGTAATCCGCTGGGTCTCATTATTAGACTTGCTACGCTTTCGCTCATTCGCGACCGGCGAAACAAGTCTATTGTATTATGTTGTAATAATAGTTTCACTAGAATATGGAAAATGCCCTCGATACCCCCATTGAGTATCTAAAAGGAGTAGGCCCCAAACGTGCCGATTTATTGAGATCGGAGCTTCAAATTGCCAAATTAGGCGATTTGCTGATGCATTTTCCACATCGCTATATCGATAAGACGCAGTTTCATAAGATCAATATGATTGGCCCGGATAGTGGGCAGGTGCAGCTAAAAGGGGTACTAAGGCGCCTAAATACTGTTGGCGAAGGCCGAAAAAAGCGCTTGGTGGGCCGCTTGCGAGATGATACGGGAGCCATAGAACTAGTTTGGTTTACAGGAGTAAATTGGTTGGAAAAATCGCTGGAAGTAGGGAAGGAATATGTCGTATTTGGCAGGATCACCGCTTTTCGCAATCAATTCAATATTGCACATCCAGAAATGGAGCAGGTCACGCCCGACAATACGCGCAAAGCCACGGCGTTTGCCCCCGTCTACCCCAGCACGGACAAGCTCAATACCCGAGGCATAGATGCCAAAGTACGGCGCCGTTTGATGCAGTATGCTTTCGAAAAGCTCCAAGCCATTGACCTGCCCGAAAATTTGCCCGCGTACATCATCCAAAAGCTGCACTTCCCTAGTCGGTATACCGCCTTACGGCAAATTCACTTTCCACCCGATCAAGCGGCATTAAAAGCAGTGCGCAATCGCCTGAAATTTGAAGAGCTTTTCTTTTTGCAGCTCCGACTGCTCCAATTGCGGAAGAAAAGAAGAGGTGCCATAAAAGGCTATAATTTTGAAAAAATAGGTGATTACTTTAATCGCTTTTTTAGCGAAAAGCTTCCCTTTGAATTGACGGGGGCGCAGAAGCGCGTGCTACGTGAGATTCGCCAAGATTTGCGCACTGGGGTGCAAATGAACAGGTTACTACAGGGGGATGTAGGAAGTGGAAAAACCATTGTAGGCCTCATGACCATGCTCATGGCGCTCGATAATGAGTTTCAGGCGTGCCTGATGGCGCCTACCGAAATCTTAGCGCAGCAGCATTACCAATCCATTACCGACTACAGCAAAGGCCTGGGCATCAAAGTAGGTTTCCTTTCGGGAAGTGTGAAAGGCAAGAAACGTAAGGAAGTGCTCAAATGGGTGGCTGAGGGCGAAATCGACATCCTTATTGGCACCCATGCCCTTCTGGAAGATCCAGTAATCTTTAAAAATCTTGGGCTAGCCATCACCGATGAGCAGCACCGCTTTGGCGTAGCGCAGCGGGCCAAACTCTGGAAAAAAAATACGCCTTATCCCCCCCATATCTTAGTCATGACAGCCACCCCCATCCCGCGCACCTTGGCCATGACGCTTTATGGCGACCTTGATGTGTCGGTCATTGATGAACTCCCTCCAGGCAGAAAGCCCATTCAGACGATGCACAAAACCGAGAACCACCGCTTGCGTGTGATTGGTTTTATGAAAGAAGAAATTGCGAAAGGCCACCAAGCATACGTCGTCTATCCACTCATCGAAGAGTCGGAGACTTTAGACCTAAAGAACCTAGAAGAAGGCTACGAAGCACTGACCAGAGAATTTCCACAGCCCCAATACCAGATCAGCATCGTACACGGCCGCATGAAACCTGCTGATAAGGACTTCGAGATGCAGCGTTTTGCCAAAGGCGAAACCCAAATTATGGTGGCGACTACTGTGATTGAAGTAGGTGTCAATGTGCCCAATGCTTCCATTATGGTCATCGAAAATACAGAGCGCTTTGGCCTATCGCAGCTCCACCAATTGAGGGGACGAGTGGGGCGTGGTGCCGATCAGTCCTATTGCATTTTGATGTCGAGCTTCAAGCTGAGCCACGAGAGCAAAGAGCGTATTGCCACTATGGTACGTACCAACAATGGCTTCGAAATTGCAGAAGCCGATCTCCGCTTACGCGGCCCAGGCAACATCGAGGGCACCCAGCAAAGTGGCATCCTCAACTTCCGCATCGCCGACCTCGCCCGCGATGGCAAAATCCTCCAAACCGCGCGCGAAATTGCCGCGCGCATCCTGGAAGATGATCCCAAACTCGAACGGCCGGAGCATCATCCTATTAAGTGGTACTCAGAAAAGTATGGGAAAAAGCTGAAGGGATGGAGCAGGATTAGTTGATTCAACTTGTTCCGCCATTTAGTAGATGCCTGGTATAATCCGATAAGGAACTTTTTTTTCATATTCCTGCCAAAGAGAACCGTACTTGGCAGCGCAGCGTTTGTCATCGTCGATTTGGCGAGGGATGAAGAGGGCCAGATAGTATAGCGGGTATAGCCAAGGCCACAGCAGGGTGGGATAGCCCACGCTCAATGCAATGGCAATAGCCATGATTATTTCGCCCATATAGTTGACATGGCGGCTCATGCCCCAATAGCCATTGACGAGTAGTTTGCGCTTGCCATCCGTGATGTATTCGGGTTGAATGCCTAAGAAAGCCCGATCGGGCTGCGTTTTGAAATAGAACTTTTGCATATTAGCTCCCCTGGTAAAAGTCCATCCCAGCAAGAAAAGGAGACCTAAAAGAACCAATACCCAATTGGGCGTGCCAGGGTTAGGCAAGTCAGCTACCGACCATATAGCAATAGAATAAAAATAAGGGTAAAAGGCAAGGCATCCCCAGCCTAGCTTAAAGCCCATGCGTTCGGCAAATAAATCGTAGGTATAGAGGTGAACACGCTCAAAAGTGAGGTAATCGCAAATAAAGAAGGTAAGCATGGCAGCAGCTAGAAACACGCCCTTATTAGAGTCTTCTCCATAAGTAAGTTGGTGATGGGCGCTGAAGCTCAGGATATTTAGCTCTAGCATAATCGCACCAATGAGGTAGAGCCACATTTTTGCATCGATACGACCGCCCCAGAGCTGAGGGTTCTCCGGTCGGCCCAGAAAGAAATCAGCCAGGAAGGACTTACCTGTAGAGGGAAAAGGGAGTACAAAAGCAAAGGAAAAGATCAGTCCAAAGGTGATGGCACCGGCTAGGCTGTACCACCGCCAGGTGTATAACCAATCCCAAGGAAGCCAATGTTGGTAGCCGACTAAGAACCACAGCCCAATCATCAGGAGGAAGGTCAACCAGCCATTCAGGCGATACCGGAGCAGCTCTCCTGTATGCTCATGACGCACATAGCCCGTTACCCAGCGGGCAGGCAAAAAAGCATTGGAAAGAAAGATCAGTGCATAAATAATCCAAGGAGCGAAGAAAGCACCTGATGGTTCCATCATGATAAGTCTTTTGCATTAGCGTAAGCCCCTTTTCCGAAGGTTTTGCCTATAGCGTTGAGCGTTTCTGTTGTGCTGCTCTAAGGATTTAGCGAAAGCGTGTACCCCGCTACCATCCCCTTTGGAGCAGAAGAAGATATAGTCGTGGTCTTCAGCATTAAGTACCGCGTCGATACTTGAGATGGAAGCCATACTAATAGGGCCAGGAGGTAGGCCTGCATACATATAGGTATTGTAGGGAGAATCGTATTGCGTATGATAGTTGGTTACCCGTGTCGTACTAAAGTCCCGCCGAGCAAATACCGAAGTGGGGTCTGCTTGTAGCAGGATACCTTGCTCTAAACGGTTGAGATACACCCCAGCCATTCTTGGCTTTTCGGGCTGGTGGGTAGTTTCTCGCTCCACGATAGAAGCTAGGGTGTAGACTTCTGCCGGAGTCAAACCGAGACTCTTAGCGGCCACAGCACGCCCTTTTTTACTCCAAAAAGCTTCATGCTCTTTTTTCATTCTTTTCAGAAATGCTCTTCCGTCCATATTCCAGTACACCTCATACGTATTGGGGATAAATAAGCTCATCAGCGTTTCAGGAGTATAGCCCAGTTCTGCAATGAATGCTTCATCTTGGAATACTTCCCATAAGTCCGTAGAATCTGCTTCAATAAAGGAGGCAGCTTTCCCAGCAACTTCTTCGGTCAGGCGCTCCATAGAAAGGACAAGCCTAACAGGCGCTTGCTTACCATTCCGCAGGTGACGGATCACATCTACCCCATTCCAGCCCGGCACCAGCTCAAAGCGGCCCGCCCGCATCGGGTCTTTTTTATAGTTCATATAGTCTGCCAAGTATTCAAAAGTAAAAGCATCGCGAACAATGCCCTTATTTTTCAGCATAGCCACAACGTCTTCAAAAGTAGAGCCCGTCGGAATTTCTACTACGATTTTACCATCTGTATTGGGCACCCCATTCGCCAGAAACACCCTGGAATACAATAAATAGCCTGCTATCAGAGCAACTACAAGTATAATACCTAAACCTATTCGAATAACCTTTCCCATATCATTCCGTTTGTTTTAAAACGCCTAAACCATAGAGGGCCACGCGGATTACAAATCCACTAAGCACGGGCCAACTAAGCTACGCCCTAGTATTGTTCTTTTTCATTAGGAAAATCGCTAGCCTTCACGTCTTTTATGTACCGCCCAACCGCATCTTGTATTTCGTCAAATAATTCGAGGTAGCGGCGTAGGAAGCGGGGCTGAAAATCTTTGGTAATACCTAGCATATCGTGGGTGACGAGTACTTGACCATCTACATCTGCACCTGCGCCAATTCCGATAGTGGGGATGAGCAGGCTTTCGGATACTTCCTTGGCTAGGTGTGCAGGGATTTTTTCTAATACGATACCAAAACATCCTAGTTCCTGCAAAAGCAGGGCATCTTCGCGTAGCTTTTTGGCTTCCGCCGCCTCTTTAGCCCGCACGGTGTAGGTACCGAATTTGTAGATGGACTGGGGGGTTAAACCCAAATGGCCCATCACGGGGATCCCCGCTGAGAGGATACGCTTGATCGACTCTTCTATTTCTCGCCCACCTTCTAATTTGACAGCATGTGCGCCCGATTCTTTCATGATACGGATAGCTGATTCTAAGGCGAGGCGAGAATTCCCCTGATAAGAGCCAAAGGGTAAATCGACTACGATCAGTGCTCTTTTTACAGCTCTTACTACGCTCGAAGCGTGATAGATCATCTGATCTAGTGTAATAGGCAGTGTAGTTTCGTGCCCTGCCATTACGTTGGAGGCAGAGTCACCCACTAGCAGCACATCAATGCCTGCGGCATCTATAATTCTGGCCATGGAGAAGTCGTAGCCGGTGAGCATGGCGATCTTTTCCCCCCGGTTTGTCATGGCTTGGAGGACGTGGGTGGTTATTCGTTTTATTTCTTTGTTGACTGACATGCGCTTAATTTTGATATTCAAGCGCGGTGAATATACTGCATTTTTTTTGGGATCGTCTTACGGCCGTCACAGTAATCAATACCGAGTAGGGTAATTCATTTGAAAAGATTTACCTTTGAGGCTCTAAATTTAGATTATGACTAATAAGTTTGTTTGGTTTTGCCTACTAGTTTGTGTTGGCTTCAGTGCGTGTGAGACTGATTTCACCTTGGAAGGAGAATGGAGAGATATTCCAGTAGTATACGGCTTTATCTCTTTGCAGGACACTGCGCATTATATACGAGTGGAAAAAGCGTTTTTGGAGCCGGGGGGAAATGCAGAGGATGTTGCCCAGATCGCAGATTCGCTATACTATGAAAATGCTACGGTGCAGCTAATTAAGGAAAATGGCCAAGCCTTTACCTTGGAGCGGGTCGATGGAAACTTGGAAGGCTACCAGCGACAAGATGGCCCTTTTGCGACAGCACCTAACTTTTTGTACAAGATCAAAAAAGAAGTGATCAACCTAGAGGGTGGTGAGACCATCCAACTACTAGTCAATCGCGGAGATGATTTACCACCGGTGACTGCCGAAACGATCGTGATCAGCGACATTATACCGAATGAAAATAGTCCTGCTAGTCCCATGAATTGGGAGTATAACCGCTTTGTGACTACCGCTTGGAATGTGACAAGCGAGGCTCGTATATTTGATGTGCGCTACATTTTCAACTATCGTGAAAACTCGGCAGACGCTCCCACAGTGTTTGAAGAGCGTTCGGTAGAGTGGGTAGTCGTCAATGAATTACTACGTGAGGATGAACCTACCACTACCAGAGTATCTATTAGCCCACAAGGAGAGTCCTTTTACCGATTTTTGGGCGCTAATATTCCTCCAGCAGAAAATCAGGTGCGCTTGTTGAGTGGAGTAGATATTTTAATTTCTGGTGGTGGGGAAGAGCTAGTAGAACAGATTGAGATTCTTCGGGTTAATTCTGGCATTACCAGCTCACAGGTAATTCCGACCTATACCAACTTGTCAGAAGGATTTGGCTTGTTTACTTCGAGAGTATCGGTATTACGCACGAACCTACAGCTCAATGCAGTTTCGGCCGATTCGCTTCGCAATGGTATCTATACTAAGGATTTGAATTTTGTTCAATAAGTAACAGTCAATCGATCAACCTGCCGTTTTGACACCTTTGTTTTTTCTTATCTGATTTCCCTGTCAGGTCAATTCTGCCAATTCCGCAGTTTTGGGGTGCTTTTCTAGGGCTATGCAGCTTGGCATAGGTCTTGCTTATATGGTAATGTATACTGACGATTGAGTAGTTTTCATATTGAAAGCTACATCAATGTCAGTATATACTGTACCAAAGTGGTGTTGCATGTTGCAAACCACTTTGCGTCAAGTATATTCAATTTTTATCAGCATCAACTCAAAACTAAAACGATATATAACATGGGTAAAATTATTGGTATAGACTTAGGTACTACCAACTCTTGTGTTGCTGTAATGGAAGGGAACGAGCCTGTAGTCATCCCCAATGATGAAGGAAAAAGAACGACACCTTCTGTGGTCGCTTTTATGGATAATGGAGAACGTAAAATTGGTGACCCTGCCAAGCGTCAGGCCATTACCAACCCTAAGCGTACGATTTCTTCTATCAAGCGCTTTATGGGTACTCGCCATAGTGAAATGACCAATGAAGTGGATCGAGTAGCGTACAAAGTGGTGAAAGGTGATAATGATACCGTAAGAGTAGACATTGAAGGTCGACTATATACGCCTCAGGAAATTTCTGCAATGGTCTTGCAGAAAATGAAGAAAGTAGCCGAGGATTTCTTGGGAGCAGAGGTGAGTGAAGCAGTAGTTACTGTGCCCGCTTACTTTAATGATTCTCAGCGTCAGGCGACTAAAGAAGCAGGTGAAATTGCTGGCTTAAAGATTAGCCGTATTATTAATGAGCCGACTGCCGCTGCCTTGGCATATGGCCTCGACAAGAAAGATACAGAAGTTACCATTGCAGTATATGACTTAGGTGGTGGTACTTTCGATATTTCTATCTTGGACTTGGGTGATGGCGTCTTCGAAGTAAAATCTACTAATGGAGATACGCACTTGGGTGGAGATGATTTCGACCGCGTAATCATTGACTGGTTAGCACAAACCTTCAAGGGGCAAGAAAATATTGACTTGCGCAAAGATCCGATGGCGCTTCAGCGCTTGAAGGATGCCGCAGAAAAGGCGAAGATTGAGCTATCTTCTACAACGGAGACAGAAATCAACCTTCCTTACATCACTGCGGTAGATGGTGTGCCTAAGCACTTGGTGACTAAACTTTCGCGTGCGAAGTTTGAGCAATTAGCGGATGAATTAGTGGAGCGTACCTTGGAGCCTTGCCGCTTGGCGCTTAAAGATGCAGGCCTATCTAAAAACGATATTGACGAGATCATCTTAGTAGGTGGTTCTACTCGTATCCCGCGTATTCAGCAGGCTGTGGAGGACTTTTTTGGTAAAAAGCCAAATAAAGGGGTAAACCCAGATGAGGTTGTAGCCATTGGTGCTTCTGTTCAAGGAGGGGTGCTGAGTGGAGATGTACAGGATGTACTCTTGCTAGATGTAACGCCACTTTCTATGGGTATCGAGACGATGGGTGGTGTGTATGATGTAGTGATTGAGTCGAACTCTACGATTCCTACGAAAAAGTCAAAAGTATACTCTACCGCTTCTGACAATCAACCTTCTGTAGAAATTCATATTCTTCAGGGAGAGCGCAGTATGGCGCGCGATAACCGTACGGTAGGACGCTTTATCTTAGATGGCATCCCACCAGCACCACGAGGTGTGCCACAAGTAGAAGTATCTTTTGATATTGATGCGAACGGTATCCTTAATGTATCTGCAAAAGATAAGGGCACTGGAAAAGAGCAAAATATCCGTATCGAAGCATCTACTGGACTGTCTAAAGAGGAGATCGCTAGAATGAAAGCGGAAGCAGAAGCAAATGCAGACTCCGACCGTGAAGCAAAAGAGCGCATCGATAAGCTAAATGCTGCGGACACCTTGGTTTTCCAAACGGAAAAGCAGCTGAAGGAGTATGGCGATAAGATTCCAGCAGAGAAGAAAGAAGTGATTGAGCGGGCGGCGAGCGAACTCAAAGAAGCACACCAAGCGCAAGACCTCGATAAAATTGCAGCAGCTACAGAAGCATTAAATACAGCTTGGCAAAATGCTAGCCAAGAAATGTATCAAGCCACCCAGGAGGCTAATGCTCAAAATGGCGGCGATCCACAAGCGGGTGCTCAAGAAGAGCCTAATGGCCAAAGCACCAATGCGGCTGATGATGTCACCGATGTGGAATACGAAGAGGTAAAAGATGATAAATAATACTTTTGTTAAATGACTCTTTTGAAACAGTCCGGTTTGTCCGCCTCAGGCGAATAAACCGGACTTTTCTTTTTTACTCTATACTCTATCCCCTACCCTTTGGGTGTACCAATTTCATCTCCTCAATTAGGCGCGTAGCACCAGCATATTTGTCCACGATAAACAAAATATAGCGGGCATCTACCATAATATTCCGGCAAATAGACGCATCGTAATTAATATCACTCATCGTACCTTCCCATACGCGATCAAAGTTTAGGCCAATCAAATTGCCGTTGGCATCTATAGCAGGGCTTCCAGAATTCCCTCCTGTGGTGTGGTTAGAGCCCAAAAAGCAGATGGGAACTTTGCCATTTTGATCGGCGTACTGACCATAGTCTTTCGCTTCGTACAATTCGATGAGGCGCTGCGGCACATCAAATTCATAGTCGCCAGGCACATACTTCTCAATTACCCCATCCAAGTAGGTTACCGGCTGATATACGATCGCATCTTTTGGCATATAGCCTTTTACCTGCCCATAGGTAACGCGCATGGTGC
>JBCCRH010000104.1:0-14735 GCA_039208045.1 Bacteroidota bacterium
GTACAAGAAGCAGTAGACTATTTTGATGATAAAGAGACCAACGAACAGCATCCGAACCGATTGCAATACACCCTACAAAGCAATGTGTGATATGCATCACAGACATTGATTGAAGGTATCTATAACTTTGAATTATCAACTATAAAAAACAGTATTCATTATGAAAATAGAACAAATATATACGGGTTGTTTGGCGCAAGGTGCCTACTACATTGAGAGCGAGGGAGAAGCGGTCATTATTGATCCATTGCGCGAAACGGCGCCTTACATGGAGCAATTGGAGCAATCAGGTGCTACCTTGAAATATATTTTTGAGACGCATTTTCATGCAGATTTTGTTTCAGGGCACTTGGATTTGGCTCGTAAGACAGGGGCTACCATTGTATTTGGCCCTACGGCCAAAACCGACTATGAGATACATATTGCTGAGGATGGTGAAGAGATGAAGCTGGGCAATATCAGCTTTAAAGTATTGCATACGCCAGGGCATACGATGGAAAGTACTACCTTTTTGTTGAAAGACGAGCAAGGCAAGGACTACGCTATTTTCACAGGCGATACGCTCTTTTTGGGCGATGTGGGGCGGCCTGATCTAGCGATCAAGCAAGGAAAAATTACCAAGGAAGATTTAGCAGGCATGCTGTATGATAGCTTGCGCAACAAGATTATGCCCTTGGCAGATGACGTAATCGTATACCCTGCGCATGGTGCTGGTTCGGCTTGTGGTAAAAATTTGAGTAATGAAACCTGGGGATATTTAGGCGAACAGAAGCAGACGAATTATGCGCTCCGCGCCGATATGACCAAAGAGGAGTTTGTAGAGGAGGTGACGGCTGGTTTGACCCCTCCACCACAGTATTTTGCTAAAAATGCCATGATGAACAAGCTGGGGTATGGCAGTTTTGATGAAGTGCTGGCCAAAGGGGCAATCCCGCTCAATGCCGAACAGTTTGAGGCGATTGCGGAGCAAACGGAGGCTTTAGTCTTAGATGTGCGTCATGAAGACGACTTTGTTAACGGATTTATCCCTAAATCTATCTTTATTGGTTTGGACGGCAGCTTTGCCCATTGGGTGGGTGCTTTGATTACGGATATCAAGCAGCCTATTCTTTTAGTGGTGCCCGAGGGAAGGGCTGAAGAGGCAGTAACTCGCTTAGCGCGAGTGGGTTACGACAATGCCTTGGGGTATTTGGAAGGTGGTATGGAAGCCTGGAAAGCAGCAGGGAAGCAGGTGGATTATTTAGCTTCTATCAGTGCTGAGGCACTTGCTGAACAGCTTAGAACTAATGAGGGGGTGCAAGTGTTGGATGTGCGCAAACCAGCTGAGTTTTTATCTCAACATCTAGAAAGTGCTGCCAATTTTCCACTAGATTATATCAATCGAAATATGGATAGGCTAAGTCGGCAGCACAGCTATTACTTGCATTGCGCTGGTGGGTATCGCTCGGTCATTGCAGGTTCTATTTTGAAGGCTAGAGGTTATGAAGAGCTGATTAATATCGCTGGCGGATGGCGAGCTATCGAACAAACAGAAGCAGCGAAAACGGACTATGCTTGCCCTTCATCGATGCCACAATCGGTGATCGATGCAGCGGTGGAAGCGAGTCTGTAGATAGGTATTTATAACGAATTGAAGGTAAGGTAATGATTGAGTTTATTAGCCAGCCCTGGCATTGGGCGGTATCTGGCGCCATGATCGTCGTGGTAATGTTTTTGTTGTTGTGGTTTGGAGGCGAATTTGGTGTTTCATCTAATTTGCGTACGATGTGTGCTATAGGTGGCGCGGGCAAGCGAGTGGCATTTTTTAACTACAATTGGCGCAAGCAACTTTGGAATTTAGTATTCATAGGTGGTGCAATTATTGGTGGCTTTATTGCCGCCAATTATTTGCCGAGTCCGCAGCCGGTGCAAATAGCAGCTGCTACACAAGCCTATTTAGAAACGGTAGGAATCCATACCCCACAAACCTTAGAGGAAGGAGCTGGCTTTGTGCCAAAAGAGATTTTTGGGATAGAAAATGCCTTTTCGTGGAGTAATTTAATCATTCTAATTATCGGCGGCTTTCTAGTGGGTTTTGGGACGCGCTGGGCAGGGGGTTGCACCTCAGGGCACGCCATCAGTGGCCTGGCCAATGCACAGTTACCCTCTTTAATTGCAGTAATTGGATTTTTTATCGGTGGCCTCATTATGGCCTGGGGAATCCTACCCCAGTTGCTCACTTTCTAGATAATTAAGTAACAGCCAAAGAATAAGTTCCGCATTTTGGCAAGGGGATTTTGCTTCAAGACAAGGCGAAAAATGCAGGCGATGCCTAGCATCGGCGAGGCTTTTCAACGCAGTATTGGAGCAAAAGAGCCAGCTATAAATCGAGAAGTTATTCTTTGACTGTTACTAAACTAAGTTGATCATGAAGTTTATTCGATTCTTGTTCACAGGAATCCTCTTTGGTATTGTAATGACCAAATCGGAAGCTATCAGCTGGTTCCGCATTCAAGAAATGTTCCGCTTTGAAAGTTTTCACATGTACGGAATCATCGGCACAGCAGTAGCACTGGGCACTATAATGGTGGCACTTATCAAAAGATATCGTGGTACGACTGTTGATAACGAGCACATTGAGTTTAAGGACAAAAATAGGTCTGTTGCTCGCTATCTATTGGGTGGAACGCTATTTGGGCTAGGCTGGGCGATGACAGGAGCGTGCCCTGGGCCCCTGTTCACACTCTTGGGGCATAGTGTATTTAGTATTTTGTTGGTGATTGGAAGTGCGGTGCTCGGCACTTATGTGTATGGTGTATTGCGGCCACGGCTGCCCCATTAGCACTGTGTCTAATCTTTATGACAATTAATGCAGTTAGTTGTAGATATAGTTCAACAACCCTAGGTTTGTGAATTCTGACTAGCCCTTTTCCCGACTTGCTACGTTGAAAAGCCTCGGCGTAGCTAAGGCTATGCCTGCGTTTTTCGCCTTGCAAGTCGGAAAAATGCCGTCGCCATATTTTCACAAATCTAGCATTGTTGAACTATAGAAGTATCAAACAGCACTAATATGTCTACCACATCTTTGTCGATCTCTTTGATCCGAAATCATTTTCCGCAGGTAGCAGAAAAGGCCCTGCAAGAAGCCATTATGGAGGTGGGCCAGCTTTACCACTTCCAAGCAGGCGATACGATTATGGATTTTGGAAGTTACATTAAGACCGTGCCACTAGTCATTAAAGGGAGTATTCGAGTGATGCGCGAAAATGAACAAGGGAAAGAGCTGCTGCTCTACTACCTGGGTGCTGGCGATACTTGTTCGATGTCGTTTACCTGCTGCATGATGCACAAGCAAAGTATTATCCGTACGATTGCCGAAGAAGATACCACCATTATTGGGATTCCCGTAAAGTACATGGACGAGTGGATGAGTCGCTTTCAGAGTTGGAAAAACTTTGTGATGCAGTCCTACGATCAGCGGCTGTTGGAGTTGGTAAAAGTGATTGATAGCATTTCGTTTTATCAAATGGATGAACGACTGTGGGCGTATCTACAGAAAAAGTCAAAAGCGATACAATCCAATACGATTGACACGACACACCAGGAAATTGCAAACGACTTAAACGCTTCGCGCGAAGCGATTTCGCGCCTGCTGAAGAAACTGGAAAAGCTAGGGAAGGTAAAGTTAGGGCGTAATCAGGTGGTGCTCTTGTAAATATAAAAAAGGGCCTGCCGCCAGGCAGACCCCAAAGCTAATTGAGAATATCCCTTTAACGAACTCGTTGGAGGATACTCGATGCTTAGCCCTGATTTACTCATCGCTGTAGTAACAACTTACCACTGTCTATGACCTTATTTGGTGTGCGAATCACCCAGAAGTAAATGCCAGCGGGTAGCTCGCCAAGGTCGAGCTGAAGCGTACGTGTTGCATTATTTAGTACAACGGTTTTCACCATCTCTCCAAATGGGTTCAGGAGGGCCCAGCTTGCCAACTGGGGGACTTGGCCCGCTACCTGCAACTGCACGTTGCCATGCGTTGGGTTGGGCCAAAGTTGAGCTACACTGGCGGCGTTTTCCTGAAGGCTGAGTGGTTCTACTGTTGGCGAAACACACCAATGGTGTACTTCCCAATCACTAGGCTCAGCCGATTGTAATAATGCAATGGCCTTGTAGATAGCTGGGCCATCCGCTGAGGGACACTGCTGCGCTATCGCACGTACTGCTTCAACATCGACTGCTTCAGTAGAAAGTTGACTATTATTCGTGCCAAGATCGGCGTAAAAAGTAGGTGTTATTTGATTAGTACTATTATTGACTAGCTGTTGGGTCATAGAGGAACCGCAGGAAAAAGCAGCTTCTTCACAACTTAGGTGATGGCCATCGCTTTGAATAAACCACGGCGTCTGAGGAGTGGGAGTGTCGATGGAGCTGGGCCAGTAGCTGTCGGTGCCATCGTCTGCGGTTGCCCCAATATAAAAGCTAGAGCTAGCGATCTGCATGACATTTCCCAAGTGCTGAGCTGCTGCCACCTCATATGCTCCTTGCCATTGGTTACCACCGATGAGCTGTTCGCCAATAGTAGTATTGTAGCCACATTTTAGGCCCACCTGATGAGAACCAATCTGGTTGTTGCGTAGTTGGGTACCGCTGCAATTGCCAAAGAACTCGAAACCTGTTTTGGTAGCATCGGTGGTATTGCAGCAAAAGCTGTTATCAGTAGAAGTAGTTACAAAAATACCTCGTACCCGATCCGTCCGATCTACTGCATCTATACTATTGCCAAAGATGATATTGCCATTTGATAGACCCAAGGAAATTCCACAGGGCGAGCCAGAACCCTGGAGGTGCAAGGAGTCAAAGGAAATATAGTTATGATTGATCTCAAAGCCTCCATCATTCAGGATACTAATACCATTGGTGCGATTATTTAGCGAAAGCTCATTACTTTCAATCAACTTTAGGCCACTACCTATACCACTATCGCCCAAGGCATAGATCGCTCTAGAAGTGAGCATATCCGCTGAATAAGTCGATTCAAATTGGTTATCTGTTATGAGCAGGGCTTCTGGCGAATTACTCTTATAGAGATAGATACCATATTTGGCGAATAAGAACTGATTATGTTCTATTTGGGCGGTCTGGTCATTTTGCTCCAGCAAAACAGTACCTAGCAGCACCTTACTAAAGACATTTTCCGAAAGGTATACATTACTCGACTCCACATGGACGCCTCTGTCAAGCGCAGTAAAGTTCGAGCCTATAATTTCAATATCACTATGCTTAGCATACACTCCAATACCTTGCAGGTCGTTAAGAAAAGGGGTAGTCACGCCGTTGCCCATTAGGTTTTGAAACTCAAAGCCCTGGATCGTGAATTTACTATCATGGGCGATGATACCATTTTTTAGGCCTCTTGCAATATTCGGAGTAGTCTCTTCCCAGCTGCCACTATGCACTACAGAATGGTGTAAAACCAGCGCAGCCTCCGCCCACTCTTCCGCACCACTATAATCAGCAGCAGGGAGTAAAGGGCCGGTAGATTCAAAGGTATTTCCTTCCAAAGGACTGGTCAGTAGAATGAGCTGTGGTAATGCTGCTTCAGCACTATATATACCGACTTTGTTATTGATGAAATGGTTATTACCTACGGAAAGTATGGTTTTGTCTTTGGCAAAAATAGCGCGTTCTGCATGCTGGATGGTGGAGTTTTGTAAAATGAGCGTACCGCCCGTTTCTACCGTAATTCCTTCCCAGCGTCGATCACATGAAGTGATTCCCCCGCTGCTATTGATTTCATCTAAGCTTAGCTTGACTCCAGCTTGTACGGTGATTTTTGATCCAGGCTGCATCAAAAGCTGTCCACCCGTAATCTGCCAATCTCGATCCACTATCAGATGACCACTGATGGCAATACACGTATTATTCAATGCTGGTGGGAGGTCACTCAGGCTGCTCAAATTCATCCACGCTCCAGCGTCAATAGTTACTCCACCGGTGCAGGCACAGGCAAAGTCCTCTTCGCAAGCCTCAATGAGGAGCTCGGTGGTCACACTGGTACTCGTTTGGCAGCTGTTTTGGGCGGTAGCAGTTAAACTAAATTGCAAAGCAGTCCCCTCACTTAATATCGCATCAAGGGCAATCTTCATAGCCACTGTTCTGCATCCTGTACCTGGTTGTACCGCATTGAGTGTAGTGAGCCCTGCTGTAAACGCTGTATCTGCTAAGCTCCAGCCAGGAAAATTGGGCCCTTCGCTTTCAAGGATGATATCTACGGGTGTTTCATTTCCGCCGTCTAGGCAGATTTCGTATTCGATCACTGCCTCTTCATTCCAACAGCTCTTTACAACAGTTGCATTTAGCGAAAGCTCATTATCGCATGCTAGGCTGGCCGCTACATTATCGATATGGAGCTTACTGGTTTGTGGCTGACCCAGTTGGTTAACAAAACTGATAAAAGCAATGGCTTGGCCGGTAGTATTGGTCCATTGGAGGGAAGAGGTTTGCCAATCGAAGTTGGTCACTGTCATGCTTTCTTCTAGCAGGGGGATAAAGGCATCTGCAGGAGTATTGGAGGGAAGCGGTTGCCCGTCTGTTGCGCAGGGGGAATCTGCTGTTGCAAAAAGGTAGAGCTCTCCGTCTTGCCCATTATTGTAGCGACGGTAATCAAAATCGAGTACTAGGTCACAGCCAGGAGGAATGGGGACTTGCAGCGGGATGGTAAGAAGTTCGATGTTATTGCCCGCATTTACAATTTGCGCGTACTGGTTGCCATTCGCTTCCGCTAAAATGTCGGGTGAATTGATAGAGCCAGGATTGAACAGGTGGCAATTTTCAAGTTCCAGCTGGGAGTGGTAGGAATAGTGTAAGTCAGGCTGAAAAGCTTCAAAATCTCCGTAGCAAAACAAGTTTTCTCCACCACAGGGATCACTAGCACAATTGGACAGCACCTCATAACTGGGAGGACGCTCTATGAAAAAAGTACCTTTATCACAGCTATCTTCGCAGCCCGAAATGGTATACTCAATAGCATAGCGCTGACCGGGAAAAAGCCCCTTGATTAACCAGCTATTGCCAAACGGCAGAATTTCTAAATTAGGAGCATCAGCATGATAGAAATCGATCTGAAAATCGGTAGTAGCATCGAAATCAGCAGGTAGGGCATCATTTCCAACAATAGCTGAAGTAGCTATCGTGGTATACAGGCCCTGAGCGATGAACAAATCATTAATCGCTATTACATTGCAGTTTTCGCATGCATCATCTTGGTTGACTCGGGTATAGCCCAATTGGCAGAGTAAATCAAATTCAGGTTCACTGATTGTCCGGCGTCGGTCGCCACTGCTTAGGCTGTAGTGCATGACATAATCTACGCCATCGCATTCGCTATTTAAGTGGCTGAGGCGATTGCGTAAGGCCTGATTTTGATTGCCATAGTTGCCCATGGGGGCAAAAACGGTTACCTCTGAGTCGTTTCCTGCTTTTATGGCAATACCATGCTGTCCGGTGTGGCAATTACCTATACCAGCTACTAGGCCAAATATGTTAGGGTTTACACTCAGTGCATTACAGCAAGTGGTTGCATGATTTTCCCTTAGTAGGTAGTTGTCCACTACATTTTCGAGCGGTACTGGCCCTATTTCAGCATGTAGCAGTTGATCCCACTTTGCATAAAATCCCTGAAAAGGAGACCCATCGCTCTGCATTCTTGATGCAAAGCCCAGCATATGTAGTGCCTCATGTAAGGTTACGGTATATAAATCGACGCTATAGGTACTTAGGCCTTGCGTGCTATCATCTGCTAGGGTATGCCAGTACAAATTTTGTGGAAGCTGCGTATTAATTTTAAGGACTCCAGCAGCTGCATTATAAGGTAATACCCCCTCGTAGGAGACAGCGGTATTCATAAGCTCCCAGACCATATTATGTCCTATTCCGCAGCCTTGGCCATTGGTATCTTCGAGATAATAAGAAGTGCCGGCGCCGAAAACACCTTGTGGAAGCGGTTCTTTTACTACCCTAATGAGAATGTTAGTGGTATGTGTTTCGAACTGGTCAGATAAATCAGAAAAGGTTTGGCAGATGGTGTTTCGTTCGGCTTCGGTAAAGGGGCCTATAAAATCCAGCAAGAAATGGGACTTTTCGCTACAGTGCGTTAGGTTCTTACTGTACTCCAGCTCTTCCGCAGCATAGTGATTTCCAAAGCGATCACTTACAGCGGCAACGTACTGACTTTGAGTAGGTAAGGTAGATTTTTTGAATCCACTGCAAGAAAAAGTTACGGCACTTTGCATCTTGTTGTGCTGTGCATGCATTAGTAAGGGCATGCAGAGGGCCAGCAAAACAAGTGGTTGTTTTGATATTCTCATGGTAGTGTGATTTAATAAGCTCAATAAGCATACAGGGGTAAGCACCTGCAAATTAGGACTTACCGAAAAACCATAGACCAGCACCTGAAGCGAAAGCATGTTGTTGCTGCTTCAAGATTGACTCGCTAAAATGATAATTTGTCTTAGTTTAATGCGTGTTTGCTAAAAAGCGTTGTATACCCCTTCGGGAAGGGCAAAGTAGACCAGTGCATATATAATGCTAAAACATGTTGTGGTAGTATTCGCTTAAGAAGTGAAAATGTAAATTTGTTCCATGTATACTCAAATCGGATAAAAAGTACGCTGGTTTTTATAAAAACAAACGTAATTTTTTAAATGTGGAATCCTTCTTATTATTTGAAGGAGATATAACAAATGTACCTTTCGCCTAAAGTAATTTCAATGGGAGTTTAGTATTATTGTGACGTGGTTGCGTTTGTAGATAGATACTGTTAGTTACACTTTAATAAGGTTTATGTTACATGCAGTAATTTAATTTGTGACAAATGTCAAGTCGTATTTTTTGTGCTTTTATTTTTAGTTACCCAGATATTGATGAGGAGAATAGCGATGCCTAGGGCAATAAATAAGAAGCCCTTTAGCACAAAACTCCAGGAGGTGTCAAAAAAACGAGCTGTTATCCAAATGAGCATATACAAGGTTCCGGTATTCAAAACCCGAAGATTTAGCTGCTGTATCCCCTTTTGAATAAGCAGCCCTGCTACGCCAAGCACGTATATATTAGCTAGCGCCATTGCGAGCCCTTGTTGTTTCCATTGCGCAAAGCAAAACCATACGATACAAAATAGAGGAAAGCTAGCAATGAAAAAGTCTAGCGGCTTCTTATTGGGAAAGCGATAAAAAGCGATGCTACCACCGATCAAAAGACTACAGAGCACCAAGAAATTGATGAATCCTGCCCAGCTGGGGAGGGCATCTCCAAAAAGGAGTGTTGCGCCGTCGAAGGGTGGGGGCGTAGCTTCGTAGGTGAGCACCAGCCCCAAAATAATAATGCCTCCTAAGCTCAGCGTTCGGAAAGGAGCACTGAGGAAGCGATCAGGATGATTGGGATAGCGGATGAAATAATACAGTATGATCCCGATACTGACCCCAATGAGACTAAAAGTGGTCAGTCCCGTCTCAACCACTGCTATATAGCCTATAATGAAGGTAAGGGCTAGTGTCCAGGCTAGAAAAATATTTCTCAAACTATTGGCTTCTTTTTTGAAGTTGTAGTAGCAGTGGGGTAGGCACGATAAAAAGAACCCCCAGTATGCCACGCGTATGGCTTCTGTCTCTTGTACTGCCCAAGAGGCAGCTAGCATGAGCAGCAGCATGCAGCAAAGCGATGCATTCAACAAGTAAAGCAAGGGAATGCTGAGCAACATCCAAATCCAGAGGAAATCCTTGAGCGTACCGCCCATGTGGTAAGTCTGACTAATTAGGCTAATACAGGCCGCTAGCATGAGCATTAGAAATAGAGAGGCCCCTTCGACCCATGCCGATTCTTGCCTTCTGTAAAAATAAGTGAAACCATAGAGCCCTTGCGCCAATACCAAAGGGGCAAAACTCAACAAAGTGCGTTGGAAGGTCGTAAAGTGCTCCCAATTGAAGGCAAAGAGTAAAATAATACCCCCGCCAATGAGCAAGGCTCCCAGAAAACTACCTATAAGTAGTGGGATGTTTCTCGAACTGCCCATTTGATGCAGCTCATAATATTCTGTAAGCTGCTCCGCTTGTTGGCTACTAATTATTTCTTGTTGTATCCAAATAGGTAATTGCTTTTTTAGCCAAGCAATTTCTCTTGAATTTCGCATAATTTATCCTTGAAGCTACACTTTGGTATTACCTTTATGGAAGACAAACGATATTGGTCGGAACTCCAAACAGACTACCATGCGTGTAAGTGTTTTTTTAAAAGTACAGCTTTTTTTATTGGTGTTACTGCTGGGCTTAGCTAAGCCATCAGCGTACGGGCAACAATCCTTCTTGGAGCCAGCAGATACCTTAAATAAAGCGCGATTTTGGACGGTTACGCTGGGCGGAGCAGCGATTTATACTGGTTTCTCTATCGGACTTTACAATACGTGGTATAAAGATTTTCCACGTACCAATTTGCGCAGTTTTGATGATTGGGGCGAGTGGAATCAAATGGATAAGGCGGGCCATTTATTCACCGCATATATTGAATCTAATCTGTCGTTTGGTGGAGCGCTGTGGACGGGGATGGATCGGCGATCGGCCATGTGGACAGCTGCGGGGGTGGGCATGTTGCTGCAAACAACGGTGGAAGTGATGGATGGTTTTTCTGCGCAGTGGGGTTGGTCTTGGTCGGATGCCGCTTTTAATACCGCAGGGGTAGGATTATTTGTGGGGCAGGAATTACTTTGGGAAGAGCAGCGCATATTGATGAAAGTGTCGAACCGTTTTCCGCGCTACAGCGAGGCCCCGTTGCCTGCTACCAATGGAGAAGGCCAATCGAATATAAAAGAATGGGCAGAAGACATCTATGGGGCAGGCTTGGCAGAGCGCTTCCTGAAGGACTATAACGGCCAAACCATTTGGGCTTCGGTAAATATCAAATCTTTCTTACGCGAAAAGGACAACTTTTTTCCAGGGTGGTTAAATATTGCCTTTGGCTATGGCGTAGATAATGTATTCGGAGCATACGGCAATAGTTGGCAGCGAGATGATGGGGCTGGTTTTCGGCTCGATCCTATTGACTATCCTCGCTATCGGCAGTACTATATTTCTTTTGATGTAGATATGAGCAGACTTCCTATTAAAAATCGCTTTTTGCGCACCCTTGCCGGCGCACTTAATTGGATAAAAATACCTTCACCGACCTTGGAGTTTAATTCGCTAGGGGAAGTAAAATTTCATCCTTTTTACTGGTAAGATGGACTAAAAAAATAATTTGTTAAGACAACCAATTTTAGGGCTTGTTCGTTACCTATTCGAATTCTTTGAAAACAATCTCGTAAATGGCAAATCAAATTTTTATTCAACCACTGGTAGAAAACTCTACGCAGAAAAAGGTCATCGACCTCATTAGCTGGTCGCTCAATGTACCTTCTCATCATATTCATCCCTACACCCGCTTGAGAGATGATCTTCATCTCGATGCAATAGATGTATTATTACTAATTGTAGACCTGGAAAGTCGATTTAATGTCTACTTAACTCCTGAAGAAGTAGCTGGTATAGAAACAGTTAGAGACGCTAGTCGCTATCTGCATCAGTATGCTGCTTAGTAAACAAAAAAGGGAATAACCTCTTGGAGGTATTCCCTAAACTTGCTTCTATAATCGGATATATATGGGAAAAATTAATTGTTAATATTGCCTAATTTCACACCAATAAAGTTGGCATCAGAAATAGACTGTGTTAGAGTAATACTGTTGTTTGGTGTAAATGGAAATGGGTTAGTTGGTGAAGGAAACGTATAATTTGCAGGTACAAAAATCCATTCTACTCCATCCGGAAGCTCACTACTCATAGCCAGTATTAGACTTCTCATCGTTACGACGTCCAATGTCGTCACGGTTCCTGATTGGTTGACATCTGCTGCTAAGATTCTGTAGGGCGAGTCAAGCATTTGAATCCCCAAAATATGCTTTGCAGTCACCACTAAATCGAATGTTGATAAGCCATTAATGGGAACGTCATTTTTTTCAGCATCTATCGTGTAAGTTTGGTTGGTCGGAATATTCGTAAATTCGTAGTTACCAGCACCATTAGTTACTTCAGTAGCAATTACCTGCGATTGACTATCTAGTAGATTGATTACTACACCAGCAATTGGTGCGCCACTATCTGTAGTGAACGTGCCTCCTAGGTTGGCAGTTTGGGCAATTCCCCAAGTAGTAGTAGCTATAAAAAGGATGGTAGATAAAGTATACTTTGACATGATTATAATTTTTTAGATGATTGTTGTTTGAGAAGATAGACCAGCAAAGGCAATTGCTTGCCGGTCTATCTGATGAATTGGTAATAGGTTAATGATTGGTTTTAACAATTCGCTCAACAAGTACTCCCTTATCGGTAGTGACTTGTAGCATATAAATGCCACCTGGTAATCCAGACAAAGAGAGTACGCTTGGATCAGTAAGGGGAAGTGGCAATTCTTTTCCGGTGTAATCGAATAATCGGATTTGCTCAATTGTTAAATCCTTGCCAACAACAGAAAGTTGGTCAGCTGTTGGGTTGGGGTAGATGTCGATTTGACTAGTCAAATCAGCTTGTTCCGTGCTGGTGATTAAATCAATGAGCGCTGTAGTGGATCTTGGTGTAATAGGAAGTTCTACTTCGTTGTTATTGATAAGGCGAACATTATCGATGGTGAAGAACATTTCATATTCTGCATTTCTAAAGATCACATCTTCGATGGTTAAGGAAAAAGCGCCTATCTTACCAAAACCAGAAACATTATTCTGATCGGTTCGAACAATAGCCATATCAATACGACCTGCTTGGTAGAAGTCGCGCGCAATATTCAGTATATGGTTATTGGAGCCAGCGAGCCAGCTTTGGGTAAAATCAAAGCTAGCACTCCCAGGTACCACCACTGAAGCATCATAGTATACGCTAAATGCAATACCATAGATGTCTTCAGCTTGGAAATTCTCTTCTCCTAAAATAATATCAAAAGAAACATTGGTATTTGGCAAAATGGTATCTGACTGAACATAGAGTGGAACATTATCTAGTACAGATTGCGTAAAGTTATTTTCTTGCGCTCCACCATCCCAGAAGTTGGTGGTTTCTCCCCAATTAAATGCGATGCCCACAATATCAGTACTATTAATCACGCCATCTCCATTAGCGTCGATATGGCGGTAATTGGTGCCCGTAGAGGGGGTGAACTGTGGCCAATCAGCAGCAGCAAACCCTGTCCAGTCGGTAGAAGAAGTTGCTCGCGCTGGACCTGTTGCGTTAAAGCCCAGACCAATATTGAGTAAGTCAAAGTGATCAACCTGCTCATTGTTATCAGTATCTCCAGGCCATACGTTTTCGACAATGGCAATGGTGCCTTCTATGCCGGAGAACGACATAGTGTTCGTATTGCTATTTACAAATTCGATAGCAGTTGGAGTTTGCGCAAAATTGATAGCTGACGAGCTGCCTGAAGGGCCTATCAAATTGAAGCATAGCTCAAATAGTTCAGTGCCTTGATCGAGTGTGACGGGCTCTAGAGAGGGATTAAACCATGCCACTGCAAGCTGCCCTTGCTCTACAAAGTTCAATCCGAAATTGTTACTAGTAAAGCCAGGTAATCCATTATCAGTGAAAATCGTCTCAAGGTCCAATACGCTAGGATCCCAGGCGATGGAAAATTGCATACTGATCAAATCTTCTATCTGTTCAGCGGTGATGTCGACACAGCGGAGCTGGCCTGTTTCCCCTTCTGTGCTACCGATCCGCAGCACAGCTTGGGTGGCCTCATCCGTACTTTCTATACTAATGGAACCATCGTTGACTAAATAAGGGAGCACACTGAGGCCTTGCTTTACAAATTCAACAGTTACCGGATCGCTCTCAATACCAATTACACTGGTACCTCCATTAGCAATGGCGGTGAAGCACACATCGAATAAGGTGCTGCCGGTAGGCAAAGAAACACCACTCAGTGAAGGATCGTACCAAGAAAAAGGGAGTGTTCCATTGGCCAGATTATCACTAGAAGTACCAAAGTTATTATCGGTTACAGTTGATAAGGTTAACGGCACTACGCCTGTATATTCTACCAAAGTAGGATCGAAGGTAATGGTAAACTGTGCACCCACCACATCGAAGAAATTATCAGCTTGCACGCTTAGACATACCTCCTGATTCGGTTCAACGCTAACATCTGGCACATTGATCGTGACGGGCGAACCATTGGTATTTACCACTTCCAAATAACCATTGGAGGTATTGACTTCTAAGATAGTACCAGCACCATTGACCGCTTGAATGGCCAGGGGCTGATCACCAAACGCAATTTCAGAAGCTCCTCCTGTAGCGTTAGCATCTAAGCATAACTCAAAAAGCGTAGCGCCATTAGGAAGAAAGGCAATATCATCAGGGCCCAGAATATCCATCCAATTTACGCTGAGGGTACCAGGGGTAGTGATATTGAAATTATTTGCTCCAAGCCAAGGAAGGCCAATATTCTGAATACTAGCATTGCTTGCTATCGCTGGGTTCCAGCTCAAGCTAAACTGAAAGGATTCAATATCTGAGAAATTGGTGGTCTTCACAGGAAGACAAACTCGCTCCTCTGGTGCCACACTTGTCGGTAGAATGTATAGCCCTAGTGCAGCAGGTGTAGGATTATCTGATGGGTCACAATCAGGATCAATCAACTCATTGACTACTGAGCATCCAATGCTATCGGTAATAGTAACA
>JBCCRH010000105.1:0-14718 GCA_039208045.1 Bacteroidota bacterium
CTTAAACCCTTAGACTCCCCAACTCCCCAACCAATTCACTCCCCCCCATACGGCATCCGCGCCAAAATCGAACGACCTAGCGTCAGCTCATCCGCGTACTCTAGCTCTCCTCCAAAAGAAACGCCCCGGGCGATGGTTGATATTTTGACCCCTAGCTCTTTTAAGCGTTTAGAGATGTAAAAAATGGTAGTGTCCCCCTCGATGGTAGGGCTAATAGCCATAATGACTTCCTGTACTTCCTCCGAATTCGCTCGCTCTAGCAAAGAATCGATATGGAGATCGCCAGGGCCAATGCCTTCGATAGGAGAAATGACACCTCCGAGGATATGGTATTGCCCACGGTACTGATTGGTCTCCTCAATAGCCATGAGGTCGCGAATCGATTCGATCACACAGATGGTCGTTTTGTCACGGCGGTTATCCAGGCAAATCTGGCAAATCTGATCATCCGATAGGTTGTGGCAGCGCGAGCATTCCTTGATGTTTTTGCGCATATTCCAAATGGCCTCCGAAAGTTGCTGGCTGGCCTCTGGCTGCTGCTTAATGAGGTGTAAGACTAGACGCAGCGCTGTTTTACGCCCGATACTAGGCAAACTAGCAAAGGCATCAACGGCCTCTTCAATGAGTTTGGATGAAAAATTCATGGCGGCAAAATTACGGTTTTCGCATGGCAATATAAACTCCTGCACGGGCTTGGTGTTGAAAATACATTATGCTTGACTTTTTTTTCGATAAATTTTGCATTTTTGTAGCCGCGATGAAGGTTGAAGCCCCTCTCGCATACTCATTTGCCGAAAGGCACGAAAGTGAGTAAATAATATTTATGTAAATCAAAACTAACAGATACCTATGGCTGAAGTGATCCGCATGCCGAGAATGAGTGATACGATGGAGGAAGGTAATATTATTGAGTGGTTAAAAAGCGAAGGAGATGCTGTTGAATCAGGTGAAACCTTGGCAGAGGTGGAAACCGACAAAGCAACGATGGAGTTAGATAGCTTTGTAGACGGCGTCCTTTTACATATTGCAGTGAAAGAAGGCCCTGTCCCTATTGATGGCGTTATTGCCGTGATTGGGGAAGCAGGGGAAGACTGGCAAGCTGCACTAACTGCTGCTGGCGATAATGGAAATGGTAACAGCGAAGCAGCACCTGCGGCAGAAACAGAAGCACCTGCTACATCAACTACTGCCGAAGCCCCTGCTGCAGTGGAAGCATCTACTCCTCAAGATGCCCGAGTTAAAGCCTCTCCTCTAGCCAAAAACATGGCAAAAGAAGCAGGTATCGACATCAGCCAAGTGAATGGCTCTGGTGATGGTGGCCGTGTGGTGAAGCGCGATATAGAAAACTTCCTAGAAACCAAACAATCCGCGCCAGCGCCAGCGCCTGCACCAGTTCCCACACCTACTCCTGTAGTGCCTCAAGCCCCAGCTCCCGAAGCAAAACCAGCGGCAAAAGAAGCACCAGCTACGGCAGTTCAGCCATTTGCTTACACCGGCGGTGGTGACAACTACGAAGATGAACCGGTAAGTCAAATGCGCAAGGTAATTGCTCGTCGTTTGGGGGAGAGCAAATTCTCCGCTCCGCACTTTTATCTTACCATAGAAATCGATATGGATAAGACGATGGCCATGCGCAAGCGTATCAATGCCGTGGCACCTACTAAAATATCCTTCAACGATTTTGTGATAAAAGCAGCAGCAGCCTCTCTACGCCACCATCCAGCTATCAATGCTTCTTGGATGGGCGATAGCATTCGCTATAATAAGGACGTGAACGTTGGAGTAGCCGTAGCAGTGAAGGACGGCTTGCTCGTACCAGTAGTGCGTTACGCGGATATTAAGACGCTTTCGCAGATTAACTCGGAGGTAAAAGTAATGGCCGGAAAGGCAAAAGAGCGCAAGCTACAACCCGATGAAATGCAAGGGAATACCTTTACCATTTCGAATTTGGGAATGTTTGGCATTGAAGAGTTTACGGCGATCATCAATCCACCTGATGCCTGTATCTTAGCAGTAGGCACTATTGTGCAAAAGCCGGTAGTGAAAGATGGTGAGATCGTAGTCGGCAACCGAATGAAGGTGACGCTATCCTGCGATCACCGCGTGGTGGATGGAGCGACAGGAGCGCAGTTCCTAAAGACCTTCAAAGAAATCATGGAAAATCCGATTCGCTTAATGGTATAATACCGTATGAGTTCAAAAAAAACAGTCGTGCTGGGAGCCTCTACCAACCCAGCACGCTACTCCAATACTGCCGTCCACAACCTGACTACCAATGGCCATGAAGTGGTACCTGTTGGCATCAAAAAAGGATCAATAGCTGGTATCGATATCCAGAATGGTCGCCCTGAAGTGGCTGGTGTGGACACCATAACGCTCTATCTGAATCCTACGCGACAAAAAGACTACTACGACTACATTCTATCCTTACAGCCAAAACGTATTATATTTAATCCCGGTACTGAAAATCCAGAACTGGTGCAGCTAGCTAAAGCTAAAGGCATTGAAGTAGAAATTGCCTGCACCTTAGTGATGCTGTCAGTCGGTACCTATTGATGGGTTAAATTAGTATACAATATGGCAACAGAAACGGATTTTTCAGTAGAGTGGCTCACCACACGCTATCCGTTTGATGTTGCTGCTCGCAATAAAGATGTGGAGCAAGCGGCACTGATGGGCCTCCCTGCTGAACGTCCTATCCGCCTCATCGATCTCGGTGCTGGCACCGGCAACAACTGTCGCTACTTCATCCCTAAGCTCCCGCAAGACCAAGAGTGGCTCCTCTTAGAGCTCAACCCCCATTTGATCGCTGCCGCTAAATCACAGCTACATGCGTTCGCAAAAGAAGCAGGCTTCAAAGTGACCCCTACGGCAGACGGCCTCTACCTAGCTGGCCGAAAAAAGGTAACGATCCGCTTTCGCGAAATGTCTTTTCTGAATCTAAAAGAGCAGCTTGATTTGGGTAGCTACGACTTGGTAATGGCAGGGGCGGTGATCGATCTCCTTACGGTAAATATGCTAGAAATGCTGGTGCAGCAATTTATTGGCCATGTGGTACCTTTTTTAGCAACGATTAATTTTACAGGTATGCAATTTGAAGGAGCTACCGAACAAGATCAGCATTACACGAAGCTCTACATACAACATATGCGCCGAGCCCAGCCTTTTGGACGAACCCTTGGTGCCGCCTGCATTCCTTTCCTAAAGAGCTGGCTACTCGTTAGGGATATTCCCTTCCTCAGTGGAGCAAGCGATTGGGTCATTTCACCTACTGATCGCGCTATGCATGAGCTAACGCTAGGCTTTATGCAAGGGGCCATTCCAGAGCTGCTTCATACACCTAATGAATTGAATACGTTTAATCAATGGCTTATCGAAAAGAAAGAACAGTCAGATAGACGTAAATTGAGCTTTAGAGTAGAGCACTTTGATATCTATATCCCATAAAATGCTGAACCGATCAGCTACTATGCAGCCAATCAAGTTCGAGCATTGATCACAAGCTTATAGTAGTATGATTAATAGCGGATTCCCCGATTGCTATCGGGGTAAGCGCGTGCTAGGCTTTTTTTCATAAAGCTAGGCCCGCGCTCAGTGGATTTGTAATCCGCGTGGCCTTAAAACTTATTTTTGTTACACGATAATTAATTAATATCAATAGGATACGTTATGCCATTGATCGTAATTTCGGCTTGGCCATTGCCTAAAAACTCGACTCCTCCTTGACTACTGAAACTTTCGCCAGTTGTTAGTTCACCGCTTACCATCCAGGTTGCTATACCTGTTTCGATACGTTGCGTGTTTTTAGATACTTCTAACCCAATAACTGTCATTTCTATAGTAGAAGAAAAAGCCGTCTGATTGCGCACTTTAGAGGCTTGCATACCCTCACGTTGGTAGGTTCCATTTAGGACAAAATTGTTTCCCAAAATCAAATTATCTATAGTCCAAGCACTGCTACTACTATCGTCGGAAGAAAGGCGTTGTGTCTCGTACGTGCCAGCGGTCGCACGCCCCCAGTCCAAAGAGACTGGTAAATTAAAGCCATTACAAAAGACGGTCCATGTCCATTCAGAAGTATAGCTGGATGTGATTCGATTAGTACCAAAAGAGCGTACAACAGTACTATCAAAAGTTATGTTGCAAAACTCGGTATTCACAGTCTTTTCCAAGTATTGTTCAGCAGTAAGCGTTGCGTCAAGGGCTTCATTTGTCACTCCTTCGGATTCAGCTAGTAGGGCTCCTTCAATCAAAGCTACTATTTCTTCATCCACCACATTTTCTGCTCCACTTGCCGTATCGTCTTCGTTTTGGCAAGCTACCATTAGGCCTGCTAGTAAGCTCATAAAAAGGATGGTTCTGATTGACTTCAACATGTTTTTAGGTTATTGTTGGTTAATTAATGATTACGCTTACAAAGAAGCAGGGCACGCTGATGTATTCCTATTTTTTTCAATCAATGGTTGGGAAGTTTCAATGAGTGGTAATTTGCTGCTAGCGGAGTATGGTCCTCCACTATTCATTGAGTGATTGAATCCTTTCGTTGAAAGAAAGTGCTTGGCGAAGTGATTTTGTGTAGATTAGCCTTATAAAAGTGAGCAAATGCTCAACGGAATACAACACATTAATGATCGGCTTTATGTATTGCTACACATTGGCGCATGGCTCATTGTTGCCATCTTTAGCATTGCCGTCTTCTTAACTATCTACCCACTGGATATGAGTGTTGGAAGAGCTTTGGGTAATCTTTTACCACTCGCTTTTTTGTTTTATGTGAATAGGTATTTGGTAGATTGGCTATATGAGCAAAAGCGATATGTTCTGTTTGTTCTACTTAATCTTGCTCTGGTCTTTGCGCTCATTCCAGTTCGGATACGCTTCAATATGTTGTTTCCCAATATTCCTCTAACTCCAGGACTTGACATAGATGCAAGACTTCGCTGGGGCATGGCTTCTTTTGTTACGAATTTAATGATCAATGGATTAGGCATATTTTATTACATTCTCAAAAATCGATACCGAGTAGAACGGCAAAATCAAGAAGAAATTAGCCGACAAAACGAAGCACAGCTTCAGTTTCTAAGAGCCCAAATCAATCCTCATTTTTTGTTTAACACCTTGAATAACATTTACTCTTTAGCAGTCATACAATCCGAAAAAACAGCCGATATGGTGCTTCAGCTTTCTCAGCTTTTGCGCTATGTGGTGTATGATGGGAAAGCGGATTTGGTAGCGCTAGATCGCGAAATCGCTCATATCCAGTCGTATATCAATTTATTTCAAATGCGTAGTGAGGCATCCCTGAATATTATGTTTCACGTAAGTGGTACCACTGCTGGCCAGCAAATAGAACCCATGATTTTGATTCCTTTAGTAGAAAACTGCTTTAAGCATTGTGATTTTGCAATTAATCCTAATGCCTTCATCAACCTACAACTCCAAGTGCAATCCGATCAACTTGATTTTTATACTCAAAATACTCGAACCCTTCAGGATCAGCAAAAGGACAAGGTCGGCGGTATTGGCTTAGACAATATTCAAACGCGCTTGGCACTAAAATATCCGAACCAGCACCACCTTCAGATTACGCCAAGTGAGCACCAATTTGAAGTCGCACTCACCCTACAATTGATACGAGATGCAAAAAATTAAAACCCTCATCGTAGACGATGAATTTTTGGCTCTAAACTTACTGGAGAATTTCATCCAGAAAGTACCCGAGCTAACAATCATAGATAAGGTGAAAACCCCGCTCAAAGCATTAGAGGTTTTACAACAACATCCCATCGATCTGCTCTTCCTGGACATTCAAATGCCTATCATGAGCGGCAACAACTTACTCCGCTCCCTCCCCAATCCACCTGTTACGATCTTCACGACTGCTTACGCAGAATATGCTATTGAAGCCTTTGACCTCAGCGCAGTAGACTATCTACTGAAACCCTTCTCTTTCCAGCGCTTCTTAGAAGCCGTCCAAAAAGCTAAAGCAAGTATTCAATCCTCCAGCATCCACATCCCCACCCAAAGCAAAGATTTTTTTACCGCCAAGGTAGATGGCCGCCTAATCAAAGTTCAATTTGACAGTATCCTCTACATCGAAGGCCTCAAAGAGTACGTCCGCATCGTCTGCAAAGAGGGCCGCTACGTCACCTTGGAGAGCCTCAAAAATCTAGAAGCTCTCCTACCCCACCCCGCTTTTCTTCGGGTACACAAATCGTTCATCGTAGCCAAGAAACAAGTGCAAGCTTTAAATGGTAATATGTTGGAGATTGGCAAGCAGCACATCCCAATTAGTCGAAGTAAACGGGAGGAAGTGATACAGGAGATTTTTTATCGGTAGGGGTGGCTATTCTCTGCGATTTCTATTCTTACGTCGATTTCCTCTGGGCATAGCCCCCGTTTTTTTCTCGTAAGCTTCGATGTATTACCATGCCCATGAAAGCCGCTATTCTTACGCTTTGCCATTCCTTTAAGCTTTTAGCCTCACCCCTTTTCATTAGAATAGGTCTCGTAGCTGTAGGTAGGAATGTACAAGAAGGACTTACCCGTTTTCTTTTCATAAGCCTTTGCAGCGAGGTAGAGTATAGGCTCAAAAGTTAGATCTTTGGGCATGGCCTCAGGAATTGCTACCACTTCATCATAAGCTGCTTTTCCGTTGGCTACCACACAAGCACGAGCGTACAGGAAGGTATCTACCGAAAAATATCGATCTGCTTGGAATGACCGTTTCCCGATTTGAGCAGCAAATTTTTGCTGATCCAAATGGTACAATTTTTTAGATAAGATCTCCTCAAAGCCATAAATATGGGCAATGGAAAGGCTGGAGAGATGCTCAATCGCTGGTGCAAGTATTCCATCATCTGTTGTTGCTTCCCAGTCTAATTGATCGATAATGTTCCAGAATGTTTCTTCTTCTAATGGTTGGATACCAGATGGCCTTTTGATTGTAATTTCTAGCTCTGCATCTTTGTACTTCTCTTGCATCGCTTTGATGAAGTCCTGATCTAGATTTTTCACTGCTATCTTAAAAGAAGAAGTCATGCTAATAATTTATTTCAACTAAAGTTCTACCTTTTCTAAGATATAGACAAGATAGTGCTCAGTTCTTTTACCTTGATACAAATGTATAAGGCCAAGCACGCCCTCCGTCCTCCATCCTCCCTTCTTCCTCCGTCCTCCAAAACTCCTCCCTCCATCCTCCGTCCTCCAAAACTCCATCCTCCCCTCCCCCTTCACTCCCTCCTCTCCCGCTGCGGCCCCGCATACGCCTTCTCCCCCGCCAAAATCGCCACCGGCAAATGATTCCCCGCCGGCGGAACTGGACAATTCCAACCCGAGCCGTACGCGCAATAAGGATTGTACAGCTTATTAAAGTCTAGTAGGAGTTGCCCTCGGTGGATTTCGTTGGTGGAAAGGTCGAGGTAGCGACCGCCACCATAGGTGCTTTGGCCACTGGTCTGGTCTTTGATCGGTAAAAAGAGCAGGTCGCGGTACATCGGCATACGAGTAGCTTGCAGGTTGCGGTAGACCGCTAATTGATAAGTGCTATCGTGCAGCTCAAAAGTCAGCGTACCATATTGCACAAAGGGCTTAGTGATCTTGCTGTAGGTAGGTAGTTGGAATGGCTTGGCACCTTCTGTGCGCTCAAATTTGGCCACTACGCGAAAGGTAGAATCGGCAGGAAAGTACTGAATATGCGTGGAGTCTTCAGGCCAGAAGGGGGCATATTCCGAGCTGAGGAGCTTGGCAATATAGCCCTGGCGGTGCTGTGCGATTTCTTCGGCATAAGTAGAGGCATTTTGGCTGAAAGCCAATGAAAAACTACTGCACAAGCATGCAACTAACAGCAGGAGGTGACGCATAATTAGCTCATTTTATTTCCCAACAATCGCAATTTTGCTATCATCATAATTCAAGCGAAGGCGTGAAATATCTCGAATTTCGTAGAAGCGCAAATCCGCTATTTCTACCCAATTTTGGTCGCGGTAGCGGTTAAATTTATAGATTTTGCTGCCTTTAGCCATAAAGATGATACCATTACGAGTGACCGCAAAGTCCTCGCTGCCGGGCAAGGTTTGGATGATCTCAGCGGGTTCGCGGCGGATTTGATAGATGTTTTTTTCCATGATCGTCCAATCGCCAAAGGTGCTTTTTTGGACATAGGCAAGCTTGCCATTGGGTTGCATCCGAAAACAGCGGCCGACATTGCGGGCGATATCGTACTCTTCGTCAGAGCGGGTGTCAACTACAGAAAGGCGGTTGGGATCTTCTACATTAAAGATGGCCATGCGTACCCCGTCAATCCACTCGTAATAGCCGGTTTTGTTGAAGTACTTCATAATGGGCTTGCCGTTCCCCACGCGGTCGATGGGAAATTGCCACACGCGGAGCAACGTATCGCCTTGCTTAAACTCTTGGCGCACCGCAGAAAAGTTGTACTCATCGGGCATTTGTGCTGGAGAAAACTCACCTTCAGCAGTGGAGGTAACGCGGATGAGCGTCTTGCGATTTAGGTTGAGCTCGTAGATGTCGGGCTGCGACTCGGAAGGCTGCTGAGAGGAGATGTAGACTAAAGAATCATTTACAAAAGAAGGGTGATTATTGTAGCCATTAGCATTAAAGCCGGTCAGGTAGCGCGGGTTGCTAAAGCGATAAGAGGTATCGGCAATGGGTTCGATGTCGAACAAGAATACTTGTGTTTTTTGCAGCTGAGCCTGTGCTTGGGCTGCAAAAAAGAGTAGGAAGGCTAAGAAAAACAATTTGCGCATGGAAGAAGTACTTTTTTGATTTTCAGTTGCAAGGTAAGAACCATTTTTGATTTTCGGGCGGGCTATGTTGTTTTCGTTTAGTATAATGTTCAGTTGGGGGGTGTATATTGCGCTCCGAACAGAAATTTAAAAATATCATTATGCGCACCGAATTTAACTGGGGAATTATAGGCTTGGGTAAAATTGCTCATAAATTTGCGGAAGATCTTGCGCGCATGCCCAATACAAAATTGCATGCCGTGGCATCGCGCTCCTTAGCGAAAGCCGAAGCTTTCCAGCAGCAGTATGGCGCCACGCATGCGTATGGCAGCTACGAGCATATTACCAGCTGCCCCGACTTAGATGCCGTCTACATCGCAACGCCCCACTCAGCCCATTGCGCCAATACCATCCTCTGCCTGAAGCACCAAATTCCAGTACTTTGCGAAAAGCCCCTTGCACTGAATAGCACGGAGGCACAAAAAATGATAGCCGCTGCTCATGAGCATCACACCTTTCTGATGGAAGCGCTTTGGACTCGTTTTTTACCAACTACACAAAAGATACTCGAACTCATCGAAGCAGATACTATTGGAGCGATTCACACGGTCAAAGCGGATTTTGGCTTTAAGCCAATTTTTGACTCATCAAGCCGCCTGTTTGATCCTGCTCTAGGGGGTGGGGCCCTGCTAGATATTGGGATTTATCCGGTATTCTTGGCCTATCTGCTATTGGGTACCCCCAAAACGATACAGGCCAGTGTTTTCAAGGGAGCTACTGGGGTAGATGAAGAGGTAGGTATGCTTTTTCAGTATGCAGGTGGTCAGATGGCACACTTACATACTAGCCTTCGCGCAAAAACCAAAACGGAGGCTTTTATCTATGGTGAAAAAGGAACTATCCACCTTCATGGCCGCTGGCATGAACCGACTTCTTTCAGCCTACTCTTGCCGGAGCAGCGGCCCGAGCTCTTTCACTTTGAGTGGCCGACTAATGGTTATAGCTATGAGGCGCAAGAGGTCATGCAGGCCGTGCGGAATGAGCAAAAAGAGAGTAAGCTATGGACACTGCAACAGAGCTTAGATTTAATGCAACTGCTAGATGACGTAAAGGCTAGTTGGGTAATGGAATAAACCTGATTTTAATCTCAGTACAACCATAATTTAAGTACCTTCATAATTGTAACTTTTGTAAAATGGCCCTTATGAAACAAGCAATCAATAAGTACTTCCCAATTGGGATGCTCTCCTTCGTATTCCTTTTTATAATAGGTTGTAAAACACCACAAAAAGCAACAGTTGGTACCTCTTCCCTTTACGTCGGCCAAGCCATTGACTTCAGTCAAACCCTTACTACTGTGGCATTTGGTTCTTGTAACGATCAAGAAGAGGATCAGGGAATGTGGAACTACATCCTGCGTAATCGACCTCAAATCTGGGTTTGGTTGGGAGATAATGTATACATGGATACCGAAAACCCAACAGAATTACAGCAAGCCTACCAGAAGCAAAAAGATCACCCAGAGTATGTAAAAGTACGAACAAGCATGCCCGTGATCGGCACCTGGGACGACCATGACTACGGCATGGGTGATGGCAATAAAACGCATCCTATCCGCAAGCAAAGCAAGCAGCTGATGCTTGATTTTTTGGATGTGCCACTAGATGCCCCAGTACGCCAGCGAGAAGGCGCTTACCAGAGCTATACCTTCGGAACTGCTGATAAACAAGTAAAGGTTATTTTACTTGATACGCGCTATTTTAGGGATCCGCTAGCGGATAATCCTGACCCTAATTTTCGCTATATACCTGATCCGGAGGCGGATATTTTGGGAGAGGCGCAGTGGCAATGGCTGGAAGGAGAACTCACCAATAGTACAGCGGCAGTACACTTAATTGGTAGTGGGACGCAGCTTATTTCGCCCCAGCACCCCTTTGAAAAATGGTCTGACTATCCGACTGCGCGAGCACGTTTCATTAAGCTGTTGCAAAAGACCAAACCTGCTCATCCTATCGTGCTCAGTGGCGATCGGCATATTGCTGAGCTTTCAAAACTAGCAGTAGAGGGCTTAGAAGTGCCTCTTTACGACTTTACGTCGAGTGGCCTGACACACGCCTACACGGAGTTTACAGGAGAAGAAAATCCGAACCGAGTGGGGGAAGTAGTGTCGGAACGAAATTTTGGCCTTATTTTTATTGATTGGAAGCCAGAGGGGCCTGCTGTAAAGGTGCAAGTACGGGGCTATAAAAATCAGTTCTTTTTAGAGGAGCAATTGTTTTAAGCGGCGTATGCAGAGTCTTTTATTAAACATAGCGATTGTCGAGGATGACTTGATGTATCAGAAAATGCTTCAGTTCATCTTGAAGGCTGCCCAAACGCAGGAAGTACGCTTATTTAGTACGGCGAATAGTTTATTGGAGAGTGATTTCATGCCAGATGTTCTCCTTTTAGATCGTACGCTGCCGGACGCTGATGGCCTGGCTATTTTGACGAAAGTCCACCAAAAATGGCCCGCCTGCAAGCCTATTATGCTATCAGCTGACATCGATAAGCGGGGGCTACAAGAGGCTTACGCCAAAGGCGCCTACGAATATTTATTGAAAGATACCTACACCAAGGAACGACTACTCAACACTATTGGACACCTAAATGAACTACTGAGTTTGAAACAATCCATCAACCCAAACGAATAGTGTATGATTATAAGAACAGTAACTAATGAAACACTAATTACTGCTATTGAAAACCTTCGGATGGAGAAAGGAGATGTCCTTGCCCTATTTGTCGGTGAAGACTGTACTGTCGATTACCTTCAATTAATCGAGGAGTTGAACCATGCTGACATTACTTTTTTTGGAGGTATTTTCCCAGGCGTTATTCACGGAAGTGAAAACCTAACGAATGGCTGTATTGTAAAAAAATTCAAGGCAGCTCATGCCCCCATCGTCATCTCCAATTTGGCGGAAGCCGAACAGCAACTCATTACTTACCAGGCTATTCCAGAGCAAACATCCATTAAGTGTAGCGTTTTCACTATCGTGGATGGACTCACGCAGCATATTGGAGATTTTTTGAATAGCCTGTATAATACCTTTGGCAATTCGGTGAGCTTTATTGGCGGTGGAGCAGGTTCACTAAGTTTGAAGCCACAACGATGCCTATTCTCTAATGAAGGCTTTTTTCAGGATGCTGCTGTGATTTGTTTTCTCAGGTATGAGGCAAAACTAAGTGTGAAGCACGGCTGGCAACAATTGGAAGGCCCCATCGTGGCTACTCGAACAGACCGTAATACCATTTATGAACTTAATTGGCAACCTGCTTTTGAAGTGTATAAAGAAGTGGTAGAGCATGATCTTCAAAAAAGTGGACAGGAGATAACCAGCCTGAAAACATCAAATTTCTTTGATATTGCGAAGGGCTATCCCTTTGGAATCTATAAGGAAAACCAAGAGGACATTGTCCGTGATCCGATTAGTGTGACGGATGAAGGGGCGCTTGTTTGTGTGGGTGAGGTTCCTGAAAATACCGTTTTGAACATCCTCAAAGGGACTGCTGATGAGCTGATTGGAGCGGCTGAGCTGGCCCTGCAGCAAACGCTAGAAAAAGCAGAGCACCCGAACTACTTACGCCATAGCCTGATTGTGGATTGTATTTCGAGAACGCTATTTCTGGAAAAGCGCTTTTCGGAAGAGCTAGAGGTGATTAATACACATGTCAAAAATATGCGGGCCGCTGTGACGCCACAGGGTATCTTGAGCTTGGGAGAGATTTCGTCTTATGGAGAAAATGCGCTGGAATTTTTCAATAAAACGATTGTGGTGGGTTCACTTTATCGTACCGTATAAAGCAAGCAGGAGATGAGAGAAAAGATCGAAATTATAAAGGAGATTTCTGTCTTATACGAGCTGGCCTTAGCATTGGGGCGATCCAACGACTTGAAGGAAAATTGTAAGTTTTTCTTGCAAACGCTCATTGCGCGAAAAAATCTTACGCTGGGTGCTGTGTGGTTACATAATGAAGTGCTACAGACCCAGCCTCAAGATGCCTATACACTCGTTTTTGCTAGTCCTCGCTTCCGAATTCAGGACACGAGTCTACCTTCCGATCATTTGATTTTAGAACGCTTGGAGCGTGTGCCTTTTTTTGTAGTCGACCATAACGATCCTACTTTTGACGCTTTCATTCAGGAAAGAAACATTCAGCAGGGCAGCTATGCGATTATTAAGCTGGGGCATTTGGGCTTTCTCAAATTGTATAAAACCAGCTCGCTAGGCGGCTTCGAGCCCTTGGAATTGTCCAAGTTGCGCAATGTGCTCAATCAATTTACGGTATCCTTAGAGGGTAATCTTGCCTATCAGCAGCTACAAAAAGCAAAGCAAGAGGCCGAATCAGCAAGGGCAGCGGAGCAACAGTTTTTGGCCAATATGAGTCATGAAATTCGGACGCCTATGAACGCCGTAATAGGAATGACCCACTTGCTGTATGAAACGCAACTTACGCCACACCAAAAAGACTATCTCGATTCCTTGAGGTTTGCCTCCGATAGCTTGATGGATTTGATCAATGCCATTTTGGATTTATCAAAAATTGAAGCGGGAGAAATTGAACTAGAGTCGAGGGTCTTCAGCCTCAATGAATTGCTGAAATCGCTACAGCAGAGCTTTCAGTTTAAGGTGGGTAAAAAACCTATTAGTGTCGTTTTTGATATTGATAAAGCCATCGATACAAAACTTAGAGGGGATGAAGTGCGCCTTAATCAGATATTGAGCAACCTGCTTAGCAATGCCAGTAAGTTTACGGAAAGAGGTACCATAGGGGTGAGTGCCCATCTAAAAGAGCGAAAAGGCTCCACTGTTTTATTAGAATTTCGAGTACACGATACAGGGATTGGTATTCCCGAGGATCGAATTCATCTGATTTTTGAAAATTTCAAACAGGCAGACAAACAGATAACTCGAAAGTATGGTGGAACGGGTTTAGGATTGGCTATAGTGAAACAATTGGCAGAGCTGCAAGGGGGCTCCGTTCAGGTAGAAAGTCAACCCAATGAAGGGTCTACTTTCTCTGTCTTTTTGCCTTTTGAAGATACAGGGCAAGCGTTGGTAGGCTATCCCGAAGCAGCGCCGGATGAACTGCCTTGGGAGGATTGGGTGACACAGACCATCATTTTAGTAGTAGAAGACAATGCGATGAATCAGAAATTGATCAGTCGTATTTTAGCTACTTGGAATTGTCCTTTTGATGTGGCTAACAATGGTTTAGAAGCTGTGATGTATAGTCAAAAAAGAAAATACGATGCCATCCTAATGGATTTACACATGCCCGAAATGGGTGGTGTAGAAGCCGCCAAAGCCATTCGCCAAGAAGCGCACAACCCCAACCAAGCTACCCCCATTATTGCACTTACCGCTGCTGCTCTCATGGAGGAACGTAATCAAGCATTTAAAGCGGGGATGAACGACTTCTTGACCAAGCCATTTGCGCCCAAGCGCCTAAAAAATACCCTAAGCAAGTGGGTGCAAAAAAAGTCCAAGGCAGCTAAATTAGCTTCACCAACACCTGCTGGGACGCCTAGCCTCACCCTTGATCTGAGCTATCTAAAAGAAATTAGCCATGGCGATGAGTCATTTGTCCAAGATATGATTCAAACTTTTTTGGAAGAAGCGCCGAGCATTCTGGATCATCTACAACTAGCTCTTCAAGCTAAGGATAAAGATCGTATCTACCAGAATGCACATCGCCTAAAGCCTAATCTGCTCATGCTTGGTATGGCTAATCAGGAAGAGCTAGCTGCTCAAATTGAGCAACAGACCAAGCTGCCGTCTATCGACTATAAGCTACTGAGTACTTTAGTCACTAGACTTCGATCTGAAGTCATCGCCCTTTTCCCCATTTTGAAAGAACAACTCTCAGAGGAACTCTGATTTTGTAGTAAAATGGTTCTATCTACCAATAAGAAGAGTGATTCTTA
>JBCCRH010000106.1:0-14687 GCA_039208045.1 Bacteroidota bacterium
CCGGCTGATATACGATCGCATCTTTTGGCATATAGCCTTTTACCTGCCCATAGGTAACGCGCATGGTGCTATTGGCATCTGGGTAAAAGCGTTTTTCTGGAAAAACGTCCATCAGTGCTTTCATGTAGGTGCTTTGGAGCGCTTGTAGCTGGCTATCGTAGGTATTGTAAGGCCCGCTTACTACTTCATCATTATGCTCTAAAATAGCGCGACACAGCTGGTAGGCAGGGTCGTTTTTGATCATCCCCATGAGCTGTTCCGGCTTTTCTTTAGCGGCCTGTATGGCAAATTGTGGACTGGTTAATTTTGATTTGGAAAAGACGTACTCTCCTAGTTTTTCGTAGCTTTTCCCCGCTTGTGCCCACATTTTCATCGCATCTTTCGATAAATGTCGTTGCTGCACTTTATCAAAATAAATACCAATCAATGCAGTGAAGACATCCTGATCAATACTTGCTTCGTAGTCTTTGTAAAAATTCCCCAGATAACCAACTAGGCGTTCGCGGCGTTTTTCGAAACCTTCTGCTCCATTATTTTCATAAATGCGCACATAACGATGAAGGATATTAGCCAAGCGGAACACTTCGATATTCCGTCCGGCAATCTCTCCTACATAGGCTTGCGTCTGCGCAAAAGGAGCGATCTTATTATAGAGGTCGTCAAAATTCGGCAGGATATTTCCATAGGCAGCTTTCCAATCAGGATTGGCACTGACTCGCTTCTTGAATTCGGCTTCCAGCGCTTGTTTTTTCCCAATCCCATCGGTTGCTTTTACCCCCTGGCTCTCCCCAATCCATTTTTTCCAGGCGTTTGCAATGCCCGCTTGCTTGGAGGCGTATTTAATTCGAACCCCCTCATCAGCACGCATTTGCGCATCAATTATTTTCAGTGCTTCGTCGCGAATGCCGATTTTGATCGGATTTAGTACGTCTACACGCATCGCAACAGCCGTGGCTGGCAAATATTCATCGGTACGCCCTGGAAATCCGAAGACTAGGGTAAAATCATCTTCTTCCACTCCATCCAAAGAAATTGGTAGCGAGTAGCGTGGTTGAAAAGGCTTATTATCAGGAGAATAGTCAGCAGGCTTATTATCTGGCCCTGCATAGATACGAAAGAGCGAAAAGTCACCGGTGTGGCGAGGCCATTCCCAATTATCAGTATCTGCCCCAAACTTTCCAATAGAGGAAGGAGGCGCCCCCACTAAGCGAATGTCATTGTAGGTCTCGGTGACAAACAGAAAATATTGATTGCCCTTAAAAAAGGGACGGATCATAATTTTTTGGTAGGCCTCTGTCTTATAAGATCGATTGAAAGCTCCAATATTTCGCTCGATCACAATCTGTCGCTGCTGTGCATTCATGGACGCGGTCACCCCTTCCAGAATTTGCGCTGTCACATCCTCTATTTTTACAATAAAGGTGACAAATAGCCCAGGGTTAGGCTTTTCATCAGCTAGGGTCTTCGCCCAAAAACCATCTCGCAAGTAGTTGTCTTCCAGCGTAGTGTGGGATTGGATTTGGCGGTAGCCGCAATGGTGATTGGTGAGTACAAGGCCTTGATCCGAAATGACTTCTCCCGTACAGAAGCCCCCAAAGTGGACGATGGCATCCTTTAAACTTCCATTATTAACACTGTAAATATCCTCAGCGGTCATCTTCATGCCCATGCTCTGCATCTCTGCTTCGTTCAGCTGCTTGAGCAGCAAGGGTAGCCACATGCCTTCGCCTGCAAAGCTGGGCACCGATAGTGCCATTACTACTAAAAGTAGAAGTAATTTTTTCATCAACATCTAAATGTTATACTTTTTAATATTGGTTAGTAACATCTACCCAAAGATACTCTTCTGCATTTGGTAAAAAAAATATGGGCCATCCACCTTTCAGTGAACAGCCCATTCATTTATCATCCGAATAAAATTACTTGCTACATCGATGTTTTCACCGCTTTAGCTTTAGTCTTTGGTGCTGCTGCCGCCTGCTTAGCACTTTTGGCTTTAGCCTTACACTTTTCGAGTTGTTCAGGTGTGCATTTTGTAGGGTCACATTTTTTTGCTGCACTAGCCTTAGTTGCTGTCGCACTAGGTGCTGCTGTTGCACTAGCACGATCGGCTGCTACTTGTGTAGCCTCGGCTGCTTTTGCCATTTCTACTGGATTTTCAAAAGAAGCGGCCGCTACTTTAGACTTGGTGCATTGGGCTTTTTGGGCTGCGGTGCAAGTTGCTTTTTTAACTTTTGTACAAGTTTGAGCATTTACTTGATTGCCAATAAATAGGCAGCATAGCAAGCAGCAAAAGGTAATTAGATAACGCATAATTAAGGTTGTTTTTATTCGCCCGGACTGGCCGAGACATGAATTAATTTGTCCCTTCAAAGATGAGGCAAAATTTTTGATATACGTGGTAAAGGTGTGTTAGGCACTTGTTAGGTAGTTGTTAAAGCCAATAATGTCCGCCGGAATTTGTGTTTTTTTGTATCGGTAAATACTAATTCCATGGCATTAACACCAACAAAATGGATGGTGGTCGGCGCAGCGCTAGCTATTATCTTACTGCTATTTTTTCAGATTAATTGGCTACAGCACTCCGCTCAATTGATCGAAGAACAATTTGACCAAAAGGCCACCATGGCGCTTTGTAATGCAGTAGATGAACTTCAAGCAAAAGACGATCCTCACCTCAAAATCGAGCTCACCTGCGAGAAGGCCATCCCAGAATGTGAGCCTAGCTGCCTACAGACTAATGTCGATGAGCTTGATCTTCATCAAGCCCTTCAAGCTTCTATGGAACGCTATGATATTGATTTGGGCTTTCAAGTGGATGTGCTCAGCGTCCCTACCCGCCGCGATCCCAAGGCGCCTATCTACTGCACTTCTATCTCTGGCTTGACTAACGATAGCCGCTCGCTTCAGGTGAGCTTTCCAGGGAAAGAGCAGTATGTTATTGACCAACTTGGCCTGATGGCAGGTACTTCTTTTCTGATTCTTATTGCATTTTGTGTACTCTTTATCTTGATTGTGCTTCGGCTCGTGCAACAACACAAGATGAATGCAGCCAGTATTGCATTCTTTAACAATATGGCCCATGAGTTCCGAACACCGCTTACTAATATTCAGCTGGCTACCAATATGCTAGAGAAAAAAATACAAGCGCCGCAGTACAACCGCTATATCCACGTCATTCAGAATGAGGGTCACCGGCTACGCGAGCAGATAGAGCGCATGCTTCAGGTAGCTAAGATGGAGCGTGGGGAGTATATTATTGCAAGAGAGCCCATCGAACTCGATTCATTGATACAGGAAGTCGTAGATGATATGCGTATGCAAGTGATTGCCAAAAATGGAATCCTACAAGTACACGAAACGGAGGAAGACACCTGGATAGAAGGCGATCGACTTCATCTGAGTAATGCGATTCGAAATTTGGTAGATAATGCTATCAAATATTGCCAAAAGGCCCCTCAAATCGATATTGAAGTCATTCGACAAACCGATCAAGTAGAGCTGCGCTTTGTAGATAATGGCGTGGGTATTTGTGAGTTGGATCGAAAGCAAATCTTTATGCCCTACCATCGTATTGCTCAAGGCAATATTCACGATGAAAAGGGATTTGGACTGGGTTTGGCTTATGTAAAGAAGGTGATTGAGCTGCACGATGGTCGGATAGCATTAGAAAGCTCCAATCCCAACGGAAGTATTTTCTCCATCTCACTTCCGTTAAAATCAGCATAGCATGGAACAGCATCATATTCTTTTGGTGGAAGATGACCTGAATCTTGGGTTTTTGCTCGTAGAACTCCTGGAGGATGAGGGCTACTTTGTTAAACTGTGTAAAGATGGCGCCTCTAGCATACAAGCATTCGGCCGTCAGCACTTTGACCTCTGCATTTTTGATGTGATGCTTCCGCAAATGGATGGGTATATGGTGGCCAAAGAGATTCGGGCAGCTGATCCAGAAATTCCATTTTTATTTTTGACTGCAAAATCGAGGAAAGAAGATAAAATGCAAGGCTATCGCTTGGGGGCAGAAGATTTTATTACCAAACCTTTTGATGAAGATTTGCTCTTGTGCAAGCTCCATGTTATCCTGCGTCGACAACAATTGGAGCTAGAGCAACAGCAGCAACCTGTGGCCTTTCAGATTGGGCAGTTTCACTACGATTATTCGATGCAAGAACTGCGCTTTGGAACGGAAATCAAACGCATTACCGAGAAAGAAAACGAGATACTCCGCTTATTGTGTTTACACAAAAACCGAATCTTAAAGCGAGAGGAGGCCGTGGCCAAAATTTACGGTAAGTTCGATTATTTTCTGGGCCGCAGCTTTGATGTATTCATTTCTCGACTGCGCAAGTTGCTAAAACCCGACCCTGCCATTTCTATTGAAAATGTATTCAAGGTCGGGTTTATCTTGAAGGTAGAGGAGTAGCACTGGCTAGGTAGCCAATCGCTTACTTGAAAAGTACGACACTAGCACCAAAATCATCGCCACCAAGGCGCCACCAAAAGCGCCATCGCCCACCATAACATGCGCAAAAAAGGCAAGCAATGTATTGTAGAAAAAGCCCGCATAGGCCCATTCTGTTATAAAGGCTGAAGGCTTTGTCCAAAGCACTACCAAGCCCAATATTTTGGCAGTAGCCAATGGATAGATGATGTAGGTTGGATAGCCCAAGTTAGTGAAGGCTTCTTGAACCGCAGCATTGTTAAAAAAGTACATCCCAGCAGAACCCATCATTAGTAAGGTCAATAATCCGGTACTAATCCAGTACGCCCATTTCATTCCTTTCATGTGTTTTTCGTTTGTTTATTTTTGAATAAAAATATAAGCCAAAGCATACAACTATTACAAACAGTATCAAATACGGTATAGTTGGAGCATAAGAATCATTAGAGACCATAATGGGTTGATCGTTGCCCACTAAAACGAAGGTGGCCCAGAAAAATGGAGGCAACTCTCTCATGGGCTTTTTACGGAGGTAATCGATTTTGGCATTCCGCAGTGCTCGATTTTTTTCTTGCCCTTCTTTGAGATATTGGTGAAATGATTTCATAATTTCTGCGGTAGCAAAATCATTGGCTTTCCAAAGGCTCGTGACCAAGCTAGGGCTTCCCGCATAGAAAAACCCTCTTGCCAAGCTCATAATGCCCTCCCCTTTCGCTAATTTACCAAAGCCTGTCTCACAAGCGCTTAGCAGTACCAGGCTAGCATTAAGCTGTAGCTGATACACCTCGTAAGTGCTCAAAAACTGATCTGCAAAAAATATTTTATTGAATTTTGGATCGCTATCATCTACACAAGCGTGCGTGGAGAGGTGCAGGATTTGGTACTTTGCCGCTTGCGCTAAAAAAGCCTCTTTAGTGGCTTGTTGACCTAGATAGACCTGTCCACCATACTGTTGGCGTGCTAGCTTAATACTTTCGGTACTGTACTGGAGCATTCCCAGGGGTTCATCGCCCTCACAACCCTTTATGGCATCCTCCAAAATGGGTTGATCGGCAAAGATGGGAGCAAACCCTAAATAGTTATCTAAATCTACACCTGTGGGGCTTCGATCTTGATGCTCAAGAAATAAGGTAGCAGAATAGGCATATCCAATCACCCAATCATTTATCAAGTAGGAAAGCTTACGCGCATCGTAGGACACTTCACTATGTGTCGGTGCTGCACTTAAAAGGGCATCAAAAGCAATATACCCCAACTGATCATCAGGGACGATCAACAACTCCTCAAAGCGAGCAGGTAAATCGGCCAACACTGGAGCTACTACCAAATTATAAAGCTGGTAAGCCACCTTGGTATATTGTTGGAAGTTCTGTTCGGCTTGTGCTTGCGCAAAAGGATCAAAAGCCTGGAAGGCTTGAAACTGCTGGATGAGTTGCTCATAGTTTTCGTCGATCGAGACTTGGTGAATGAGTACATCCTCATCTGTTATTCGAAGTATAAATAGGTCTGCTTCCCCAACAAAATATTCAATAAATACTCGATTATCGCTGGCAACCAACATGGCTTGTACCTCTTCTAAGGTAGCTACTTGCTTCGTATAGTTGATAGAAAAATAGCTCGGATATTGGGCTTGTAGCTGTGCTTCCATCTGCCGTTTTTCTTCATAGAGTCGGGCCAAGATTTTTTCGGTAGTCGCAATTTTTTGGGCATTCTCTGCTGCATCTTCTTGTCGATACTCGAATAGCTTGCGATCATAGAAGGTAATATCGACTTTCAGTTGCTTTTCTTGTTGCAGCAAATCTACGAATTGCTGGTCGCCTTCAAATTCACTATCCATGGCAAGCAGTTGTTGTTCTGCTTTTCGCACCCCCTCCAAGAGCAGATAAGATTTGCTGACTTCCATCAGCTTAAATATCTTTTCTAGGTACGCTGGATTTTTATCCGTTGCGTAAAGCGAATACAACAGGCGAATGTGTTTTTCATAGAGCGGCTTTGCGGAATTTCTCAGGAGCAGTTTTCCTTCTTCCGACTCATACTGCTGATATAGTTTATCTATTGCTTGTTCGGCAAGCAGATAGGTGGAGCGTGTTTGTTCTTTTTGCGCCTGAGTTGTAGTTTGTTGTTGGATTAAGCTTGCTTTTCTTTCGAGCACATTAACCAACTCCGTCAAGTCATTGACTTCCTCAATGGATGGGTTTTCAAAGTAATCACTAGATTCAAAGGTCGTGCTAAGAGCAATTAAGGCTTGCTGATAGTTAGCTAGTGCTTGCTCTTTAGAACCAAGCATCATAAGTACATCTCCTATATTTCTGTAAGTTTCCGCTACAGTTGGGTGTCGTTTACCATATCTATGTTCGTACCCTATCCGAGCCAGTTTAAATTGTGTTAGTGCCGGTTCTAAGTGATCTGTTTTTGCCATGCTCGATCCATAACTTACCCTGACCCAGGATGGATCTTCATCATATTGCAGGAAAACAGGTATAATTTTTTCAATTAGTTGTTGCGCTTGGTCATTCTTTATTTGATCCACATATAGCCCAGCTAAGATTCCATGAGTAGATAGCCAATCTTCATGGTTAGTTGCTGTGGGTATCTCTGTGAGTAACTTCCGGCTTTGCGCTAAGTAATAAGCAGCTTGCTCGTAATCCCCATTCTTCTGAGCACAGAGCGCAAGGTTATTTTGTAAGGTAATTAATTCGTCTGGAGCGGCATCCGTCGCTTTTAACATTTGTAGGGCTATCTTATAGTGGGCATCAGCCTGACCAATATCTCCCTTATCAAAATAGATGGCTCCCATGTTATTATAGCTAGTTACTATAAAGCTAGAATCTAAGCTAGTAGGATTTTCATTAGCAAGTAGAAGGTGTAAAGCTTGTTCAGAAGAGGCAAGGGCTTGCTCATAATCTCCATTCATTTCGAAAAGCACCCCTTCTAGTTGAAAAATAGATTCAAATATCCCGTTAGGCCACTGTAAATGTTCTTCTGCTTTTGCATAAGCTTCTGTAAGCTCTGCACTCATATTGTCGTACAAGTCATTGTAGTAACTGTAAACTGCCTTGATCATCAGCGACCAGCAGTAAGTTTCCCAATTCTGATGCTGTTTACTCAATCTAATTGCTTCATCCACATAAATGCGAGTGCTATCCATCTCCTCTAATGCCAGCATAACTTCTGCCTTCTGCTGCATGGCATCTCCCATCAGAAGGTGATTGGCATGCAGGTGCACTTTTATTTTTTGAATCAAGCTATTTATCCGAACTAATCTTCCATCTTGGTCGCCCAAGGCATCGTACTGACGAACTACCTGAATTTCGCAATTTAGTGCCTTTTCCCAAAGATCATAGGCTTCATAAATATCTTGAGCTTTCTGCGCCAGCTCGATCGCTTTCTCGTAGTTAGCAGAATCCGAGAAGGTCTTTGACTTGTTTAAATAACTCGCAGCCAGAGTAGTATCCTCTACTAAAGAATTGGATTGTGTATGCACGGCAAATGGGATCATCTGACCACACAAGAAGCAGAGGGAGAAAAGGAGGTACTTTAACTGGTAAATGGTGGTCATTTCTATCGCTTGAACACCAAAAATAATAAAATCCAGCTAATGGTGAGAATGTTTGAGTAGGCTTAAGGCGACCATATTCCTTTCGGAAATGATCGCTTCAGCCTGTCCCCCGAATATATAGTTCATGATTGCTGTGGACAACTAGTCGATCACTTCGACATCGACTGCCTGTCCAGGTTCATTATCAATTTTGATAGTAGTTGTATAGGCTTTGGCCTTTACAACTAATGGTTCATTTAAATCTGCATTGCCGTTAATCTCAGTAGCAGTTGCACTATCAACTGCAACTACTATATTGCTATTTTGGGATGGTTCTTTAGAGCCCGCAACAGGAGTAGTATTGAGCAAACTGACACTAGGAGATGCAGGAAAGTCGTTCCCTTCAATAATAATCTCAAAATTTCCTTGGCCCTGATTATCTTGGGCTGCTACTCTTTTTTTCTTGATTCTTACGTTAAGAACTGTGGGCTTGTTTGGCATGTCTGGTTGATTTTATGTGTAAATATGTTTTGGGTTTAGACAGAAAGCACTTGTGAAAAAACAGAATATGCCCTCCTCTCCAACTCATCCTTTCTAGAGGGAAGACATATTCTCGGCTAATAACAGTTTGATAGAAAATGGATTTTAGGTGTTCTAGGTCGTTTTAGGAAAAATATTTACCTTCATTCTTGAAGCGTATGATTTACCGAAAGGTAACACGAACACCTCTCTGACCAATTCCCAATAGCAACTTAATTAATTGATAACCAGAGGCATATTTTTTTTCAAAAAAATCCCAAACTTCCTAATAAACACTCCAAAAGTCCGCACCAGTCAAAACTATATTTTATGATGCTCTGCTAAAGTTATTGCTTAATGGACAGAAACAGCTTCGACCAATTTGTAGTGAAGGCACACGAACAATGCATCCCTAGCCTGATAAAGTTGACCGGCTCCAGGGCAGATGCTGAAGACGTCCTCATGGAGGCCCTGTACAAACTTTGGATCAACTTAGAAAGTGGTAAGGTAAAACACCAAGCTAACCTCAAGGGCTATGCCTTTACAATGGCTAAGAATATTTGGATCAATCAAAAACGTAAATCCGTTCGCGAATACTCTACCGACCCGCACGAGCTACCATTACACGAAAATCAGCCCATGCCCTATGCCTCGGGCGAAGAATTCGACCCCATCGTTTTTCAGGAAGAAGAGGAGGCTGCATTGTCCCTAAAATTACAAGAAGAAAAAGCGCTCCACAAGGCGCTAAAAAAATTAGATACTAGCTGTAAAAATTTGCTGACTAATTTTATTGTAAAAAAATATAGCCTCAAAAAACTACAAGAAAAAATGGGCCTTGCCTCTACCAATGCGGTTAAAACAGCCAAGTATAGATGCAAGAAAAAACTGATTGCTTTGTATAAAGAGGCCATCAAAGATGTTACCATTTGAAGAAAAGTTGTTTACTAATAAAGAGTACTAATGGACGAAAGTGATTTGCAGCTTATTGAGGATTATCTCAATGGCGACCTCAAAAACCAAGCGCTCAACGATTTTGAGCAACGACTTCAAACGGATAAGGCATTGGCTGAAGAATTGCAGCTTCACCGAAAGGTAGAATATTGGTTGAAGAAGCAACATAAAGAACAACTTCAGCAAGAATGGAAAACCCTCATCAAGCAACAAGAACCTCTGCCCGCCCAAAAAATCAGAACCCTAACCGTTGTAAAATGGGCAGCAGGCCTTGCTGCGAGCTTACTAATCGGCATGGCTTTTTTAAGTTGGTTCAATTCTAGCCCTTCCCCAGCTACCTTAGCTGATGCTTACTGGAAACAAAGCGCCAACTTTACTTACAAAGGTACTGAGCGGAGCACCAGTCTTTCTCCTACCGAAAAAGCCTTGTCAGATGCGTACCTTGCCTACAAGAATAAATACTACCGCAGCTCGCTCGATTTGCTTGAAAAGATCACCCCACTTTCTGACCAAGAAAAATTACTCCAAGGAGCTAACTACTTTGCGCTACAGCAATTCGATACAGCAGTGGAAACCTTCGAAGCTATTCTGCAAGACCCCAACTCCTACACCAAAGATCAAGCACGCTGGTATTTGGCTTTAAGCCTACTAGCACTAGAACAAACGGAGAAAGCCAAGCCCATCTTACAGAAGATTGTCAATGAGGAAAGCTGGCAAGCTGAAAAGGCACAAGAACTGCTGAACGATTTGTGATTCACTGATTCATCCACTTTTTGAAAGCGCCCATTCGCTCCAGCGAAATAAAAATATCAAAGCCAGGCGAATGCGTAAGCGTCACTCTAAAGCGACTCTTTGAAAATTGATAAACCTCTTGTATCGATTGTATGTGTGCAATTACTTTGCGGTTTAAGCGAAAGAACTGCGTCTCATCCAACTGCTGCATCAGCTTCTCTAGCGTGTAGTTAATATCATACCGCCTTCCTTCGTTTGTAATTAAAAAGCAGGCTTTATTCTCTGCATAAAAGAGATGCACCTCTTCAATGGCAACAGAGCGCATTTTAGCTCCCACTTGCACCAAAAAACGCTTCTTCAAGTCCGTCTTCGCTGGCTTTAATGCCTGCAAGAGCGTCAGATAATCTGGTATCTCTTCTTCCGTTCTCTTGTGAAACAAGCGATCAAATTTTTCTAAGGCTCGACTTACATCTTCAGCCTGCAAAGGTTTCATCAAATAATCGATGCTTGTCTGACGAAATGCTTGTAAGGCATACTTATCATAAGCCGTCGTAAAAATGATCGGCAAATCAATATCTACCTGATTAAACACCTCAAAGCTATGCCCATCGGATAGATGAATATCCAAGAAAATCAAATCGATCTCATGCTGGTGATTACGCAAATAGTGCACGGTATCATCCACACTTTCCAGCCGCTGCACGAGCTGAACATCTGTGCGCAACTCCCCCAGCAACCGCACTAAGCGCTTGGCAGATAGGTCTTCGTCTTCTATAATAATTGCCTTTATCATGCTTTATCTTCATTTAAGATGAGTGGTAGTTTAGCCACAAAACTAGCGTTGGTCTTATAGAATGCTGGCTTATCTTTAGAAATAAGCTGATAGGTCTTCTTGAGGTTAGATAAGCCAACACCGCCAGAGTCCACTACTGTTGTTCGAAGGTGCAAATTATTGGTAATCACCAAATGACCATTCTGATTTGCTAGCTTGATCAATAAAGGTCTCGCCTTAGAAATCTGGTTATGCTTAATCGCATTTTCAAACAGCAATTGCAAAGAAAGGGGCGGAATCTGCTGATCCAACACCTCACTATCTAGCTGGTAGTCGATCTGTAGGCTTTCGCCAAAACGGATTTTTTGCAAAAAAAGATAGGCATCCAAAAAGGCTAATTCTTTCTTCACACTGACCAAAGTCTCCTCACTAAATTCCAATACATAGCGGTACACTTTCGCAAATTCTCGAATAAAATCATTGGCCTTTTGTGGATTTTCATAAATCAGCTCTGACAGTACACTCAAACTATTGAACAAAAAATGCGGGTTGATTCGCTGCTGTAGCGCCAGTAGCTGGGAGGCTACTTTTTCTTTTTCTGCATTGGCCAACGAAAGCTGTAAGTCTCGATTTTCTTCAAACGTATTCCAAAGCTCCACAATAGCAAAGATGACCGCCCCAAGCAAGGAATTCACGAAGATCATAACCGCTATAGGTCGAACCGGCGCATCTGTAGAAGGCTTTGGAGGAGAAAGAAAAACAATAATGTTAGAAATAGAAAATGCTATAACAATCACGATCAGCAGTTCAATAGCCCACCTTCGCCAATCACTCCGCTCTAATTGCTTGCGATTCAGTAGGTTTATTACCGTTGTTGCCACCTTCAGATACACAAATACACCAATGAATCCAAAAAGAGTGACACTTAAGCCTCTATTGAGAAATCGCTCTGCAAAATTTTCTGTGCTAAACAGATAAGCGTTGAGCATAAATAGCACCAAAAAGACAATACTGATAATAAATGATAAGACCATCTGCGACCTCATCTCATTTGACCGTAACATATCGCAATTTTAAATCCTTCTGTAAGGTAGGGCTTTGAGTTATTTTTCTTACCGAAAAGAAGATAGGGAATGAAAAAACAGGCGTGAACCCTTCCTCCTCCCAACTCACACCTATTTTTGGACGATTCGCACCCTACTTTGCCGTCTTCATCAGTTTCTTTTTCCCTTTCCCTAGAAATACCTTCACTTTTGGAGCGTCAAAAAGCAAAAACAATCTACATGAGTACATTCATCCGACTAGATTTTATCCTACTTTTTATCCTATGCCTGGCAGTGACTGCGCAAGTCACTGCACAGGATTTTACCCTGAGTGGGTATCTGCGCGACGAAAGCTCCGGCGAAGAGCTGCTATTTGCTACCGTGGCAGTAGAGGGAAGCGATCAGGGCGTTACCACTAATCTATATGGCTTCTATTCGCTTACCTTACCTGCGGGTAAGTATCGCGTTAACTTTTCGTATGTGGGCTACGACCCACAGGTACTTGAGGTAAACCTCGATAAAGACCTCACACAAGATGTGGAGCTAGCCAGCTCGGCTCAGCAACTGGAAGAAATTGTAGTGGTAGCCGAGCAAGAAAACGAAAATGTAACTAATACAGAAGTGAGTGTGGTGAGCCTCGATGTCAAACAAATTAAGAAGATTCCGGTCATCTTTGGCGAGCAAGATATTCTAAAAACCATGCAGCTTATGCCAGGGGTAAGTGCCAACTCAGAAGGGGGCAGTGGGTTCTTTGTGCGCGGTGGAGATGCCGATCAAAACCTCATCTTGCTAGATGAAGCACCCGTATATAATGCCTCACACTTGCTTGGATTTTTCTCGGTGTTCAACTCTGAGGCTCTGAAAGATGTAAAGCTCTACAAGGGCGGAATACCTGCGCAATACGGCGGGCGAGCGTCATCGGTAATGGATGTGCGTATGAAGAATGGGAATATGAAAGAGTGGAAAGTATCGGGTGGTTTAGGACTCATTTCTTCCCGCTTGACGGTTGAAGGGCCTATTGTAGAGGACAAGGGTTCGCTCATCGTATCAGGTAGAAGAACCTATGCAGATATACTGGCCAGACCATTTTTGGAAGATGACCAACAAACGGACCTCTACTTCTATGACGTCAACTTTAAGGCCAACTATAAATTAGGAGAAAAAGACCGAATTTATGTGTCCGGCTATTTAGGCAGAGACGTGCTGGGGACTGATGATTTTGGCTTCGACTGGGGCAATCAAACCCTTACTGCTAGATGGAACCATACGTTTAACAATAAGCTATTCTCCAATACTTCCTTTATTTACTCTAAGTACGACTATGGTTTCAATGTAGATAATGGAGGTATTGAGGTTGACCTGAGTGCAGGAATTCTAGACTACAATTTAAAGCAGGATTTTAACTACTATCTCAACCCCAATAACAGCATTACCTTCGGTTGGCAGGCCATCTACCATGAGTTTACGCCTACTACTTTTACCTTCGATGAAGACCCAGCGAGTATAGCTCAAGATCAGTATGCACTCGAAGGGGGAATCTATATTTCAAATGAGCAGAAAATAGGGGATAAGCTGTCGCTAAATTATGGCTTGCGCCTGTCTTCCTTTAGCAATATTGGAGCGTATACGGAACAGACCTTCAATCAAGAAGATGACGTCATTAATGAAATATCGTATGAAAGTGGTGATTTTTATAATACCTACTTCCAGTTGGAACCTCGTTTTTCAGCTACCTACTTACTGAATCCTAGCAGCTCGTTCAAGCTAAGCTACAACCGCAATGCACAATACATCCACCTGCTCTCTAACTCCAATGCAGGCTCTCCAACCGATATTTGGATACCAAGTACCAATTTGGTGGAACCAACTATTGCCGATCAGTATGCAGTAGGCTACTTCCGTAATTTCAATAACAATAACTACAAATTTAGTGTGGAGGCGTACTACAAAGACTTACAAAATACGGTAGACTACGAGGATGGTGCCGAAATTTTTGGTAATGCCAATATTGAGTCAGAACTCGTCTTTGTAGTAGGCAGAGCGTATGGGGTGGAGTTTCTATTGGAGAAAACCAAGGGCAAATTTACGGGCTGGCTGAGTTATACCCTCAGTAAGACGGAGCGCCGATTTGATGAAATTAACAATGGCGAGTGGTTCTCTGCACGGCAAGACCGCACGCACGACATCTCCATCGTTGGGGTATATCAGCTTACGCCAAAATTATCGATTTCTGCCTCTTGGATCTACTACACGGGGGATGCAGTGACGTTTCCTGCCGGAAAATACTTTGTGGATGGCAACCTAGTCAATCTATTTTCAGAGCGCAATGGGGATCGCCTGCCCGATTACCACCGCTTAGACTTAGGTGCGACTTGGCTCATCAAGAAGCGGGATCGCTACAAAAGTGAGCTCAACTTCTCGATCTATAATGCTTATCACCGCCTGAATGCCTTTTCTATCAATTTTGATACCAATGACGCTGGCGTCACCGAGGCGACTCGCTTAGCCCTATTTGGTATTGTTCCTTCTGTAACCTGGAATTTTGAATTTTAAAGCACAGCATGCGCTGGCGGATTTGCAATCCGCTACTGGAATTTTTAACTCTTAAAAAAACAACTCTAAATATGGGTACACTAAAATATTTAAGCATAACATTTCTAGTCGTTCTATCGCTTACTTCCTGTGAAG
>JBCCRH010000107.1:0-14626 GCA_039208045.1 Bacteroidota bacterium
TAAGAAGTGGGTGTTCTTAAGACCTCCTACTGCTTACGCCCTCCGAGATGCTGCATGGCGTTGACTATCAAATGATTAAGACCAAGCTAGTTGATCAACTGATGCAGCTCCTCCTTTACAAACTGCGACAGCTCATTTACGTAAGCTTTCGAAAAATCAAAGGGTACACCAGCAGTATTAAAAATTTCTTTGATCGGAGTAGTGTAGCCTAATTTCAAGGCATTGATATAATTCTGAAGCGCCTCGTCAGGATTTTCCTTGTACTGCTTCCAGATAGCGATAGCCCCCAACTGTGCCATGCCATATTCGATATAGTAAAAGGGCACTTCAAATAAGTGGAGTTGTTTGTGCCAGACATATTCTGTAAATGGCTGTAAGCCCTCCATATCCACAGCACTCGAATTAAATTCCATGAATATGCTCACCCATTTTTCTTTTCGCTCCTCGCGGGTGTGACTGGGATTAGTATACAGCCAATGCTGAAATTTATCAATCGTCGCAATCCAAGGAAGAATCTTAAGCACATTTTCTAGCTGATTAATCTTAGCACGGCGTAAGTCCGCTGGATCAGGGAAGAAGATGTCCCAGTGTTCCATCGTAAGCAGTTCCATACTCATGGCTGCCAATTCGGCTACTTCAATAGGGACTAATTTGGCGGAAGCCAACTTGTAATCGCGTGTTAAGTAGGAGTGTACAGCATGGCCACTTTCGTGCAACAGGGTACGCATATCGCCTAAAGAGTGCGAAGCATTCATAAAAATGAATGGGACGCCTGTGATGTGCAGCGGCATATTGTAACCACCTGGGCGCTTTCCATGTCGGATATCTAGATCCAAGTGGTCCATCTCATCCATGATCTGGATCACCTCTCCAAAGAGTGGGTGTACACTATTTAAGCAGTCAATGGCCTTATTGACCAGCTCTTCAGTGGAGCTAAAAGGCACCAGAGGCGCTTTCCCACTTGTATCTACATTCAAGTCCCAAGGGCGGAGCTGCTCAATGCGAAGTGCCTGCTGGCGATGTTGATACAATTCATCGATAATTGGGAGAATAGCTTCTGCAATAGACTGATGAAAATCTGCGCAATCAGCAGGCGTATAATCAAAACGGCCCAGTGCTTTGAACTTATAATCTCTAAAGTTGGGAAACCCAGCATTTAAAGCAATACGATGGCGCTTCTCTATCAGCGCATCGAAAAGCTCCTCGATGTGCTCTGTATCTTGAAGAATTCGTTGGTTGATTTTATAGTAAACCTGCTCCCGGTAAGTGCGATCAGGTTCTTCTAGCAGGGTACTGGCTTTTTGTAAAGTCATTTGCTTTCCATCCATCCCGATAGTCATTTCGGATAGGATCTTGCCATATTCCTTCGCTTTGATTTGCACCTCAGTAGAAAGTGGAATATTGGATTCTTCGAAAAGAGCTACCCGATTTTTAATCCCTCGGATATGTACAAAGTAGCGATCCTGGGGGAGTTCGTCGATGAAGGGACAGGCAACTAGTTTATTATTGAGCTTATTCTCGAAGGCAGTGATACGTGGAGAGAGCTCCTCAATAGCATATTGATATAACTCTTCTGCTTTTTTGTCCTTACTATTGGCAGTGATGCGGATGTAGCGCCAGGCTAGGGATTCCGTGACCATGGCTTCCAGTTCGCTCTTGTCGCTCAGCCAGCACTCTAAGTCCTCTTTACTTTCAATAGGTCGCTTTAGTAGCTCATTGTAGTACGGTTTGATCTTAGACCAAACTGTCAGCTTGAATTCTTCAGGCAAAAAAGCCCTTTGCCTCGGTCGAGGGATAGTGATCGTATTCATGGTGTCTTATTTGTTCGTATCCCAAACACTGTTCTGTTATTAGCAAAATAATTGGATACTTGTCTCAATATGTTTTAGATAAGCATAAATGCTTACGGTCGTCGTGTTGACTCCAGAATAGACCACTAAGGGCGAAGCGTTTTACTCTTCTTCGGTGCTATCTTCTACGGTTGCTAGCAGCTTTCGCTCCTGTAGGAATTTGAACCATTTGATTACTTTTTTGATATCGCCAATATTGACTCGATCCTTGTCATAATTGGGCAGTACATCAGTAAAGTATTCGTATAATTCACTACCTGGGCCATTGGGGTCAGCCGGAGGGTTATCTTCCAACTGCTCCAACATATTCCGGAATACATTTTTCAATTCGGTTGAGTCTCCATCATCCGTGTAAATGGCAATAGATTCTAATGGGGTAAACTGGTGTCTTCTCGCGGAAGCAAATCGTTTTTTGCCCGTATCTAAATCCTCGATGATTAAACCATTGTTTCTATTCGCAGCCATGCGGAAAATTCCAGACATGCCACTTACGGCAACAAGCTTTTCAAGATTCATGTAATACTAACTTTATGTTTACCTCAAAAGTACAAACAAAAGCCAATTCCAAAGAGAATCTAGAATGTTACCTATTGAATTTCAAAGAATCAATGGTATGTAGGTGGGGGGAGATGAATACTGGAGGGGATATTCAGCTTCATCTGCGCGTACCCTAAAGGTATGTATTTATCTCCTTAGGGCAAAGGAGATAGGGGTAAAAATAGACATATAAATATAATTGTTATTTAATAGGCCGCTAACCGTTGCATTTTTTCTACTAGCCGTTCATTGGGTAAAAACAACCGTTCCAGTTCTTTTGCAAAGGGCACAGGTGTATCCAAACTGGCACATCGCAGCACTGGACCATCCAAAAACTCAAACAGATGCTCACTAATGTAGGCAGCAATTTCACCACCAATCCCACCAAATAGAGTAGCTTCATGAAGCACGAGCGCCTTCCCTGTTTTTTGCACAGAAGCACTTATGGTTTCATAATCAATGGGAAGTAAAGTGCGAAGATCTATAATATCTGCCGACACCCCTAACTGGTTTGCGGTTGCTATGGCCCATTGTACACCCATACCATAGGTAATAATGGTCATGGCATCACCTTCCTGCACCACTTTTGCCTTACCTATTTCCTCCGTGTAATAGCTCGTAGGTACCTCTGCACTCAAACTCCGGTAGAGCGCCTTATGCTCAAAGAATAAAATGGGATTTGGGTCTTCAAAACTGGCCAAAAGCAGTCCTTTAGCATCTATCGGATTAGATGGATAGATGACCTTCAGGCCAGGAGTATGAGTAAACCAGGCTTCATTGCTCTGCGAATGGTAGGGCCCCGCTCCAACACCCGCACCCGTCGGCATCCGTATCACCACATCTGCTTGCTGCCCCCAGCGATAGTGGAGCTTAGCTAAATTATTCACGATTTGGTTGAAGCCACAAGTCACAAAATCCGCAAACTGCATCTCCACCATCGCCTTGTATCCTTTTAGGCTTAAGCCTAATGCGGCACCTACAATAGCGCTTTCACAAAGGGGGGTATTGCGAACGCGATCTGCTCCAAAAGTTTCCATCAGTCCTTGTGTGATCTTAAATACGCCGCCGTAGTCCGCGATGTCCTGCCCCATTAGAACGAGCTTTGGATGGCGCTCCATAGCTAGTTGCAGACCATTAGCAATAGCATCTACTAGTCGTAGCTTTTCTGTTTCTTGGAAATTTGCAGGCGTAGCTTGATAAACAAAAGGAGCATAGATGTCGCTTAATTCTTGGGCTGGGGAAGAGGCAACTGGTGGTTCCGCAGCAGCTATGGCTAGGCCTTCTTCTATTTCAGCTTTAATGGCTTTTCTGAACCGAGTGATTTTACTTTTGGTCAATAGTTTTTCCTCCAATAGATAGTGCTCAAAGGTAGTGAGCGGGTCGTGTTGCTCCCAAAATTCAAAGAGTTCTTTGGGCACGTACTTTGTCCCCGAAGCTTCCTCATGGCCTCGCATGCGGAACGTCTGGCATTCTAATAGAATCGGCTCTGGATGCGCTAGTAGCTCTTGGCGAAGTTGGCGCACCGTTTGGTAAACTTCTAGGATATTATTTCCATCAATAGTCATAGAGCGCATCCCATATCCTAGGCCTCGATCTGACAATTTCTCACACCGATACTGCTCACTGGTGGGCGTCGAAAGCCCATAGCCATTATTTTCGATAACAAAAATAACAGGCAATTGCCAGACAGAAGCGACATTCAAAGCCTCGTGAAACTCCCCTTGGCTTGTTCCACCCTCCCCAGTAAAGGCTACCGCAATTTTTTGCTCTTGGCTCAGCTTGCTAGCTAGCGCCGCTCCTCCTGCCAAAGACAACTGAGGGCCGAGGTGAGAAATCATACCACAAATGTGGTATTCCATCGTACCAAAATGAAAAGATCGGTCGCGCCCTTTGGTAAAGCCTAAATTTTTACCCTGCCACTGGCCAAACAGTCGCGCTAATGGAATCTGGCGAGTAGTGAAAACACCAAGGTTACGATGAAGGGTAAAAATAAATTCATCTGCTTCCAGCGCACTGGTCACTCCCACAGAGATAGCTTCCTGACCAATACCCGAGAACCACTTACTGATTTTCCCCTGGCGAAGCAAAATCAACATTTTTTCTTCGATCATACGAGGCTTAAGCAAAGCCTGGTAAAGGCTAACTAAGTCCTGATTTTTAACATCTGTTCTGTTGAACGTTGCAGAAGGTGCAATGGGCATTTTCATAGAGCGTACCTTTATTATAGGGGCAAAACTAGTCAAAGTCCTGATTTCGTACTTAAAAAGCGAGCGTAATTCTGTAGAGTCCAGCAACTATTTTATTTTGCCAGGCATAACCAATCTATCATTTTAAACGTATACAACCATGCAAATCCGATTATTACCCTTCTTATTATTGCTATGCCTTGTGGTACTTGCTTCTTGTGGCGATGCTTCCGATAAAGATGCCTCTGAAGAAACAACCGATATGGCAGATTTTGCCGACGAAAAAGACTTTAAAGATGCACACGATACCCCCAAGGATATTGCCTTCACGCCCAAGGGCGAGATGGTGACTTTTGATACGCCTGACGGCAAAACGGCTACTGCCTATGCCCTGATGCCGGAGGAGAAGCCCGATAAATTTATTTTGGTTTTTCAAGAGTGGTGGGGACTAAACGATCACATTAAGCAAGAAGCAGAACGCCTATTTGAAGCCTTGGATGTCGTGGGCGTCATCGCTCCTGATATGTATGATGGCAAAGTAGCGGATAACCAAGAAGATGCCGGAAAATATATGCAAGCTTTCAATGCAGATCGCGGAAACGCTATTATTGATGGAATGATGGCTTATGCGGGCGAAGAGGCCAAATTTGCTACTATAGGCTGGTGCTTTGGTGGTGGGCTGTCGCTAAAAGCCTCCATTATGGCGGCAGATAAAGGGCTAGGCTGCGTCATGTATTACGGTATGCCCGTGCAATCAGCGGAAGAAATTGCTCCATTGGAGGTGGATGTGCTAGGTATTTTCGCTGAGAAAGATGGTTGGATTACGCCAGCAGTAGCCACTAAATTCGAAAATTTAGCGAAAGCGACTGGAAAGAATGTAACCATCAATCAGTTTGATGCGGAGCATGCCTTTGCCAATCCAAGTAATCCAAAGTTTGACGAAAAGGCAGCGGCTGAAGCTAATGCTATGGCACTGGCTTTTCTGAAAGAGAAGCTATAAATCACCAAACCCTGTGCTGCGCCTCATGCGGAGTACAGGGTTAATGAATCTCATCTTTACGTCGTTTTTTCGACCCCTTCTCTTTCTCCTCTTTATCCTTTCCAAACAGCACTTTGCTCCAAAATTTCTTCCGACGTTCTCGTCGTTCCGCATCCTCTACCCGCTCTTCGCGATACTGTTGGATGCGTTCTACATATTCCTCTTCCGATTCGGTAGTTCTACGGGGAGGTAACTGAATGGTGTTCTGCTGATCGTAGTAGTCCGTCACCTCTTGCTCCTTTCTATTGCGGCCAAAGACGCGCTTAAAAAAGCCAGGGCGATCCTCTTCGGGTGACCAAAAATCAACCAATACGGGCATTTCCTCTAAATAAGGGGGGCATTGCATCAATGCCAGGGCGGTATCTGCTGGTGGCGTGAACTTAGCGCGCCGCCACGATTTGAATTGTGGATCCTGATATACTTTTTTCATAAAGGCTCCCCAAATGGGTAGCGCATTACTTGATCCTTGCCCACGACTCATCGTACGAAAGTGAACGCTGGGTAAGTCAGCACCCACCCACACGCCTGCCACGAGTTTTGGGGTGAACCCCAAAAACCATCCGTCGGACTGGTTCTGCGTAGTACCTGTCTTACCGGCGATGTCGTTGTATAGGCCAAATTCATAGCGCAACTTTCGGGCCGTCCCACTATCTACTACCGACTGTAGCATCTTGACCATCATATCTGCCTCCTCCCGATCTAGTGCTCGATCAAAACGGTCGAGATCAGGGCGCTGAAAGCTCGCAATTACTTCACCATTGCTAGTTTCGATTCGATCTAGATAATGCAAGTCTGGCCGTTTTCCTCGGTTGGCAAAGGTGCTGTACACCCGCACCATATCCATCAAAGAAGCATCCGATGCCCCCAATGCGATAGCTGGTACTTTTTGAATGGGAGTCTCAATACCCATCGCTCTCGCTAAATCGCTCACTTGCTCCACCCCAGAGCGCTTTAAGACTTCTACCGTCACCACATTGACGGACTTACTCAGTGCCCCTTCCATAGAGTAGACTCCGCCATATTTACCATCTGAATTCCGCGGCTCCCAATTGTCATATTCCACGAAAGTGGTGCGATCGTTATAGGTGTATTCACAGGGGAGCATCCCATTTTTCAGCGCACTGGCATACACAATAGGCTTGAAGGTGGAGCCTACCTGTCGCGTTGACTTTACATGATCGTACTGAAAATATTTGTGGTCAATGCCTCCGACCCAAGCGCGTACAAGCCCAGTATTAGGCTCTACGGCCAACAGCCCCGTATTGAGCAGTGTGAGGTAATACTTGAGCGAGTCCATCGGACTCATTTCTTTTTCTTCTTCGCCGCCTTTGTAGGCATACACTTTCATCTTCACTGGGGTGTTAAAAACGGCTTCGATCGCCTCTTCGCTCAGCCCTTGATTTTTTAGCGCTTGGTAGCGCGCCGTGGATTGGTATACCTTACGGAAAACGCTTTCCTTACCCCAGGGAGTGCCCGTTTTCCAATCCTTGTAAAAGTTGGCTTGTAGCTTAGGAAGGTACTCTTGGACGGCCTCTTCGGCATAGGTTTGCATACTCGCATTGAGGGTGGTATAGATGCGCAAGCCATCGACATAAAGGTTGTAAGGCGTACCATCTGACTTTTTGTAATCTTGTAGGAAGTCGGAGAGCTCCAGGCGCAAGTGCTCCCGAAAATAGGTGGCAATGCCTTGGTTATTACCTTCTAAATAGTACTTGGTTTCCAGCGGCAGCTGTTGGAGCGAATCGCAGGCTACTTCCTCCAAATAACCATATCGCTTCATTTGCTTCAGCACCACATTCCTCCGCTCTCGGGAGCGTTCCTTATTTTTCACTGGATTGTAATAGGTCGTTGCCTTGAGCATGCCCACTAGTACTGCAACTTCCTCCAATTTTAGCTCGTGAGGTGCTTTGTTAAAAAAGCGCTGAGCAGCTACCTTCACACCATATATATTTTCACTAAATGGCACAGTATTCAGATAAAGGCGTAGCAATTCTTCTTTAGTGTAGAGCCTCTCCAGGCGCCGTGCAATAAACAACTCCCGCATTTTATTCACTACCATCGATAGCATCCAGTAGTCCTGTCGGGGGTACAAGTTCTTAGCCAATTGCTGGCTGAGCGTACTTCCTCCACCAGCTGAATCATCCGAAAGTAAGATGGATTTGAAAAAGACACGCAACATCGCCCGAAAATCGATACCCTGGTGCTCAAAAAAACGAGCATCTTCAGTGGCCACTAAGGCATTAACGAGGTCCGTAGAAATTTCTTCAAAATCGGCATTCACTCGATTTTCGATATAATATTTGCCGAGGAGGGTGCCATCTTCAGAGTAGACTTCTGAAGCTGTATGGTTTTGAATGGCCTGCAGATCAGAATAGGTAGGGAGCTTGCCAAATGCGCCCCAATAGACCAAAAGCGCAAAGAGCAGAAAAGAGCCAATCCCAATTCCAAGCCCGCCCAAGCTCAGCTTAAATAAGAACTTGCGGTTTTCGGCTTCTTTGAGATAGTCGTACGTGCGTCGGTAGAGGGTAGAAAAAAACTGTTGAACTCGGGTGTGTAGTTGTTGGGACTGCTGCTGCTCCTCCATTTGTCGGGAATTGTTGGCTTTTACTATCGCTTCATAACGTCGTGATAAAACCTATTATTACCAAGGAAGTTTGGTATTTGTAAATTTACCATTTTTTGTTTTGAGTAGTGATTTTTGGAGTGGTTTTGTTGGAATAAATAGACAAGTGCCTATTTTCGTCCTTGCCCGGACAGTGAAAAGCCAACCTATAAATGATTCACCTGTTATTAGACCAGTTATTAAACACCTTTTAAACTAAAAAAAATGACAAAATCTAAAGCCTTCCTACCGCTTACATTGCTACTCCTATCCGTGCTAAGTGCATGTTCAGCGCCTACAGAACCTACGGAAAGTACGGAGTCGGATAGCACAGAACAACCAGCTACAGAAGAAATCATCTCTTCTACTTTAACAGCCCTAGAAGCAGCACACAAAAAAAGTACATTCGACCAAAAGGAAGCTATCCAATTTGATATTGAATTATTTTTTAGAGGTAAAAAACGCTTGGATGCTACCATCACCAGCCTGACCAATTCTGGTAAGATTCGCATGGAGAAAGCAGATGGTACCGTAGTGGTATTTGATGGCAATCAGGTATTGCAAATGCCAGCCGATACGGATTATAAAGGGGCACGCTTCGACATTTTTACCTGGCAATACTTCTTTATGGCACCTTATAAACTCAGCGATCCTGGAACTATCTGGACGGACATGAGTAGAGATACGCTCAATACGCTGACCTACGAGCGAGGAAAGCTCACCTTTGAAGCAGGAACAGGCGATGCCCCTGATGACTGGTATGTGATTTATAAAAATCCTAAAACCAATCTGATGGATGTGCTGGCTTACATCGTCACCTATGGGCAATCCGCTGAAGAAGCAGAAGAAGAACCCCATGCCGTAACCTACGAAGCTTACCAAACGTTTGAAGGCATACCCATTGCTACTAAGTGGGGATTTTGGATATGGTATGAAGACCAAGGGTTGACTGAGCAGCTCGGTGAAGCCAATGTATCGAATGTCAAGTTTGTGGATGGGGCTGACACACTATTCAGCTTGGGAGAGGATGCTAAGGTGATCGCCCGGAATTAGGGCATCAATAGGCGAGATACTGGATGATTAGCTTAAGACGAACCAGCTCAATATGACTCTAGAAAATATAAATCCTACTACCGGAAAACGCATTAATACGTTTCACTTTCAAACGGATACTCAAGTAGCTAGTGCCATCGAGCAAGCTCAGCAAACCTATCACGCATGGCGTACTACCACTTTTGCAGAACGTGGCCACCTTTTGCGCCAAGCAGCAAGTATCTTGCGAAAGCAACAGGCTACCTATGCAGCGCTCATTACAGAGGAGATGGGTAAGCCTATTCGTGAAGCAAAGGCAGAGGTGGAAAAATGTGCGTGGGTATGTGAGTATTATGCAGAACATGCCGAGGCATTTTTAGCTAATGAACCAATCGAAACCGATGCTAGCAAAAGCTATATTACGCATCGTCCCTTGGGTATTGTATTGGCCATTATGCCTTGGAACTTTCCCTTCTGGCAAGTCTTCCGCTTTGCTGCTCCTGCACTGATGGCGGGCAATGTCGCTTTACTAAAGCATGCGCTGAATGTGCCGGGCTGTGGTGTTGCTATTGAAGAGTTGTTCTCAGCTGCTGGTTTTCCGAAAGGAGCATTTACCAATATACTGGTGGAAACACCCAAGGTACAAGGGATCATTGAGCACTCTCACATCAAAGCCGTCACCTTAACGGGAAGTGAGCGCGCAGGCAAGGCAGTCGCCAGTCAAGCTGGAAATGCGATCAAAAAAACAGTATTGGAGTTAGGTGGCAGCGATGCCTACCTCATTTTAGAAGATGCCGATTTGGAGTTAGCTGTAGAAGCGTGCGCAAAAAGTCGCTTGCTCAATGCTGGGCAAAGCTGTATCGGGGCGAAGCGATTCTTAGTAGTGGAGCATATCTACGATGCCTTTCTCAAAGCATTCAAAGCAAAACTAGAAGTCGCCAAAGTAGGGGATCCTATCCGAGAGACAACCACTATCGGGCCGCTTGCGCGAAAAGACCTACGCGACACTCTACATGACCAAGTAACGGCCAGTATTAAACAAGGCGCAGTCTGCGAACTCGGTGGGTTTATTCCAGAGAGGGAGGGTGCCTACTACCCACCCACTATTTTGACAAACGTCCAAAAAGGCATGCCCGCTTATGAAGAAGAACTGTTCGGGCCTGTAGCAGCAGTATTCAAAGTACGCGATGAGGCAGAAGCTATCCGCATTGCAAATGATTCCAGCTTTGGCCTAGGGAGCGCGGTATTTACACAGGATATCGCCCGTGGCGAGCGTATTGCCGCCAATGAGCTAGAAGCAGGAAGTAGCTTTGTCAATGGCATGGTCAAATCAGACCCTCGCTTACCTTTCGGCGGGATCGGGATGAGTGGCTATGGGCGGGAATTGTCTTACTATGGCATTCGGGAGTTTACGAATGTGAAAACGGTGTGGGTGAAATAAAATAGCGAATTTTCGCTGGTGTAAGCAACTATTATTTGTGCTAGGGCGTTTTATTAATATGTTAATAAAATCTTAAGGGCTCCTATGGTATGAAAAGCAAAAAAAAATACTTTGGCAAACGCGATCCCAAAGTAACCAGAAATAAAAGTAAATCCTCTTTGAATAGTCTCATCGATAAAACAAAAGATGAAACTATCGACCAAGTAGCTAAACTTTTGGTAAGGATAGTGCTTGCTTTTATCATTCTGGTTTGTACGATACTTTTTCTTTGGACTAAGAATCCTCTTCGAGATAAATTTTTTGATGTACGGACTTGGACAAAAAATCAGGAAGAGAAAAGGAGCACTACGATCGACGGGTTCGTTATGAACTGCGATTCTACTACCCTTCCTGGCATATACGTGGTAGTCAAAGGGCACGATGTTTCTTCAACAGTGACTAATGAAGAGGGACGCTTCAGCGTTTACGTAGACTTGCCGCAGAATTTAAATACAGTTCCCATTCGGTTTTTAAATAAAAAAAATGATGTGATCTATGAGACATTATATACTGTTGATAAAAATAATATAGATAACGATCGGCTTCAAATGTTTGCGCTTCCAGATGAACTCCTAGAGTAGTATTTTGGAACAAATAATTTTTTATTATTGCTTGCCTGAATTATTGCATGTCAATCATGTATAGTATAACTTTATGCTTTCGCTAATTAAATTTCCCAAAACTTTACTCAGAAGCCAAAATAATTATGCGATTGCTAAGAACTTTACCTTACGTCTTTTTGATAGGAACTCTACTTGTTGCCGCTTCAGCCTTAATGGGTTTCGATAGAGAGTTAAAGACTTTTGGAATCTCCGGGACTATTAAGTTTGAAGATGCCTCTGCAAAAGGGGCACAAGTTGTACTCACCACTTCCGACGAAGATCCCTTCTCAGGAACTAAAAGAGGCGAGGCGAAACTAGAGCAATATCTTCAGCAAGGCGGTCAATTCTATCGAAAAATTAACCAAGATGGAGGTATGGATGTATATGTGTGGATAAGACAGGAAGGCTATCCCATTATTCAAGTGAGAAAAGGTCTTATAACCAATTTCGACCAAGTCGACTTTGAAGAAATTGTTATACCTGCCAATCTGAAAGTTACTAACAGCACTCCGGTCGAATTTTTCAAAGAAAAATGTGATGAAGGCTCAATAGTCAGTGTGTTTCCCAATGAGATACGAATTGTTCGTGACTTCAAGAAAGTATCTTGTGATGGCAAGAAAGATAAACGTATGGAAGCTAAATTAGACATTAGGAAACATACTACAACAAGCACTTCAGAAAAAGCTCAGGCATTTGCTAGCGAGCTTTATTTCTCTGCAAACTAGCTGGTCTGTTGTTCCATAGGCGGCAACAAGGCCTTTAATGGTGCATTTTGTCGCATATTATTTAGATATGCACCAAAAATAGAAAAAAAGGGATATATCCTTACCTAAAATGCCCTACATCATCGAATCCCCTTCCGTGCTAACTTAAACGTTTCCGAACGCAGATAATTCAATAAAGCCTGTCGATCTTTTAGGTGCGCAATATCTTCGTACAAAATAGGATCACCAATCGCAATGGGGTGCGTCTTGCCTCGCTTATTACGCATTTCGTGAATCAATAAACTCAGGCGCAGGCTCGCATTGATGTTGCTCGCCACCTGAAAAAGACGGCTATTCTGACCACTAAAATAGATAGGCACAACGGTAGCTTGCGTGGTTTGAATAAGCTTGGCCACAAAGCGTTTCCATTCCAAATCGTGCGCTTTGCGCTTCCAAATTTTAGGAGCAGTAGCCACTGCGCCAGCAGGGAAAATACCCAGTGCTTCACCCGCTTTTAGGCGTTCCATGCTCGTCTTGCGCGTTTGTATATTGGTCATCATCGCCTCTCGCGTTTCCCGAAAATCGATGGGAAGCAAATAATCTTTCAGAAGTGGTTCTCGCGCCAGCACTTCATTGACTAGCACACAAAAACGATCACGTACCAGCGAAAGCAGATGCCCTAACATCAGACCATCCACCACGCCAAATGGATGGTTGGCAATGAACACTACAGGGCCATCTTTTGGTATTTTTTTGAGTTGACTTTCGTCAAAAGAAACGCCAATATTGAGTTTGCGTAAAGCAGTTGCCCAGACTTCCCCATAGGTGAGGTCGAGCTGGTACAACTCGGTATAGACCCGTTCAATTTTCTTACGACCAGTTGCAAATTCGATGGTTTCCATCATCGCTCGTTTGAGCGGCGGATCGTCATAAGAAGAATACGTTAGTTTTGCGCGAGTAGGCTTCATGTGTACGGAATTCAACGTCCCATATGAACCAGAAGTACCGAAATATCGGCGGGGGAAACGCCACTGATGCGACTAGCTTGTCCAATGGTACGCGGTTGCAGTTGACTCAATTTTTCTCTGGCTTCCGAAGATAGCGAAATCAATTGATGATAGTCAAAATCTGAATGTAAACGAACCGCCTCTAAGCGATTCATTTTTTCTACCATTTCCTGCTCTTTTTTGATGTAGCCCGCATATTTCATATTAATTTCCGCTAAATCAATAGAAGTGGGATCATAAGCTTGTAAGGCCGTATCCAGTGCTGGGAGCACCGCCCTCAAGTCATTTACCTTAATATGTGGTCGCAGTAATATCCCATGTAGTTTTACCTGCTGCTTGAGCAAAGCAGAACCACGCTGCTCCAAAAACGGGTTGAGCTGGTCGGGGGTCACACTGGTATTTTTAAATAATTTCTCTATCGCTTTTGCTGCTTCGCCCTTCTTTGCTACTCGATCCATTCGTTCTTCTAGCCCTTGCATGCCGATGGCTTTCGCCAAAGGGGTGAGGCGCATATCCGCATTATCTTGACGTAGCAAGATGCGATACTCTGCCCGCGAGGTAAACATACGGTAGGGCTCTTTGGTCCCTTTGTTGACTAAGTCATCAATCAATACGCCAATGTACGCCTCTGAACGCTTCAAGATAAATGGTTCTTCTTCTTGTACGGCCAAGTGGGCATTTATACCCGCCATAAGTCCTTGGCAGCCTGCCTCTTCGTAGCCCGTCGTTCCATTAATTTGGCCTGCAAAAAATAGATTTTTTACTAAGCGTGTTTCCAGCGAAGGTTGCAATTGGGTGGGCGGGAAGAAATCGTACTCAATGGCGTAGCCCGGGCGGAACATCTTCATATTTTCAAAGCCGGGCACTTGCTGGAGGGCTTTGTATTGTACATCTTCTGGCAAAGAAGAAGAGAAACCATTCACATAAATCTCACAAGTATCCCAGCCTTCTGGCTCCACAAAAAGCTGATGCCGCTCTCTGTCAGCGAAGCGGTCAATTTTGTCTTCGATAGATGGGCAATAGCGCGGGCCCAAACCTCGGATGCGCCCATTGAACATCGGGGAGCGGTCAAAGCCGGTCTTGAGTGTTTCATGCACTGCGGTATTGGTGTATGCGACATGGCAGGGCATCTGCTTTTTTAGCTGTGGCGTATCAGTGTATGAAAATTTGCTGGGGTTTTCATCTCCCGGCTGCACTTCCATACGATCCCAGTCTAAGGAGCGCCCATCAATGCGAGGCGGCGTTCCCGTCTTCATTCGTCCCGATTCAAAACCTAGCTCTCTCAATTGCTCGGTAATACCTGTTGCTGCGCGCTCACCCGCTCTTCCTCCTCCAAATTGCTTTTCTCCGATGTGAATCAAACCATTCAAAAAAGTACCATTAGTGAGTACCACGGCCTTTGCTAGTATCTCCAACCCAATACCTGTGCGTACTCCTTTGATACGACCATCTTTCACAATAATTCCGGTAATCATCTCCTGCCAGAAATCGACATTAGGATGTGCTTCCAGCATATTGCGCCACTTTCGTGCAAATAGCATGCGGTCGCTCTGCGCGCGTGGACTCCACATGGCAGGCCCCTTCGAA
>JBCCRH010000108.1:0-14601 GCA_039208045.1 Bacteroidota bacterium
GTAGCCACTTTGGGGTCGTCCCCAAAAAATTCCTTACCATCCACTAGCACCTTATCCACCTCCTTGCCCTGCGCCCGAATCGTACCATTGCGATCCACCTCTACCCCTGGGAGCCGCCGAAGCAAATCTTCCACAGGCGCATTGGGAGGCGGCTGAAACGCATCGGCATTATACTGTATCGTATCACCCCGCATGCTAATCGGCGCCCGCTCCGCTTCCACCAATATCTCCTGCAAGTCCTGCGAAATCGGCTGCATCATAATCTGCCCTGCTTCGAACTCCTCCGTACCCACGGCAATTGGTCTTGAATATGCTTCGTATCCAATAAAGGTTACCTGTAGTAGATAGTCGCCCGCTGGTACTTCTTGTAATTCAAAGGCTCCCTGCTCCTGCGTAATATCAAATTTCACTAAAACCGAATCCTGCGCTTTCAGCAGCACCACCGATGCCCCCGGCAGCGCCACCGAAGCAGAGTCTTGCACCACCCCTTTTACGGAAGTAGACTGTGCCCCTGCGCCGATGGCTACTAAAAAACTAAATAATACAATGAGGGTGTTCTTGATTTTCATGACAATGGGTAATTTTTAGCGTAAGCAATAATCAATTCTAATTCCGAATCTGTACCTGTACTCGGTTCCCCCCAGCGGCTTCTCCCATTTCCGCAGTCTTCTCTGCTACGATTTGGTCAAACTCCTCCTGACTTACTTTCTTACCCTTTTTAGGTGCTTTTAGTAACCCGCTCTCTAGTTGCTTAAAATCCACTTTTTGGGCGATGTATTTTCTTATCCCATTTTCGCCTTCTGAAGTTACTTCTAAGATCATCCCAGGCAAGTTCATATAGCCTGAAGGGCCAGTGGTAACAGGAATAGTGGGGGTGAACCAAGCTTCGATCTTGCTCCCTTTGACCTCAGTAAGCGCTTGCTGGCAAGCGTATCCTGCTACCATTTTCGAGGCTCCTGTCAATTTCCAATCGTAAGTAGTGCCTGCTCCTTTTACCAGAAACTTACGTCCCAAAAAGCTTCGCTGATTGAGCATTTTATTGGCCTTGATGTCGTGGAAAATTTTGTTTTCGCCATCCGAACGTATCATCTTGATTTGTACACTGCCATCATCAGAATTGTAGTCTTGGCTGCCGTCGGTTGCTTCGGCTTTGGGTGGGTTGGTAAAGAGGGAAGCCTCTGAAGTGAAGTATAATATCTTATTATTCACTTGCTCGCTAGGCATCAGCTTCTCCAATTGTTCTTGAGAGATGGGCAGCCCTTCTGGTAATTCGATGTCAATTTTTATAATTTCTTTGTATTGGATTTCGCCTTCTTGAGTGGAGAGGGTAAAGAATGGAAGTCCAGCTAAAATGAATGCAACAATTCGTAACATAAGTGAAATGATTTAATTGATTAATAATGACAAGCACAAAAGTGGGGGCAAAAAAAATAAAACTGGGTTAAGCGTCCGTTATCTAGTGTTATCGATTGTTAAGCGCCTGTTGTGGTGCTGCTTTTTTGGCTACTTTTGAAGTATGAATCGGAACATTCAGTATATTATTCTCCTCGTTTTTATCGCTAATGTGGGCTTGCTAGTCTCCCAGGTGTACTGGTTGCGTAGCAGTTTTATGATTAATCAGGAACGCTTTGAGCAGGAAGTAAAAACGAGCTTAGACAGAGCAGTAGAGCAGGTGCTTGTTGGACATACTAGAAATGTCTTACTGGGCAATGAGCAGGGAAGCTCTGATCGCACTTTTATCTTGACGGATACCATAAGAGCTTACCCCTCTAACTTTTCGCAAATGCAGGGGGACTCTACGAAGCCCAAGCTATCTATTTCGACCTTCATTACTAGCGATGATACTAGAACCATACCTGATAATCTCAACAGCATCCAAGTCACTTCAACCAGCCAACGGATCGATGATATTTTTTCTGATTCCAATGAGGTATCAATTTTTGTAGATAAAGTACTTTCAGCCTTTGTCGAGAAGAAAATTGACCTCCAGAAACTCGATTCCTTCTACCGACTAGAATTGGCCAACTTAAATATCGAAACTGACTACTATTTGCGCCTCTTGCGCAAAGATTCTCTTATTGGCCTTACCACTAGCTTACCAGATGATACTGACGCCACACTAGCTACCGAACCTCTAGCAGAATCGACTCAAATGCTACCACCCGACTACAAACTACAGGCCCTTTTTCCCAATCAAACACTGTATATCTTCCAAAAAATGGGGCTGCTATTGCTCGCTTCACTCCTCCTAGTCGGCATTACACTAGGTAGCTTTCTGTTTATGCTCCGGGTCATTTTCAAACAGAAAAAACTCTCTGAAGTCAAGAATGACTTCATCAATAATATGACCCATGAGCTAAAGACCCCCATCGCTGTACTCTCCGCCGCCAACGAGGCCTTGACCAATTTCAACGCCCTAGACGACCGCGCCAAAACCCTACGCTACCTCGATATTTTTAAGCGCGAGCTGGAACGGTTGACTACGATGGTGGAAAAAGTACTCAATATTTCGATCTACGAAAAAGAGACCTTCCAACTCAAAAAAGAACCCGTACACGTACCCGAATTGATCCGAAACCTCATCGACCGCCACCAAATCAGCCACAATGGAACACTCGAAATCAACTATGAAAACCATTTAGCGCAAGCGACCCTACCCCTCGACAAAGTCCACTTCCACAACGTGCTAAACAATCTGATCGACAACGCCATAAAATACTCCCAAACCCCTAAACTCCTAAACATCACCACCCACACCCAAGCTAGAGATACCGTCATCAGCGTACAAGACAACGGCATTGGCATTTCGAAAGCCAACCAAAAGACCATTTTTGACAAATTCTACCGCGTCCCTACCGGTGATGTACATACGGTAAAGGGTTTCGGCTTGGGACTGAGCTACGTGAAGCGTATGGTGGAGCAGCACGGTGGCACAATTGAAGTAGATAGTACCCTTGGGCAAGGCAGCACCTTTACAATTCGACTACCACATGAAGAAAATTAAATTACTATTTGTAGAAGACGAGGCGACGCTAGGCATGATCGTCAAGGAGAGCTTGGAGAGTCGTGATTTTGAGGTGCACTATGCACCGGATGGCGCGGCGGGCTGGGAGCTCTTTCAGAATATTCAGCCTGAAGCCTGTATCTTGGATATTATGATGCCTGAGCGGGATGGCTTTTCGCTGGCTAAGATGATTCGCGAAGTGAATCCATACATCCCCATTCTGTTCCTTTCGGCAAAATCACAGACCCAAGATGTCGTCAAAGGCTTTGAGGTGGGCGCCAATGATTATATTAAAAAACCCTTCAGCATGGAGGAGCTGATCGTGCGCGTAAAAGCACTGCTGCGCGACCGCAAACTACTCGCCAGCCAACCCCTCCCCCAACAAGAGCACTGGATCATTGGCGACTACGAATTTGATGCTACCAAACAGACGCTCACCATTCAGTCGCATACCCAAAAGCTTACTCACCGCGAAGTAGAAATTTTACACCGTCTATGCCAACATCAAAATCAGGTGTTAGAGCGCAAAACCGTCCTGCTCGATCTCTGGGGCGACGATAGCTTTTTCAACGGCCGCAGCTTAGATGTCTTCATCACTAAGCTCCGCAAATACCTTAAGAAAGATCCACGTGTGGAGATCATCAATATCCGTGGCGTGGGCTTTAAGCTGATTTGCTAAAATGCTTTATCTTCGACCCAAAAGAACGGATGTCTAATCGCTATTTGTATTTGCTGCTTGCCGCTGTGTTGGCCATCGGGATATACATCATTCTCGCTTTTGACGGCACGGGCGATTCGGGCGATAGCGTCTACCACTTCCTCATTGCCGAGGGTGCCCCCCATCATCCTGAGCTGTACTTCGACCACTGGGGCAAGCCCTTTTTCACTTTGCTCGCCTCCCCTTTTGCACAGTTGGGCTTCAATGGCATTCAGTTCTTCAATCTGCTTTGCACGCTGCTGACCATCTGGCTGACCGTAAAAACAGCCGAAGCATTAGGCTATCAGCGCAATATTTGGTCAGGCATCTTCCTCCTAGCCGCCCCTTTTGTTTTCCAGCTCATCTTTTCGGGCCTTACGGAATACTTGTTTGGGGCACTCCTCATCTTAGGGGTCTACCTTTCGGTAAAACGCCAGTTCACCTGGGCGGCGCTAGTCATTTCGCTCTTGCCCTTTGTACGGTCGGAAGGCTTGATTATCATTGGTGTATTTGGCTTATTCTTTTTAGTAGAAAAACGTTGGTGGGCATGCCTTTGGTTGTTGTTTGGGCATGTAGTTTATGGCCTTCTGGGTACGCCCGTTCATGGCAGCCCCTTCTGGGTGTTGGGGGATATTCCCTATGCCACGCCCGCTAGTGTATATGGAAGTGGCAAAGCTTTTCATTTCGTAGAGCAGTTGTTTTATGTCATTGGCCCCATCTTGTTTGGGCTATGGATCGTGGGCCTACTCAGATATTTAGCGAACCTGTCCGCCTTGAGGCGTGAAGCGAAGACCTACCTGCGCGATAAACGCTTGGAAAGTATTTTGGTGGTAGGTGGCTTTCTAGCATATTTCATCGCCCACTCCATCTTCTGGTACTTCGGTATTTTCAACTCCATGGGTCTCAAGCGCGTCCTTATTGCCGTGATGCCCCTCTGCGCCATCATTTGCCTCCAAGGCTGGCAAACCATTGCCCAGCTAGAAGGGCGACTGTGGTCAGAATCCTGGTTGAGCTATGCTGTGCTCGCCGCCGTGCTCGTCCTCCCCTTCACCAGCAATAAGTCAGCCCTCCAACTCCCCCAAGACTTCCAGCTCAACGCCGAGCAGCGCCTTTTTACGCAAGTAGCTACCTATATGCAAGAGCAGCAGCTCCTCCCCTCCCAGCACCGCACCTTCTACGCCGCCCCCTATTTCGGCCTCCTCCTCCCCCTCGACCATTTCAATCCCCAAGAACACCTCCCGCTAGACTCTTTTGCCCTACAAAACCTCCAGCCCAACGATCTCGTCCTCTGGGACAACTGGTACGCCCCTACCGATAATGGCATTACACTGGAAGACTTAATAGATAGCTATTCGTTGAAAATAATTCAGGAGTTTCAAGCGCAGGATAGTCAAGTAGTTCTACTAAAAAAATAACCGTCTAGCTTGTGCCCCATCCCGCAAAACCTTGGATGTTTATCCTAGCAGTAACCCGACAACATCCAAGGTTTAAGCCACGCCGCACAAGCTAAAGACGCAGAAACTCCAAAATTCCACAATTTCAAACCCACTTTTTTGTAAAAAATCCAAACCCCAAAACTCCCAAACCCCCCCACCCCCACCCCCCCCCTAACTCCCCAACTTCCGAATATAAATATCCCCATGATAGTTCTCCATCCGAAACTCTGGCCCGCCGCCATTGATATCGCCGGTAAACCAACCATCGATATACATCTTACGCTTCTCTTTCTGTACCTGAGGCTTAGGCTTGGTGAATTGCATATCAAAGCCAGTGAAGATATCGCCATAGTTGGAGCGTACTTTCACACTCGCTTTGGTAGCGGCAGGAAGCGTTAGGTCAACATTGCCATTATAGGTGGTAAAGGCTAAGGGGATGTCAGGTGTCAGCTTAAGAAAAGAAACTTTGATATCACCATTGTACGTATCGGCAATAAGCGTACCGGAAATGTCCTTAGCCGTAATACTCCCATTGTAGTTTTCGATTTCGATATTACCAACGGCCCCCTCCAGCGAGACATCGCCATTATTGTAGGCCGAAAGCTCCATATCCATGTTTTGAGGCGTTTCGATGTATAAGTTTACTCCCTTGTTCCAGTTATCCGACTCAATAGATACCATATTGTCTTCTTCATAGACTTCTAGATTAGTAATACCCCCATTAATCTTTTTGAGGCCATTGGAGGCTTTCTCCATCTTTACTTCACTAGAACTGAGGGATTCGTACTTAATCAATATGTCCTTGCGAGGGGTACATTTCACGGTGATCGAACCGCTTTTTATATCCACCTCTAGCTTTCCTTTTTTATCAGGACTGGTTAGTGGAATGGTAAATTCTGAGTCTGCCTGTGCCTGTACCGCCAGGCTTCCAAATAAGAGGATGACGACCATCCAAATGATGTTTGAGTATTTCATATTCTCTTAATTTTTATCGTTTTATTGTTCACTTAAATATACATCTCCATTAAACGTCTCAAAGTAGAGCTCTAGGTCGCCATCGCGCACTTGCACCCCAGGGTTGCCACTTAGCTTGTACTTGATCCCTTTTCCTTTATTACTTTTCTCTTGCCGCACTTCCGTAGGCATAGTGCTCACATCGTCAATCTCGGTGTAAAGGTCTCCACTAAAACTTTCAAAGTAGACTTTCGCCGCAATCCCTTTTTCGTACTGCACCTTAATGTCGCCGTTGAGCGAGTAATACTTACAGCTCGATTGTGGATTTTTCCGATAGTGAATAAGCACGTCTCCATTGATGGCATTCACTTTTGTCGTGCCACTCAAATCCTTAAGCGTAATGTCTCCGTTAATATTATTGGCATCTACATAGTTATCCACATTCTGAATTTTGAGATACCCTTCATTAATCGTTGAGCCGACGATCTGCGTATTTTTAGGCACTTTTATGGTCCAGTCCATCCGATAATCGTAAGAGGTTTGCCAATCGCAATTATTGATCCATTGGTTAAATTTTCCTGCTCGTAATTGCTCACTGCTCAATTGATAGATACTGGAATTCGTGCAGGGATTATCCATAAATAACACCATAACCTGATCTTTTTCGATCACTCCCAGCTGCACTTCTTCGTGCCCTTTCTTCTTAGCAGCAGCTGAGCTGGCACTAATCGTACGCTCAACGCTGATTTCAACCGTACTTTTGTCGTGCCCAACAATGGTCACATTGCCGTTAATGTTTTGCACCATCAGCAGATTCTCATTGCTTACGCTCGCAAATTCCAATCGTTTTTTGATGGTCGTTTGTTCCGCTTGGGCCATGCAAGCCCCAGTCATCGCACACAGGATGACGATAAATAACAATCGCATAATTTGGGTGATTTTAATAGATGATAATTATAATAGGATTTCTAGATTCTTTTTGAGATTGACCTTCACTTCATCAGGTGTAGTTTCCCGATCAATAATTTCTTGCAGGGGCTGAATAGAGCTTTTTTCTTGTAGACTAACCATGATTTCTGCCATGGCCATCTGCACCAAAGGGGAATCTTGAAAAGCGATAGCTTCCACCAAGCCTTTGCGGACATTGGGATCTTCGGTGTACGGTAGCAAAGCATCCAGCGTTGCTAAACGCACATTCACATTTCGATCATTTTGAAGGGTAAATAATAGGGCCTCTGTCACTTTACTACTCGCTTCATCCATATTTTGCGTCAAGCTCACCGCCTGTAAGCGCTTACTCGTTGATTTTTGTTCCAGCAAGGTAAGCATCATCATCTCCTGCATGTCTTGTAGCTGGTTGGAAAGCTGGGCGATTTCCGTATCCTCTGCTGGCGCTGCTTGCCATAACTGACCAATGCCAATACCGCCTAAAACTAAGAGTGCTGCTACTCCCCATTGATACATCGGCTTTCGCCAAATGGTACTCCACAGCTGTCGCATAGGAGGAGCCTGCTCTAGCTTTATTTTTTCAGCTTCTAGCATCTGATGAAAATCCAAGCGCATACTCTGCTGCGGCTGCGTGTATAGTGCCTGCTCCAGTTGTTGATCCAGCTCATATAGATCATCCAACTGCTCTAGCGAAATAATGCCCAGTTCGATACCCTGCTCCAAGTCCACTTCCTCCGCAAGAGTCAGTAATCCTTGGTTATAGCGCTCAATTAAATACGTTGCTTGTTCTTTTGTCATGGTGATTTGGTTTATGTTTTTTGGGTGTAGGCCTTCTTCAAGGCTTTTAAGGCTCTAAATACTTTTACTTTCACAGCGCCCTCGGTACAGCTCATCACCTGAGCAATATCGCTGTAGGCCATTCCTTGTAGCTTAGCCATTTCCAACACGTTCTTATGGTGTTCTGGCAGTCGTTGTAGTGCTTGTCGCAATGCTAGTAGTTCTTCTTGCTGAATCATACGCTGTGGGCTATTCACCTCCGAGTCCACCAAGCGATCTTGCCACTGATCCAATTCCTCTGCCCGTGCCCGCTTCGCCTTTTTATACTGGTCATAGTACACATTACGCGCAATATGAAATATCCAAGGCTTAAACTCCCCATCCCCACGAAAGCGATGCCGGTACTTTAGCACCCGCTCAAAGACATTTTGTACCAAATCTTGGCACTGCGCCGTATTCTTATGCTGCCCATAAAAAAAAGCAAACAACACGCGATTGTAGCGCTCAAAAAGTAGCCCTAGCTGGTCTAAGTCGCCCTCCTGTACCCGAAGCATTAATCGATTGTCAGATAACTGATCCAAGGTGTTCTGCAATTAAGTGTGTGTCAATTTGTAGAGATAAACTTACTATCTTGTGGATGGTTACACCTAAATTCAAGAAAAAAGTAAACAAAACAAAAAACATGGCAGAAGAACGCATCATGACGCTACATCCTCAAGGCAAGAAAGGCGTCCATATCCTTAAACGCCGCTACGATCTCATCCGAAATTTTATCTTAGAAAAGCTGAAGCAAAATGAAGTGATGACTTTCGAAGCCCTCAGCGACGAAGCCGTAAAAGAGCTATCGGCCACCTTCGATGGTAAGGTACTCTGGTATATCACTTCCGTAAAACTCGATCTGGAAGCACGGCAGGAAATCGAGCGCATCCCTAAGACTAGTCCCCATCAGTTGCGCTTGCTGTGATTTCTCACCCATCCCTCCGCCACAACTTCCCCCCAATAATCGTCCGCAAGACCATTTCCTGGGCACTCCGGCTAATTGGTAACTTCTGTTCTGCAATGACCACTTGATTGCCCTCAATAGCGGTCACCATTTCCTTATTCACAAGATAAGAGCGATGAATACGGATGAAGGTATTGGTTGGTAGGTCTGCTTCCACTTTTTTTAGCGAAAGCAAGGTCATATAACGACCGTGAATGGTGTGGATAAAAATGTAGTCGCCAGCCGCCTCTAAATATAGAATATCCTTAAAATAAAGCTTGACGAGCTGATGATCTACTTTGATAAAGATGTGATCTGCTTCAGAAGAAACAGGAGTAGCTTGCTGGGCGTTGAAGACTTGAAGCGCTTTATTGGAAGCTTTGAGGAAGCGAGAAAATGCAATAGGCTTTACCAGATAATCGACTGCATTGAGCTCAAAGCCATCCACTGCATATTCGCGATAAGCGGTCGTGAAAATGGTGAGGGGCGGTTGATTGATGCTTTGCAGCCATTCGATACCGCTCCAATCCGGCATTTGAATATCCAGAAATAACAAGTCAATTACTTGCTCCTGCAGCATCTGATTGGCTTCTATAGCACTCTTGCATTCGCCCACCAACTCCAAAAAATCAATACGTTCGGTGTAAGCCACTAGCCCATCGCGGGCTGGCTTTTCGTCATCTATAATTAAGCAACGTAGCTTCATTAGTGTACGATAGAATTTGAAGTGAGTTTAATTTTTGCAGCTTGCGCTTCGTTGACTGGCTCTAGTGGGATAGTTAATTGCACTGCAAAGACATTATCCGATTGATCAATTTCTAGCTGATGCTTTTCGGGGTAAAGGAGTTTTAGACGCCGCTTGACATTCACTAAACCAATCCCTCCTTTAGTAGGAAGTGCTTTGGGAGCTTTAGGATGCATTGGATTTTTGAGCTGCATCCGCAACTCTTGTCCTTCCACCTCCAGATCGAGCTTAATCCAGTAGCCTTTAGCGCTTTTGCCATGCTTGAACGCATTTTCAATAAATGGAATTAATAGCATAGGCGCCAACTGATAGGCAACTGGTGGATCAGGTAAATTGAACTCCAATTCTAACAAACCCTCGTTACGCAACTGCTCAATTTCGAGGTAATTGCGCAAGTATTCCAACTCTTGTTCGAGGGTAATGCGATCTTTTTGGGCATCATACAGGGTATGACTCAACACATCTGAAAATTGCAACAGCGCCTCTTTGGCCGTCTGCGTATTGCGCTCCATAAGCATGTAGATGGCATTCAGCGTATTGAATAGAAAATGGGGCTGCATCTGATACTTCAATAATTGAAGCTCTCCTTCTAAGTTCTTCTTTTCCAACTCTCTAGCATAGCGCTCTTTGACGTACCATTGCTGAATAAAGTACAGTGCCATCGTGATATAGAGCAGGAGTAAGACCTCCGTAAGGATTACTAAGTTCCCTCGCCAAGAAGTGAAAAATTCAGCCCGCTTCTCCAGACCATACAGGGTTCCAAAGATAAAATCATAATTGAGAATAGTAATCCAGGTAAATAGCATAATCAGCCCTCCCAAACTCAGCAGATATGCCATTACGCGCTTCTTCATCAAATACCGTTGTACTAATACGTACAAGTTAATGTACACTAAAGGTACCAGCGGTATGAAGATCAAGATATTGGTAAACAGATTCGACATAAAGTGGGGGTAGTAAGCCATATCTCGACCACTACAAAACAGCATATAAAAGCTCCAAAAAATAACATGCTGGATAAATGCACTTTGAAATATTCGCTTCATATCTTATTGGAATGAAATGTAAACACCTGCAAAAAATGACCAGTCCGAAGCTGGGCCAACTGCCGACCGCTGGCTCCCATCGGAGGAATAACGGTAATTAAAGACTTGCTTAAAGCCCAGTGGATTACGCAAGGAAAAGTAAATTACACTGAAATTGCCAAAAATTGAAGTCAAGTAGCTCGCATTACAATTGAAATTATGGTAATGCATCGTACGATCCCCCAAGAATTCTGGATTATTAGGATTGCGATAAGTTCTGCCTGTAGCAAAAGTATACGAGCTCCCCACCCGCCATTGGCGATTAAAGTTATAGTTGGCCACTACGTTTACCGTATGATCGGTAATAAAAGGAGGCGTTGCTAGGCCTGGATAATCCCGAAAGTCGCGCTTCGAATCGATGTAGGAATAGCTCACCCAATAGTCCAGCTGGGGTAAGGTGCGCCTGTCGCGCCAAAACACATCAATCCCTTGTGCATAGCCGTAGCCTGTGTTATCAAAAAAAGTGGTGGCATTATTACGCAGTAGGTTATCGTAATCTTTCCGGTAGGCTTCCACTCGGAAAGTGTAATCGTCCGTTAGCCATTGGTAGTTGGCGATATAGTGGGTCGATTGTTCAAAATCTAAGTCGGTGATTTCCTGCAAAAACTCTGACTGTGGACGCTGAAAAAAGGAGCCATAGGCTAAAGATACCTGGCTTTTTGCGCCCGTTTTGAACGCTAAGGATGCTCTAGGTGCGATGTTGGCTTGCGCCAAAAGGTCGGAGTACTCCCCCCGCGCTCCCACTCGTATGGCCAGGCGTGGCCCCATTCGTAGCTCCGCTTCGGTAAAAATCCCAGTATACACCTCCTCAATTTGTTGCTCAAAATTGTTGTAGTAAGACGATTCATCTGAATAGTGTACCTCCCCACCAAATTTCAACCCGAAGGAATTGGTAAATTCTTTTGCTAAAGTAAGCTTCGACTGGGTCAACGAACCATTCGTTCCAAAGCGATTGCCATTGAAGGTATAGTCATCTTTGTCGTATCCAAAGGAAGCACCTGCATAGAGCTGCCAATCTTTACCGATAAAGCCGGTGTAGCTATTATTCCAGTACCAGTTCTGGTTATTATTCTCAAAAGGCTGTTTGACGTCAGGTGCATCCAAGTTCGGGAAGTTAATTCCAATGGTTCCATCCTGAAATTGGAAGTAGCTTTTAAATATCCCTTTCTCTGTTTTATGCCGAAAGGCAGCTGATCCTCCCAAGCCATTCGGGGGAGTATCCCACTCTACGTTTTGCGGCACAATATTAAACAATGGCCAAAGGTTGGAATAACCGATGCTACCAATTAGCGCCGTTTTTTTATTCCAAACATGCGTATGGGAAAGATCGACCCCAGCCATAGTCACCCCCACGCTGCTGGTCGTCTCCGCTGGTATATCTTGTGTATCTAAAATGAGTACAGAGGAAAGCGCCTGCCCATACTCCGCCGAATACCCACCTGTAGTAAATAAGGTTCCCTTAAATAAAAAGGGATCAAAGCGCCCTCGGCTAGGTACATTCGGTACCTGGCTAAAAAACGGACGCTGCACCAACGTACCATTGATAATCGTCCTAGTCTCCGAAGCTTCGCCTCCACGGACAAAAATACCCGTCTCATCACCAATGGCCGAAACACCGGGCAAGGTAGCCAGAGCAGAATAGACGTCTCCTTCCGCTCCAGCATTCTGTACTATATCGAGGGGTTTTAAAATCGTCCCTTTCTTCTCATCACTTGCTTCAAAGGCTCCCGCTGTAATCACCACCGCTGTCAATTCTTCGCCTGCTGTATTTAGCGTAAGCTGTAAATCGCGCTGATCAGTCGATAAATCTAGCTCTTGATTAAAGGCTTCATAGCCCAAAGAGCTTACAATGAGCAGCGCCTTGCCAGTAGCCTGAGTGGTAAACTCAAAGCGTCCATTCTCATCGGTCGGTGAGCCATCAAAAATGTCATCAAGATACACATTGGCGAAGCCAACGGCTTCACCAGTGTTATCTGTAATAGTCCCCGAAATCAGGGTTTGGGCAGATGCACTAAAGGCGCACCAGCAACAAAAAAGGAGTAGTAAAATGGGTAATTTCTTCATGATATGGAATTTAATAGTGCGCGCTTGTGAATAATTTTAGTAATCTAGACCAGCGATCAATCGCTGCAAACCCTGATGTTCTGGATACTGCTTCAGTCCCTGCTTAGCGTATAGCTTTGCATCATCCAAGCGGTCTTCTCGTTCGTAGTACTGTACTAAGAAATAGTACACCTCCTCACGGCCCCAGGTGGGAGCATTCTCCTCCTCACTGCGCTTTTCTGGCAAGCTTAGCGCTTTAAGCAAATGTTTCTCTACCTTTTGGCCTCCACCGTACTGCTTGGGCGTATAGTAATCACTCTTCGCTAAAGCTAAATGAGCACGTAGGTTTTCAGGATCGGCCTTGAGTGCCTTCTGGTAATGCTTATTGGCTTTAGAAGATAAAATGATGGCCTTCCCACGATCGAAACCAATGCTATAGCTATAGGCAGAGCCTAGTATCACATGTGCTTCTGCATCTAATTCTTCTTGTGCTTCCAAAATAGAGATGGCCTCTCCAAGGGCAGTCTGTGCCTCTTCTGGTAGTTCGATACTACTCAAAAAGATCGCTGATAGATAGTTCGTATAAGCTAACCAGTAAGCATTGCTTGCAGTAGGCGTTGTCTCACGAGCAGTACGCAACTCCTCTGCAATAGGTGCTAACATATTACGCTGCATCCCAAAAGAATAGCTAAACGCTTGCTCTATGCGATCTTCCAAGCTTTGTGCTTCCGCAGCAACTGCCGTAGCTTCCGCTTGCGCAAATAATAAAACTGAACTAAAAAGTAAACTAACTAAAAGTGTGATTTTTGACTTCATGATATTGTTTTTTGATCTTTATACCCTCAAGTTGCAGCAGGACAACAGAAAATCAAAAGCTAGTCGGTGAGTGGGGAGGATGAGTCGGTGAGTGGTGTCTCGACTTCGCTCGACACAAGTTGTTCGGCTTCGCTCGACATAAAAAACCTGGCCCGTGCTCAGCGGATTTGCAATCCGCGTGGGGCAAAAGGGCATAGAATTACAAAAAAACCTTCATGCAATACACAACCCTCGGCAAATCCAACCTAACAATCAGCCGCTTAGCACTAGGCACCATGTCCATCACAGACTTACCAAGCGCCAAAAGCATCATCGCCACCGCACTCGACCAAGGCGTCAACTACTTTGATACCGCTGATTTATACCAAAAAGGGGAAAATGAAAAAATGGTAGGCCAAGTGCTAAAGCCCCACCGCAAAGACCTCATCCTCGCCACCAAAGTAGGCAACCAATGGCGCACTGATGGCTCCGGCTGGGACTGGAATCCGCGCAAAGCGTACCTCAAAAAAGCAGTACATGATAGCTTGCGTCGCCTAAAGACAGACTATATCGACCTCTATCAGCTCCACGGCGGTACTATCGATGATCCCATCGACGAGGCTATAGAAGCTTTTGAGGAATTGATTCAAGAAGGTCATATCCGCTACTATGGCATTTCTTCCATCCGTCACAATGTCATACACTGCTATGGTACTACTTCCAATATCATTTCTAATATGATGCAGTACAGCTTACTGGATCGTCGCCCTGAAGAGTGGGCATTGGACTTTTTGCGAAAGCAAGAAATAGGCGTAATCGTACGAGGAGCTATTGGAAAGGGCCTTTTGGCTGGCAAGCCACCCCAAGGAAAAACACTGGCCCAAGCAGCCCCCAATGGATTTACGACAGTAGAAGAACTACAGACTGGAATGGCCAAATTAGGCGATTCGGAGTATAGCTTGGCGGACTTGGCTATTCAGTATGTCTTGGCACATCCAGGAGTGAGTACCATTGCTTTGGGCGCAAGTAATGCAGCACAATTGGCTGCAACGCTAAAAGCTATTGATAGTCCTCCGCTAGATGCGGTACAACTGGAAGCCTTACGGCAAATGAGCCCGGTGTGGCAGTATGAGCA